>DATFDS010000068.1:0-28112 GCA_035251955.1 Sphingobium sp. | reverse complement strand
TTCTCGCTCCAGGGCTATGAAGAGGGCTTCTTCCTGGCGCCGACGCTGATCGACCGCGTCACGCCGCAGATGAAGAGCTACCAGGACGAGATTTTCGGCCCCGTGCTCCAGATCATGCGCGCCGAGACGTTCGAGGAAGCGCTGAGCTATCCCAGCAAGCATCAGTACGGCAATGGCGTCGCCATCTTCACCCGCAACGGCGACTATGCCCGCAAGTTCGCGGCGCAGGTTGAGGTCGGCATGGTGGGCATCAACATCCCGATCCCGGTCCCGGTCGCCTATCACAGCTTCGGCGGGTGGAAGCGCTCGGGCTTCGGCGATCTCGACCAATATGGCCTGGACGGGGTGCGCTTCTACACCCGCACCAAGAAGATCACGCAGCGCTGGCCGACCGGCGGCGCGGTGGTCGACCAGAGCTTCGTCATCCCGACGATGAAGTAAAAAAACGGGGCCGCGCGGCATTGCGCGGCCCCGCCGCTTTCGGGCCGGGTCACGTGGGCTTCAAACTTCCACATATACGGGTTCTTGCTGGGTGGAGCGCGACGTCAGCGGTCTTTCGATCAGCCGATGGACGGTAGGTTCCCCAATCGATAAAGCGCGGATCGCTTCGCTGATGCCCGTGTCCGCCTTCGTCCTGCGCTCATGATATCGGATATAGGCGGCCCAGTTCGACACCCGAAAGCGTTCGATCCACAGTGCCGGATGGCTCACATCCTGCGCGAGCGACCAGTCGCGGGCGCCGTCGCGCAGCCGGATGCGGCGCCGCTCCTTCATCGCCGTCAGAAAGGGTGTCTGATTGGCAGGCTCGATACGATATTCGATCAGGATCGCTACCGGCCCGCTGACGCTTTCGACGGGCAGGGCCAGATTGGGTTCACGCCAGCGCGTAAAGGGTTCAAGGTCGGTGCTGCCATCCGCCTCCAACGGCCAACGCAGCCCCGCCAGGACCGACAGGAGTTGCAACGCTGCGGCTGCCAGCAGCGCTTCGCCGACGCTGCTGCGGTCCGCGACCATGCCCACGATCCAACTGCCAAGCGCAAGGCTGCCGAACATCGCGGCCTGATAGATCGATATGGTCCGCGCCACCGCCCAGCGTGGGGAGTCGAGCTGGACGCAGACATTGAAGGTGGACATGCTGACGATCCATCCCGCCCCGGCTAGAGCGATCGCCGCCAGCGTGAGCGCGACGCTGGAGCTGACCGCGCTGACCGCCCCGCCGATGCTGAGCGCGATGGCGCCGCAACGGACGATCTGCTCGACCGAAAGGTGCGCGCGCAGCCGGCGCGTGCCCAGCGCGCCGCACACCGCGCCGGTGCCGAATCCGCCGAGCAGGAAGCCATAGGTGAGCGGGCCACCCTGCACCAGGTCCCGCGCGACGAGCGGGATCATCGCCGGAATCGCGCTCGCGGCCAGACCGAACAGGAAGGTGCGCCAGACGGCGCGGCGGATCGCGCCGGACATGCGGACATAGCGGATGCCCGCCATCATCGCCTCACCGATCGGCTCGCGCGGGCCACGGCGCTCCTGCTCGGGCGGCTGCCACCGGGCGAGCACCGCGATCAGGCCGATATAGCTCAGCGCGTTCAACAGGAAGGCGGTTGCCGCGCCCGTTGCGGCGACGATGGCGCCGCCCGCCGCTGGGCCGGCCGTGCGCGCCAGGTTGAAGCCCATGCTGTTCATCGCCACCGCGGCGGGGATCGCAGGGCGGGGCACCATGTCGCCGACCGACGCCTGCCAGGCGGGCGCGCGCAGGGCGTTGCCGCAGCCGATCAGAAAGGTGAAGGCCAGCAGCAGCCAGGGCGTGAGCAGTCCCGCCCAGGCGCCGATGGCGAGCAGGAGCGATGCGCTCATCATGATGCATTGCGCCGCGAGCATCAGCCGCCGCCGGTCGAAATTGTCGGCCAGCGCGCCGGCGACGAGCGAGAGCAGCATGACCGGCAGCGACGAGGATGTCTGGACCAGCGCCACCATGGCCACCGATCCGCCGAGCGAGACGATCATCCACGATGCGCCGACCGTCTGGATCATGCCGCCGAAATTTGAGACCAGCGTGGCGGTCCAGACCGCGCGGAACAGCGGGAAGGAAAAGGGCGAGTGTCCGACCGCCGCCTGCGTCATGCCTGGTGGCTCCAGCGATCCAGGACGGCGCCGATCCGATCGATCAGTGGCAGCGGCGGCCCCCAGGAGAGCGCGTCGATCGGCACGCCGTCCATCGGCACGGTGGCGCTTTCGACCACCGCCAGGGCCGATCGGAACCAGTCCGGCGCATCCATCGCCCGCGCTTGTTTCGCATGCACCATCCCGGACCGTTTACATCATCTCGGGCGCTTGGGCAGCCCGATAATCGGGAGCAGGAAGCCGTCCGGTTGCCGCCCATCGCGCGCCGTCAGCGGCAAAGCCTTCATCCGGATTTGGCGTTTGGATCGTTTTGTGCTATCAGGCTTCCGCTGAACGTCGCGTTTCGACGGATATTGGGCCGCCTCGGCTCTCCTTTGTCCCACATTTGCCTCTTGAAGCCGGAATGCGCGAATTGTCGCGCGTTCCCATGAAACTTGGACAAGGATTTCCAATATGATCACCGGAACCGTCAAATTCTTCAACGCCGACAAGGGCTATGGCTTCATCGCCCCGGAGGGCGGCGGCAACGATGCCTTCGTGCACATCTCCGCCGTCGAACGCGCCGGCATGCGCACGCTCGAAAAGGACCAGCGGGTATCCTATACGCTGGAAACGGATCAGCGCGGCAAGGCGTCGGCAACCAATCTCCAGCCTGCCTGAAAATCGGGCGCGAGGCGGCTTCGGCCGCCCGCATCTGCCTGCCGACATCCGGGCTAACAGGACCTTCCCCGACATGCGCGACAGCATTTCCGTCGCCACTATCGCCGAATGCGCCCGATCACGGGCTGCTCGGTACAAACTGACATATATGACGCGGCCTGTGCCGCGAGGACTATCTGATGAATATATTTTCCAAAGCCGATAAGCGCGCAACGCTTTCGCTGCCCTTTCGCAAGATTGAGGCGCGGCCAGCTGCCCTGGTGCCGACCCTGTCGACCAGTGAGTTGAAGCGCATCGTCCTGGGGATGTTGGGCTGACCGTCATCTCCCGGCAGAGCATCTGCGCTGCCGCCTTCCAAACTACAGTCAGGAGTTTCCATGAGCCGAGAAGCAGTCCGCCCCTATTTGATCACCAAGGATGAAGATGGGAATTTTCGGCTCACGGTTCGGGAGACCCGCTATAATTCTCAAGGCTATCCGCTGGTGACGTCCCATCTGCAGGAGGAGACGTTCAAGTCGGCGACGGCAGTCCGTAACTTCGCCCGTGATACGTTCAAGGCCGAACCCGGTCAATATACGACCCGCTGACATTGTTGACGGAGACAAGGAATGGCGATGTTGGCAGTGCCTGACGACGGTGAGACAATCCCTGTAGAACTGGTCGACACCGCGAACCTTCCCGATGGCGGCGAATTGAAGCTGTGGCGCCGCGGTGACGACTATTCGATCCGGTTCGGTGACGATGAACTTATGGGCAACCAGGTTCGGCACTCGGAGGAAGCGCTGGCCACATTGGTCAGCCAGCGATTGTCCAATCGCGAAGCCCGCATCCTCATCGGCGGCCTCGGCATGGGGTTTACGCTGGGGGCGGCGCTTGCGTCGCTGTCGTCCACGGCTGCGGTCACGGTGGCCGAACTTGTACCTGAAATTGTGCAATGGGCCAGGGGACCCCTGGCCCATCTGTTCCACGACTATCTCGTCGATCCCCGCCTGTCGCTTGAAATGGCCGATGTTCATGACGTGATCGTGCGGGAGAAGGAGGGATTTGACGCCATCCTGCTGGACGTGGACAACGGGCCGGACGGGATGATCCATCTTCCCAACGAACGGCTCTACTGCAATTGGGGACTGCGGGCGGCGCGTGATGCGCTGAAGCCCGGCGGCATCCTTGCGATATGGTCCGCCTATACGGATGATGACTTTGTCGATCGTCTCGGCCAGGCCGGCTTTGCCGTCGAAGAGGTGAGCATTCCGGCCTTTGCCGGCGAAGAGCATGTCACGCACATCATTTGGCTCGCAACCACGCGCGATTGAGGATCCGGGGCCGGCGCGACAGGCCGCTTACGGGAACAATCCGCGCAGGTGATTGGCCGCGCCGACGCGGCTCAACGCCTCGATCATGGCGGCGGTGCGCATGTCGACCTTTTCCGCCTGGGCGCGGCGTTGGGTGCGGGCGAGCGCGTCGGTCAATATGTCGCGCATGCGGCTGTTGATCTCCTCCAGCGGCCAGGTGAGGTTCTGCAGGCCCTGCACCCATTCGAAATAGGATACGACGACGCCCCCGGCGTTGCACAATATGTCCGGCAGCACGATGATGCCGCGCGCGTCCAGCATGTCGTCGGCTTCCAGGGTCGTAGGACCGTTGGCGCCTTCGGCCACGATCCTGCAGTTGATCCGGGTCGAATTCTCCGCGGTGATCTGGTTCTGCAAGGCGCAAGGCGCGAGAATGTCGCATTGCAGTTCCAGGAGGTCGCGGCCGGGAATGATCTCGCCATAAGGGCAGCCGAACAGCTGGCGATGCTGCCGCACATGGTCCTTGAGCTTGTCGATCGGCAGGCCATTGGGGTTGTGCAGCGCGGCGCTGACGTCGCTGATGCCGATGATCTTGGCGCCTGCTTCTGCCAGGAAGGTTGCCGCATGCACCCCGACATTGCCGAAGCCCTGGACGACGGCGGTCGCACCGTTGAGGTCGAGCCCGATCTGCCGGCAGGTCTCCCCGACCAGATAGGCAAGGCCCCGCCCGGTTGCCTCATTACGGCCGAGCGAGCCGCCGAGCACGACCGGCTTGCCCGTCACAACCGACGGGACCGCATAGCCGACATGCTCGCTATAGGTGTCCATGATCCAGGCCATGATCTGCGCGTCGGTCCCCATGTCGGGCGCGGGAATGTCCTTGTCGGCGCCGATCATGCCGATGAACTCTGAGGTATAGCGGCGGGTGAGCCGCTCCAGCTCATTCTTGCTGAGTTCCGCGGGATCGACCCGGACGCCGCCCTTGGCGCCGCCGAAGGGGAGTTTGGTGAGCGCGCATTTCCAGGTCATCCACATCGAAAGCGCGGCGACCTCCCCCAGGCTGACGTCGGGATGGTAGCGCAACCCGCCCTTGGTCGGCCCCATGGTCAGCACATGCTGCACCCGATAGGCGAAAACGGTTTCGACCTGGTCGGTGCCGTCGCGCTTGAAGGGCAGGGCGGCGATCTGCGTCTTTTCGGGGAAGAGCAGGCGTTGGCGGATATTGGGATCGAGCCCGGCGATATAGGCGGCTTTCAGGAACTGCTGCTGCGCGAGGTGGAGCATGGAGGAGGACCATTCCGCCCCGCGCGCATGGGTGCGCTCGATCGCATAATGGATCGACCGGGTCAGGGTGGCGCTGCTGATGCCGTCCTTGAGCAGATAGTCCTCCGCGCCGCCCTCGACCGCCTTGCTGGCGAGGCCGACATCGTCCATCGCGCTCTGGATGATGATGGGGGTGCGCATGTCGTGCGCGCGCAGGCGGTAGAAGGTGTCGAGCGCCGCGCTGTCGGGCAGCATCAGGTCCAGCAGGACCACGTCGATGCCGCCGACCGCCAGCCGCTCGATCGCGCTTTCCAGAGTCCCCGCGACGGCCACGTCGTAATGCTGATGCTCGGAACGGGCGAGCAGTTTCTGGATCAGGCGGGAATAGACCGGATTGTCTTCGACCAGCAGGACGGTGATGCGTTGCTTCGCCATGGCCGTTCACCCCTTCCTTACGAATTATGTTCGTTGCGGGCGGCGTCCGAACTCTGGCCGCTGACGCGCTCCCTGAGCGCGCCGAGCAGCCCGTCGATCTCGAACCGCAGGATCGACCAGCCGTCCGCCGCATCCTTGAAATTGCCCTCCGCGCCCATGGCTTCCAGCCGGAAGGCCGCGTCGGTGGCGGCGGATGCGGCGAAGATATGGGCCGAGCCTTTCAGGCTGTGCGCGGCGCGCTGAAGCTCCCGCGCGTCCCGGGCATCGATCGCGGCGCGGACCTGCCGCATCATCTCGGGCCCTTCGTCGATGAAGACGCCCGCCAGCTCGATCAGCAACTCCTCGTCGCCGTCGGCATTTTGAAGCGCCCTGGTCCAGTCAAGAAGCGTGCTCATGTCGCCGGCCCTTCCTTGTCCTCAAATTTCGCGGCAGCCGCGAACCGGCCTTCCACCACCTGGTAGAAATCCTCCGCCCTAAGCGGCTTGGAGATATAATCGTCCATGCCCGCTTCCAGGCAGCGTTCGCGATCGCCGCGCATCGCATGCGCCGTCATGGCGATGATCGGCATATGATCGCCTGACGCGCGTTCCTGTTCGCGGATGGCCGCGGTCGCCTGGAATCCGTCCATCTCGGGCATCTGCACGTCCATCAGCACGACATCGAAATCGTCCTGCGCCAGCGCCTCGATCGCCTGCGCGCCGTTGCCGACGATCTTCACCCGATGCCCGCGCTTTTCCAGCAGCCGCAGCGCAAGCCGCTGGTTGACGCTATTGTCCTCCGCCACCAGCACATGGAGCGGGGTCTGGTGATCGGGCACAGGCTCGGGCGGGTGAGTCTCTTCGGCCACCGTCACCTTCATCACCGCGAAGATGGCATCGAGCAGTTCGGACTGGCGCACGGGCTTCAGCAGGAAGGCGGAAATCCCGACCGCCCCGGTGCGACGGGCAATTTCATCCTTGTGCGCGGAGGAGAGCATGATCACCGCCGGCCGCTCCGCCCCGTCGCCCTTTGCAATCTCTTGCGCGACCGCGAAGCCGTCCATCTCGGGCATCATCATGTCGAGCAGTACCAGCCGGAAGGGGCGGCCGATCCCGGCGGCGTTCCGCAGCGCGGCGAGGGCCTGGGGTCCGCTGTCGACCGCCATCGGCTTCATTCCCCAGCCACGGATCATCTCGTCCAATATGCGCCGGTTGGTGGCATTGTCGTCCACCACCAGCACCGGTAGTCCCAGCAGGGTGGGCTGTTCGACCGGCTGCCCGGTCGGCTTGGCATCGGACAAGGCGAAGGGGATGGTGAAGTGGAAGCGGCTGCCGCGGCCGACCGCGCTGTCCAGTTGCAACTGTCCGCCCATCAGCTGGACCAGTTGCGACGCGATGGTGAGGCCGAGCCCGGTGCCGCCATAGCGACGGGTGAAGGAGGAGTCCGCCTGCGAAAAAGCCTCGAAGATCAGCTGCTCCTTGTCGGGCGGGATGCCGGGCCCTGTGTCGCTCACCGCGATGCGCAGCAGTGCTTCCTTGTCGGTCTTCGCGCCGACCGCGATGTCCACGACGACCTCGCCCATGTCGGTGAAGCGCAGCGCATTGCCGACAAGGTTGATGATCACCTGTCGCAGCCGGTAGGGATCGCCCTCCAGCGCATCCGGCACGTCGAGCGCGACGTGGCAGGCGAGTTCGATGCGCTTTTCGGTCGCGCGCGCGGCGAAGGATTGGAGCGTGTCGGCCAGTTCGTCGCGCAGGTTGAAGGAGACATGTTCCAGTTCCAGCCGGCCCGCCTCGATCTTCGAGAAATCGAGAATATCGTTGATAAGGTGGAGCAGCGCGTCCGCCGACTGGCTGACCATGTAGAGATATTCGCGCTGCGACACCGTCAGCGGCGTGTCGGCGAGCAGTTCGGCGGCGCCGATCACGCCGTTCATCGGCGTGCGGATCTCATGGCTCATATTGGCGAGGAACTGGCTTTTCGCCCGCGTCGCTTCTTCCGCCTTGTCCTTGGCCGCGCGCAGTTCGGCCTCGGACGTCACCAGCTGCGCCGTGCGCTCTTCGAGGCGCGCGTTGAGGCCGCGCAGTTCTGCCGTCCGCAGCGCGACGACCTGTTCGGTGCGCGCGCGCTGGTTGGCGAGCGAGATGAGGTAGATGGTCAGGATCAGCGTGACGGCCAGGCCACCGGCCAGCGCGATGGTCGGCGTCGATGTCAGCCGCTTGGCGCCAAAGGCGTGGGTCGCGGCGCTGTAGATGGTGAAGACGCTGTTGCCGATGACGAGCGAGCTGGAATGGAACAGTTCAGCGTCCATTTCGACGCCGGTGCCGGGCCGCCTTTTCTTCTCGCTGCCCGGCGACAGGAGCGACAGCAGGACGCGCTGGGCGGGCGGGGCGGCGGAATCGATCAGATAGAGGTCGACCCCTTCGCGCGGGGTGAGATCGACGGCGCTCTGGATCAGGTCGCCGATCCGCAGCACGGCCACCACGAATCCCTTGAAATGCGCGCGCCGCTGGTCGACGGTCATCTCTTCGGTCGGGCCGTCATAGACGGGCGCGAATACGGCGATGCGCGGCGCATCATCCGCCATGTGCGGCAGTTTGACATGCGCCGCCGCGTTGATTTCCCCGCTGCTGCGCGCCGCGATCATGGCCGCCCGCGCAAACGGGTCCGATCCCCAGTCGAACCCGATGATCTCGGCCCCGCTGCCGAAGGAGGATTCGGCATAGAGGATGGGGAAGGTTTCCGCGCCGCCGCCCGCGACATAGGGCACCCACTGGACGGAATCGAGGCTGGAAAGGCCGGTCAGATAGACTTTGGAGAAAGCTTTGAATGCGTCCCGGCTGACATTTTCCGACCCCTGATAATAGCCGAGCAGCGCCCTGACGACGCTCGTTTCGGTCGCAAATTGCCGCTTGATCCCCTCGGCGCGCTGATCGGCCTGCAGCGTGAATTCAGTCTCGATCGACTGGCTCTGCTCGTGCGAGAGCCAGCGCCACGCGCCAAGGGTGAGCGCCAGGCTGGCCAGACCGACCAGGATGGCGAACCAATAGCGCCGGCCGCCGCGTCGGCTATTCTGTTCAGCGGGTGCGGCATCCTGGACCGGCGGAGGAGTGGGGGAGGGCGTCATGACCGCCCTCCCTTGGCTGGAACCGCCTTCCATTCGCGCGCCTGGCGCTGCGCTTCGGCGATCTGGGCCGGCGTCATCCCCTTGGAGAGGCGCCCCAGCGATTGAGCCGCCTTCGCGCGGACCGCCGTCGTGCGCGCATAGGTCTGCCCCAGCGTCAGCCATTTATAGGCCGTCACCATATCCTTGGGCAGGCCCCGCCCGGTGCCGTACAGGATGCCGAGTTCGACCTGCGCATCGGGAAAGCCCTGTGCGGCGGCGCGATCGAACCAATAGGCAGCCTTCTGTTGGCTTTTCGATACGCCCTGGCCGATCAGGTACAGGACCGCCAGGGTGAATTGCGCGCCCACATGCCCCTGCTCCGCAGCGCGGGTGAACCATCGCGCGGCTTCTATCAGGTCCTGTTTGACGCCATATTCCCGCAGGTAGATGTCGCCCAGATTGAACTGCGCGTCGGCACTCCCCAGCGCCGCCGCACGGCGAAACCATTTCATCGCCTCCCTGTAATCCCGGCTCGCGCCCTGACCGCGCAGATACATGCGCCCAAGGCTGGTCTGCGCGGGTGCGTCGCCCTGATCCGCCAGCGGGCGATAGAGGCGCATGGCGTTGGCATAATCGCCGCGCTTATAGGCGGCGGCCGCATCCTCGGATGGGCCGCTCATGCCTGGCGCCGACAGCAGGAGCAGGCTGAAGGCGAAGATTTGCCAGAGGCAAGGCGGCCGCGACGCGGCAAGCGCGCCTGCCCCCAGCCTCCGGGGTTCCGCCTTTCTCTTCGGGCCCCTCATTGCGATACCTCTCCGGCATATCGTGCCGGATCGAGTCTCTGTATTGACGGCCAAATCCCATCATATCCTAGATGGGGTCGAAAGGCGTGAATTTTCCGGTCGCCTTGCCGGCGCATTCCGCCGGCCGCGGGCGCCGTTCGGTGGCTGCCATGACGGCAAATCGGCCGGGGCGGCATTGGCTGTTCCAGGCTGATATGCTAATGATGATGGGGTGATGGCGTTGGCCGAAAGCCGCGCTCGTCATGCGCCTCCCCGTTGTTGGGGGCATCCCCGAACCGGTCGGCGTCAACAGACATCGCTCGCGCGTGGCGGGCATGGAGGGTGTCATGACCATTTCGAAAAAACTGCGCGGTTACATGGATCTGTGCGGCACGCGATATGACGAGATCATGCACGAGCCGGCTGTGGAGACGGCGAAGGCAGCGCAAGCCGCCCATGTGCCGGGCCGCCAGGTCGCAAAGGGCGTGCTGGTGCAGGGCCGTGACGGATATATGGTCGCCGTGCTTCCCGCGTCGAAGCATGTCGGCTTCGACTTTTTGAAGCAATGGCTTTCCCAGGATATCGCTTTGGCGGACGAAGGGAGCACGGCTGCCTTGTTCCCGGACTGCGCTCCGGGCGCGGTCCCGCCGGTCGGCGCCGCTTTCGGCCTCAAGACGATCATAGACGACGACATGATGACGGATGAGGACGTCTATTTCGACGGTGGCGATCACAGGACGCTGGTCCATATGAATGCGGAAAACTGGCGCCGCCTGCAGACGGGCTCGGGCCATTGCGCCTTCAGCATCTGACGCGCCCTGTTTGCGCGTCAGGGTTGGCTCTTCAGCCATTGGGCGAATTCGACCGGGAAGGGGAAGACGATCGTCGAATTCTTGTCGCCGGCGATGAAGTTCAGCGAGGCGAGATAGCGCAGCTGCATCGCCTCCGGTCGCTGTCCAAGGATCGTGGCCGCCTCCAGCAGATGCTGCGCCGCTTGCTGTTCGCCTTCGGCATTGATGATCTTCGCCCGCCGCTCGCGCTCGGCTTCGGCCTGGCGGGCGATCGCGCGGATCATGGTTTCGGTGATGTCGACCTGCTTGATCTCGACATTGGCGACCTTGATGCCCCAGGCGGCGATCTGGCTGTCGAGAATTTCCTGCACATCATTGTTGAGCCGGTCCCGCTCGGCCAGCATCTCGTCCAGTTCATGCTTGCCGAGCACCGATCGCAACGTGGTCTGGGCGAGCTGGCTCGTCGCGTTGAGGAAATCCTCGACCTGGATGATCGCGCGTTCGGGGTCGATGATCCGGAAATAGATCACCGCATTGACCCTGACCGACACATTGTCGCGGGAGATCACGTCCTGCGGCGGTACGTCGAGCACCGTCATGCGCAGGTCGGTGCGGACCATCTGCTGGATGAAGGGGACGAGGATGATCAGCCCCGGTCCCTTGACCCCGGTGAAGCGGCCGAGCGTGAACACCACGCCACGCTCATATTCGCGCAATATCCGGATCGCCGCCGACAGGAAGACCAGCAGCAGGATGACCGGGGGCAGGTAGAAAGCGAGATCCAACAGCATCTAAACCTCCTTCACCGCGTATCGCCTTCGACTTCGACCGTCAGGCCCGACAGGCGGGTGATCCGGACCGGCTGGCCTTGTGCGAACTCTCCCTGGCCGACCGCCGACCAGCGTTCGCCGTGGACGAACACATGGCCCTTGCCGCCGCCCCAATCCTGCACGATGCCGCGGGCGCCGGTCAGTTCCTCCGCGCCGCTGACGATCGCGCGCTTCCGGGCGGCCATGGCGGTGCGCACGACCAGCAGCAGGAAGGCGGCGGTCGCCAGCGCAAGGCCCGCGATCAGCGACCAGGAGATGCGGAAGGCCGGCGTTTCGGCATCGATCAGCATCGCCGCGCCCAGCGCAAAGGCGACGATCCCGCCAATGCCCAGCACGCCGTGCGAGAAGAGGAAGGCTTCGGCGACCAGCAGGCCGATGCCGAGCAGGATGAGCGCGGCGCCGGCGAAATTCACCGGCAGCGCGGCAAAGGCGTAGAGGCCGGTCAGCAGGCAGATGGCGCCCAGCGTTCCGGGCAGGAAGGCGCCGGGATTCATGAATTCGAAGAACATGCCATAGACCCCGATCATCATCAGGATCAGCGCGACGTTGGGATCGGTGATCGTCGCGAGCAGCCGTGTCCGCCAGTCCGGCGCGATCTCCTCGACGGGGCGATGCGCTACGTCGAGCTTTACGGTCGTCTTGCCCAGCTTGACCGGGCGGCCGTCGAGCTTGCGCAGCAGATCGGACCTGTCCTGCGCCTCGATATCGATGACATGCGCCTTGAGCGCCGCCGATGCGGACAGGCTGGCGGCGTCGCGCACCGCCTTCTCCGCCCAGGCGGCGTTGCGGCCGCGCAGTTCGGCGAGCGAGCGGATGAAGGCGACGGCGTCATTGACGGCCTTGGCCTCCATCGGATTGGCGGTCTTCTTCTGCGGGTCCTTGTCGGGCCCGGGCGAAAGACCGCCGATCTGGACCGGGGTGGCGGCGCCGGTATTGGTGCCGGGCGCCATCGCTGCGACATGGCTGGCATAGAGGATGAAGGTGCCCGCGCTCGCCGCCCGCGCGCCGCTGGGCGCGACATAGGAGGCGACCGGGACGGGCGAGCCGAGGATGGCCCGGATGATGGCGCGCATCGAGGTGTCGAGCCCGCCCGGCGTATCCATCCGCAGGATGACGAGCGGTGCGTTGCGAGCCGCCGCTGTGCGCAGCCCCTTGGTCACATAGTCCGCCGTGGCGGGACCTACCGCGCCGTCGAGATTGAGGATGATGATCGGCGCCGGTGCAGCGGTCGCTGCGGGCGCAAGGCATAGCAGGACCGCACCGATGACCAATGCGAGAAAACGGCCGAGGCCGCGCCAGCTGAAGATCAAATGCCGCACGGGCATTTCCACTTTCCGATCGGGTCCGTGGCAGACCTTCCTTATAGCATAAGGCGGGCGGGAAAGCAGCAAGGCGGGTTGGAGCGGATATGGACAAGGCTTGGCGCGGCTGTTCTAAAGGGGTGCGATGAAGACCCTTGTCGATCCTGGAAACGCGCTGGGCAGGGGCCTGGCCGCTATCCGATCTGAATTTCAGATAGCGTCCACTTTCCCGGCCGAGGTGTTGCACGCTGCCGAAGACGCCGTTCGACGCGGTCGTTACCGAGGTTGACGAGCGCGGTGCCAAGGTCCAGCTGTGCGATCATCCCGTCGTGGCGCGCTTGCCCGAAAAGACGCTGGCGCCCGGAGAGGTCATCACCGTTAGACTGGTTGGCGCTGACCAGGACCGGCGCACGGTCGCGTTCGAACTGACTGAGCGTCAGAGCGTCACGAAGTCATTCTCTCGACAGGCCATTGCGGCTATAGGGCCGCATGATCCAGATCCTGATTGATGCCGACGCCTGCCCCGTGAAGGAGGAAAGTTACAAGGTTGCCCTTCGCCATGACGTGCCTGTCGTGGTCGTGAGCAACAGCCACATGCGCATACCCAGCCATCCCTTGATCACCCGCATGGTCGTAGGCGCGGGATTTGATGCGGCGGATGACTGGATCGTTGAACGGGTGGCTGCCGGGACGATCGTTATCACGGCTGACATTCTGCTGGCCGACCGCAGCCTGAAGGCGGGCGGAAAGGTGATCGCGCCGACGGGCAGGCCGTTCACCACCGCCTCGATCGGAATGGCGGTGGCGACGAGATCGATCATGGCCGATCTGCGCGCTGGCGGCGATGTCGTAGGCGGCCCGTCTCCTTTCAGCAAAGCGGATCGTTCCCGCTTCTTGTCTGCCCTCGACGAGGAATTGGTCCAGCTGAAACGTCAGCGATGACGGTAGGGACGGCTTCGCGCTCGCCGCTGGGCCGGCCGGAGTTGCAGCCCGGATCAGGCGCGCGGAACTGAAATTCGAACCAAATGCCGGCTCGGTCGTTTCATAGGGCAGAAACTGGAGACGGAACATGCGTAAAACGCTCTTGATAATTGCAGCTTTGGCCGCAGCGGCCAGCGTCGGCGGCTGTTCGCGCGAGACGACTCGCGGCGGCCTGCGCGGTGCCGGCATCGGCGCGGTGGGCGGCGCGGTCGCGGGCGCGGTGATTCCTGGCCTCGGCGTTGGCGAGGGCGCGGTGATCGGTGCCGCAGGCGGCGCCGTGGTCGGTGCGGCGACAGCGGACCGTGATCACAGGTGGCAACGCGACCGGCGCGGGCGCGAATATTATATCGATCGCAACGGCAACCGCGTCTATCGTTAAGCGCGAGCGTGGTGCATCCCCCCTATCATCGACATGACACGCCCTTGGCCGCAGCGAAGGTGGGGGCCTGACAGGATCGCGAGCGCGATTGCCGCGCTCGCGGTCACGGGGATGATCGGCTATGCTCTGGTCGCGGGATTGCGCAACGCGCCTTTGTTGCGCGCCCTGGCCGATGACGTCCCGCTCGCCCTGTTCAATCTGGACCCGCCGGTAAAGGAAAAGCCCGAACCGGCACCGCCGGTGAAGCAGCGCGCCACGGGCCGGGAGGGTGGCGCGCCGCGCGCTCCCGCCCCGCTTCAGGTGAAGAACCCGGACATTCCCCGCCCTGCGCCGCTTGTCGCACCGGCACCGGTTATCCGCCTGCCCGATCCCGTCGTGCCGGTCGGTGGATCGCAGGTCGGAACCGACGAGGGCGTCGCCACTGGCGGCACGGGCGGTGTGGGTGACGGTCGCGGGCCGGGTGGAAGCGGCTATGGCGCAGGCGGTGCTGGGGGAGATGGCGGTGGATTTTCCGAGGCGCGACAGACCGGGGGCCGCTTTCGCAATTCTGATTTTCCAGAGACGGCGCGCGGAGCGGGTCAGCTGAAAATCGGCGTGCGCTACGTCATTGGACCGTCGGGCCGCGTCGACAAATGCGAAGTCATCGAAAGAAGCGGCTATGCCGAGGTGGACGCGATGACCTGCCGGGTTATCGAGGAACGCTACCGCTTCCGCCCTGCGCGTGACCCGGAGGGCTATGCGGTAGCCGAGGTGCGGGAGGAAGATTATCGCTGGCGGGTTCCGTGACGCGGTCTCACGACGTCGGCCGCTTTGCAGAGATCCCGACCGGCAGCATCGTCGTATATTTCGTCATGGACAGCGCAAAATGCGATGCGGCGCCCGCCACGGTCGGCTGTGCAAGCAGGGTTTCCATCAGGAACAGATTATAGTCGTTCACGTCGCCCACGACGATGCGAAGAAGATAATCCCATTCGCCCGACATCGAAAAACATTCGATGATTTCCGGTCTGTCGTTGACGAAGGTTTCGAAGGCCTGGCGCGCGTCACGCGCATGGCTTCGCATGCGGATATTGCACAGGACATTGACGCCCCGGCCGATCTTCGCGGGATCGACCAGGCGGACCGTGCCTGTGAATATGCCCGCCGCCTCCAGCGCCTTTATCCGCCGCCAGCAGGATGCGCTCGACGCGCCTACCTGGTCGGCCAGTTCCGCATGGCTGATCGCCGCGTCACGTTGCAGCAGCGAGATGATCCTATGATCGATTTCGTCGAAATGATTGGATGTTTTCAGCATTGAGCGTCGTCCCGCTATTTCTGTTTCACAAATTGGCGAAAACATCGGAAGAATGAAAGCCGAAACGGCCTGCGTGGCAAAAGGCCGAGGCATCCGCGGCAGCAGCGGCAAGGTGATGGATTTTTCTCATGAATTTGCAAAAATGATGGAATTTGCTTCACAAATCCGGTGAATCGGCAGAAGATTGAAAAGCATTTTCGCGTTGCTTCTGCGATAATTGCGACATGGCACACCATCATGGCGAACGGCCCGAAGGCGCCGCGCAAGACTGGACGATCGCGCAGGACTGGGGCAGCTACACGCCCCAGGAACATGCGCTGTGGGACAGGCTGTTCGCGCGCCAGGCGGCGATGCTGCCGGGGCGCGCCGTGCAGGAGTTCATGGACGGCCTGGATGTCCTGCGCATCGCCCGGTCGGGCATCCCCAATTTCGAGGAACTGTCCGAGCGGCTGATGAAGCTGACCGGGTGGCAGGTGGTCGCCGTGCCGGGACTGGTTCCCGACGACCTGTTTTTCGAGCATCTGGCCAACCGCCGCTTCGTCGCCGGGCGCTTCATCCGCCGGTCGGACCAGCTGGACTATCTGCAGGAGCCGGACATCTTCCACGATGTCTTCGGTCATGTCCCGCTGCTCGCCAACCCGGTTTTCGCCGACTATATGCAGGCCTATGGACAGGGCGGCCTGCGCGCCGACGGGCTGGGTGCGATCGCCAATCTGGCCCGGCTCTATTGGTATACGGTCGAATTCGGCCTGATCCGGCAGGACGACGGGCTCAAGCTTTATGGCGCGGGGATCGTTTCCTCCTACGGCGAATCCGTCTTCGCGCTCGATGATCCGTCGCCCAACCGGCTGGGGTTCGATCTCAAGCGGCTGATGCGGACCAAATATCGCATCGACGACTATCAGCAGAGCTATTTCGTGATCGACAGTTTCGAGGATCTGCTGCGGCAGACGATCGAGATGGACTTTGCGCCGCTGTATAAGGCGTTGCGGGAAGAGGAGGATCTGGAGGCGGCGACCGTGCTCCCGGACGACAGGATATTCACATTGGGGACGCAGGCCTATGCCCGCGCCAAGGCATCGGCATGAGCAAGAGCGTGACGATAAGCGAGGAGGATAGTTGCGTGACCACCAACAGCGCCAATCCGCTGGGCCTCAACGGCTTCGAGTTCGTGGAATTCACCTCGCCCGATCCAGAGGCCATGGGTACGCAGTTCGAGCAGTTGGGCTTCACCCCCACGCACCGGCACCCGACCAAGAACATCACCCGCTACAAGCAGGGCCGCATCAACCTGATGCTCAACCGTGACGATGCCGGGCGCGTCGCGGCCTTTCGCGGCGAGCATGGACCTTCGGCCAGCGCCATGGCCTTTCGCGTCGCCGATCCTGAGGCCGCGCTGCGCTGGGCGCTCGATCACGGCGCCAAGGCGACCGAGGAGGACGATACCGTGATCCAGGGGATCGGCGGCTCCTACCTCTATTTCGTCAAGGATGAGGAGGATCTCTATGCCGATTGGGCGGAGTTTCCCGGTTGGCGCGTGGCCGAGGCGCAGAACAGCGTGGGGCTCGACCTTCTCGACCATCTGACCCACAATGTCCGACGCGGTCAGATGCGGGTGTGGAGCCGCTTCTACCAGACGCTCTTCAATTTCGAGGAGCAGAAATATTTCGACATCAAGGGCAAGGCGACCGGCCTTTTCAGCCAGGCGATGATCGCACCCGATCATGCGATCCGCATTCCCCTGAACGAAAGCCAGGACGACAAGAGCCAGATCGAGGAGTTCATCCGCGACTATCATGGCGAAGGCATCCAGCATCTCGCGATGACGACCGAGGATATCTATGCCACGGTCGAGCAGCTTCGCGCGCGCGGCGTGCGCCTGCAGGACACGGTTCAGACCTATTATGAACTGGTCGACAAGCGCGTGCCTGGCCATGGCGAGGATCTGGAACGGCTGCGCCGGAACCGCATCCTCATCGACGGCAATGTCGGTGAGGAAGGCATCCTGCTCCAGATCTTCACCGAAACCATGTTCGGTCCGATCTTCTTCGAGATCATCCAGCGCAAAGGCAATGAGGGTTTCGGGAACGGCAATTTCCAGGCACTGTTCGAAAGCATCGAACTCGACCAGATCCGGTGCGGCGTCATTGCCGCCGATGCGTGAGGTGATCGCATGAATGCACCGACCATTGGCGGTCGCCTGCCGCAAGTCGATGGCGCATCGCAAGCGGGGGAAGCGACCCTTCCCGGCCTGGGCAACCATCATTCGACCGAGGCGGTGGCGGGCGCGCTGCCCGTGGGCCGCAATTCGCCCCAGCGCGTCCCCTATGGTCTGTTCGCCGAGCAGTTTTCCGCGACGGCCTTCACTGCGCCGCGCCATGACAATCGCCGCAGTTGGTTCTACCGCATGCGGCCGAGCGCCGCCCATGCGCCGTTCCAGCCCTATGCGGGCAACGCCCTGCTGCGTTCAGGTCCGTTCGCCGATGTCGCCCCGTCCCCCAACCGGCTGCGCTGGAATCCGCTCGACCTGCCGGCCGAACCCACCGATTTTGTCGACGGCCTCGTCACCTATGCGGGCAATGGTGATGTCGCGTGCGGGGTGGGGTGCAGCATCCATCTTTATGCGGCCAATCGGTCGATGGTGGATCGCGCCTTCTTCTCCGCCGATGGCGAATGGCTGATCGTGCCGCAGACGGGGAGGCTCCGCATCGTCACCGAAATGGGCGTGCTGACGGTCGCGCCGCTATCCATCGCGCTGATCCCGCGCGGCATCCGCTTCCGGGTGGAACTGGTCGATGGCGCGGCGCGCGGCTATGTCTGCGAAAATCACGGCATTCTGTTCCGCCTGCCGGACCTGGGTCCCATCGGCGCCAACGGCCTTGCCAGCCCCCGCGATTTCGAGGCTCCCGCCGCCGCGTTCGAGGATGTGGAGCGGCCCGTCGAGCTGATCCAGAAATATATGGGTTCGCTATGGGCCACGACGCTGGCGCACAGCCCGTTCGACGTCGTCGCCTGGCACGGCAATGTCGCGCCCTATCGCTACGACCTCACACGCTTCAACACGATCAATACGGTCAGCTACGATCATCCCGATCCGTCCATCTTCACGGTGCTGACCAGTCCGACCGACACGGCGGGAACGGCCAATATCGACTTCGTCATCTTCCCGCCGCGCTGGATGGTGGCGGAGGACACGTTCCGCCCGCCCTGGTTTCATCGCAACGTGATGAGCGAGTTCATGGGCCTGATCGAGGGCGAATATGACGCCAAGGCCGGCGGCTTCGCGCCGGGTGGCGCTTCGCTGCACAATATCATGGCGGCGCATGGGCCGGACGTCACGAGCCATGATCGCGCGGTTGCCGCCGACCTCGCGCCGGCGCGGATCGAACAGACGATGGCGTTCATGTTCGAAAGCCGTTTCCCCTTCCTGCCGAGCGGATGGGCGATGAACACGCCGCTGCTGCAGAATGACTATGACGCGTGCTGGACGGGCTTTCGCAAGGCCCGGCTTCCGCCCGGCGACGAGGATGTGAAATGATGCGCTGGTGGCAGATTGACGAAACCCATGCCCCCGAGCGCGGGAGCTGGGTCGACAGCGCCAACGGCCCTGGTGATTTCCCGGTGCAGAACCTGCCTTTCGGTCTCTTCTCTCCGCCGGGGCAGCAGGCGCGGATCGGCGTCGCGATCGGTGACATGATCCTGGACCTTAGGGCCTGCGCGCATGCGGGGCTGATCGACGAGCGCTTGCGCCCCGCCTGCACCGACAGCCATGTCAACGCGCTGCTCGCACTGCCCGCCGCCGAGAGGCGGGCGTTGCGTCGACGGATCAGCGCTCTGCTGAGCGACCCCGCGTATCGGGACTCGGTCAGCCCGCATCTGCATGGCGCGGCCGATTGCGTGCTGCACCTGCCCGCCCATATCGGCGACTATACCGACTTCTATGTCGGCATCCATCATGCCGACAATGTCGGGCGGCAGTTCCGGCCGGACAATCCGCTGCTGCCCAACTATAAATATGTGCCGATCGGCTATCATGGCCGGGCCTCGTCCATCCGTCCGTCCGGCGTGCCCGTGCTGCGGCCCAAGGGGCAGCGCAAACCGCCCGAAGCCGATGCCCCCGTCGTCGCCCCGACTTCGCGGCTGGACTATGAGCTGGAAATCGGTGTCTGGATCGGCGAGGGCAATGCACTGGGCACCACCATTCCCATTGCGCGGGCGGGCGAGCATATCGCCGGCTACTGCCTGCTCAACGACTGGTCGGCGCGCGATTTCCAGGCATGGGAATATCAGCCGCTCGGCCCCTTCCTGGCCAAGAATTTCCAGTCGACCATTTCCCCCTGGGTGGTGACGGCCGAAGCCATGGCCCCGTTCCGCATCGCCCAGCCGGCCCGGCCGGAGGGCGACCCGCAGCCGCTGCCCTATCTGCTGGACGCCGAAGATCAGGCGCATGGCGCGCTGGCGGTGACGTTGGAGGCCTATCTGCTGACTCAGGCGATGCGCGAGCAGGGGCGGGCGCCTTTCCGGCTCAGCACGGGTCCGGCGACGAGCATGTACTGGACCGTCAACCAGATCGTCGCGCACCACGCATCGAACGGCTGCAACCTCAATTCGGGCGACCTGCTGGGGACGGGGACCATCTCTGCCCCGGTGCGCGACGGCTATGGCAGCCTGTTGGAACTGAGCGCCGGGGGCAAGGAGCCGATCAGACTGCCCACGGGCGAGACCCGCGGCTTCCTGGAGGATGGGGACGAGGTGACGCTGCGCGCCGTGGCCTGGGCGGAGGGCTTCGTGCCGATCGGCTTTGGCGAATGCCGGGCCGAAATCCTGCCGGCCTCATGAACGATCTTGTCCTCCAGGGCTGGCAGAGCCAATCGACACTTCGTGATGCCCGGTTATCAAGGCGCTTGGAACGTCATAGCCCCAGTCACGGTATTTTCGAGCGATTACCGCAGACATGAGATCGAGTTCCGGCGATTGCTCAGCTGCCCGGTGGCTCATGATGATCGGCGACGTCACAGGCTCCACCAGATCGCGGAAAGCGACATCATGGCTGCGTGCATTACGCACCGACTCCGGGACGATCGCGATACCTTCTTCGGCCGCTACCAGCCCGATTGCGATCTGAAGTTCCCGAACTTCGTGAACAATCCTGGGTTCTATCGCATGATCCCGGAAAAGCGAGATAACCTGGTCGGCATAGCTGGGCCGTGGTGAACGCGGATAGACTATCTGTGGCTCCCCCGCCAACTCGTGCAGGGAGACAGGTCCGTCGCGACTTGCGAGAGGGTGGCTAACCGGAAAGGCAACGATGAGCTTTTCATTCCTTAGCACGATACGAGTGACGGCTGGATCCTCGAAACGGATCCGGCCAAAACCAATGTCGATCCGACCCTCCTTGAGTGCCGCGATCTGATCAAGCGTGGATGCTTCCACCAGAACCAGTTCGACATTCTCTGCCTCTTTGCGGAATTCGCGGATCAGCTCCGGCAAGCGGGCATAGATAGTGGACGCGACGAAGCCGATAACCAATTGACGGCGCTCGCTCTTTGCGGCAGCCTTCACCATCGCCTCAAGATCCTCCATGCGAGCGAGGATCTGCAGTGCCTGGCTGTGAAGCAGTTTCCCGACCGGCGTCAGTCGCAACGGGCGAACGGTCCGGTCCAGCAGGGGAGAGCCGACCTGAGCCTCCAGCTGCTGGATAGCGCGGCTCAGTGGCGGTTGAGCGATGTGAAGCCGCTTGGCGGCCCGGTTGTAACTGCCTTCGCTCACGACCATGGTAAAGTAACGCAACAGCCGCAGATCCATGAATAATATACCTCACAGGTATAAGGGGGGCACCACATCGGTCTTTGATATGGCGCCACCCTGCCATTATCATCTTCCCAATTCGTAAGCATTCGGGAGAGTCGTCGCAATGGCAAGGTTGGAACGCGCCGATACCTTTATCGTGGACGTCCCCACAATCCGTCCGCATATTCTGGCAATGGCGACGATGCATTCGCAGGCGATGGTCATCGTCCGACTCACCGACAGCGACGGAGTCGAGGGCATTGGCGAGGGTACGACGATCGGCGGCCTGAGCTATTGCGAGGAAAGCCCGGAAAGCATCAAGTCGGCCATCGACACCTATATCCTGCCGGTCCTGAAAGTCTGTGATATCAGCAAGGTCGGCGCCACCATGGCGATGGTCGCCAAGACGGTGCGCGGCAATCATTTCGCGAAATGCGCGGTCGAAACGGCGCTGCTGGACATGGCGGCCAAGCGTCTGGGCGTGCCGGTGTCGGAACTGATCGGCGGAGGGCGCGTGCGGGACAGTCTTCCGGTTGCCTGGGTGCTTGCGAGTGGCGACACGGCGCGGGACATCGCCGAGGGCGAGGAAATGCTGGCGGCGCGGCGGCATCGCATTTTCAAGCTCAAGATCGGCAAGCGCGAGGTGCGCGACGATGTCACACATGTCGGCGCGATCTGCAAGGCTCTGGGCGACCGCGCCAGCGTCCGGGTGGACGTCAACCAGAACTGGTCGGAAGTCCAGGCGAAGGTCGGCATGGCGATGCTGCACGATGTTGGTTGCGACCTTGTCGAGCAGCCGATCGCTGGCGACGATGTCGATGCTATGGCGCGCCTGTCCGGCGCGCAGCCGGTGCCATTGATGGCGGATGAGGCGTTGCGGGGGCCGCGTACAGCGCTGCGGATCGCGTCGGCCGCCGCTGCCGGCGTTTTCGCCCTCAAGATCGCGCAGTCGGGCGGCCTGTTCGCCACGGCGGAAGTGGCCGCGATCGGTTCGGCCGCAGGGATTGGCCTGTACGGCGGCACCATGCTTGAAGGCAGCGTCGGGACGGCGGCATCCGCGCATCTCTTCTCGACCCTGCCCGAACTGGCATGGGGCACCGAACTGTTCGGGCCGCTGCTGCAAACCGAAGAAATTCTTGCCCAGCCGCTGGTCTATGACGACTTTTCCCTGCAAGTGCCGACCGGGCCAGGGCTGGGGATCGCGCTGGATGACGACAAGATCGCCTATTTCCGCCGGGATCGCACCGCTCCCATCCTTCATGCTGTCGGCGCGGAGGCCTGAGCGATGCTGTTCATGGTTGAAATGGACGTCAATATCCCGTTGGATTTCGATGCCGAGCAGGCTGCGCGCATCAAGGCGGAAGAGAAGGCCTATTTTCAGAAGCTGCAGGCGGCTGGCACCTGGCGCCACATCTGGCGGAAAGTCGGGCTTTACTCGAACGTCTCGATTTTCGATGTCGAAAGCAATGCCGCGCTGCATGATACGCTCATGGGCCTGCCGCTCTTTCCGTTCATGACGATGAAGATCACGCCGCTCTGCCGCCACCCTTCATCGCTGCACGACGACGACAGATAATTTGCCAACACCCAAATATTGGAGAGAGATGATGGATGTCAGCTTCGTAAAAACTCCCGCAATCCAGCAGCTGCTCGACAAGGCTGCCGGCATCACCGAAAGCGGAGGCAATGCCCGCCTGAAGGGGATCATGCGCGACCTCACGGAATCCGTGATGGAGCTGATCGTAAAGCACGATATTTCGGAGAGCGAGTTCTGGCTCGCGATGAAGTTTCTTTCGGAGAGCGCCGGCGAGATCGGGCTGATCGTGCCGGGCACCGGCCTTGAGCATTTCCTTGACCTGTACATGGATGCCAAGGATGCCGAGGCGGGCCTCAGCGGCGGCACGCCCCGTACCATCGAGGGGCCGCTATACGTCGCCGGCGCCCCGCTGGTCGACGGAACCGGAAGCGTGAACCTGACGGTTGATGAAGATGACGGCGCCGGCGTCCTTCACATGACGGGCAAGATCACGGGGCCGGACGGTGAGGCGGTCGAGAATGCGATCGTCCATGTCTGGCATGCCAATTCGCAGGGCTGGTATTCGCACTTTGACCCGACTGGCGAGCAGACCCCGTTCAACAACCGCCGCCGCCTCAAGCTCGGCAAGGATGGTCATTATGCCTTCCATTCGAAGATGCCGAGCGGCTATTCGGTGCCGCCGGGCGGTTCGACCGACCAGTTGATGCAGGCGATCGGCCGCCATGGCAATCGTCCGGCCCATGTGCATTTCTTCATTGAGGCACCGGGCTATCGCACGCTGACCACGCAGATCAATTTTGGCGATGACCCGTTTGCCGCCGACGATTTCGCCTTCGGCACCCGTGAAGGGCTGCTGCCGGTGCCGAGTCGTCAGGGCGACACCGCCTATATCGCATTCGACTTCCAGCTCCAGCGTGCGGCCGATGCCAGCGCTGAAGGCTTCTCGTCCCGCGCCCGGGCCGAGGCACAGCCGGTGCCGGAAAGCGAAGCTGCCTGAACGCGCCGAAGAAGGGAGACACGATCATGCATGAACATCTGATGCAGCGTATTGCTACCGCCGTGGTCGATGAGCCCGAGACGGGACTGTTCCGCTGCCGTCGGGACGTCTTCACCGACCCTGAACTGTTCGATCTGGAGATGAAGTACATCTTCGAGAGCAACTGGGTCTATCTCGCCCATGAAAGCCAGGTCGAGAATAAGAACGACTATTTCACGACCTGGATCGGCCATACCCCGGTGATCCTGACCCGCGGCAAGGATGGCGGCCTCAACTGCCTGGTCAATGCCTGCGCGCACCGCGGCGCCAAGCTGTGCCGCCGCAAGCGGGGCAATCAGCCGCTGTTCGTCTGCCCCTTCCATGGCTGGAGCTTCAAGACCGACGGCAAACTGCTCAAGGCCAAGGATTCCGCCACTGGCGCCTATCCCGACAGTTTCGACCATGAAGGGTCGCATGACCTGACCCGCGTCCGGGTGGAAAGTTACCGGGGTTTCATCTTCGGATCGCTGAATCATGACGTCCTGCCGCTGGAGGATCATCTGGGCGAGGCGAAGGTCATCATCGACCAGATGGTCGACCAGGCGCCCGACGGACTGGAACTGCTGACCGGCAATTCGACCTACACTTTCGATGGTAACTGGAAAATGCAGATGGAGAATGGCTGCGACGGCTACCATGTCAGCTCCGTCCATGAAAATTACCAGTCCACCATGGGCCGCCGCGCCGAGGGCGGGACCAAGGCGGTCGACGCCAATGGCTGGTCGAAGGCGCCCGCGAGCGGCGTCTATGGTTTCGAACATGGCCATATCCTGCTCTGGACCCAGGTGCTGAACCCCGAAGTGCGCCCGATCTGGAGCCACAAGGACCAACTGGTCGAGCGGCTGGGCGAGGACAAGGCGAAGTTCATCCTGGAGCAGACCCGCAATCTCGCGCTCTATCCCAACGTGTTCCTGATGGACCAGTTTTCGACCCAGATCCGCGTGGTGCGCCCGATCGACGTGCATACCACCGAAGTGACCATCTACTGCTACGCCCCCAAGGGCGAGAGCGCCGAGGATCGCGCCCACCGCATCCGCCAATATGAGGATTTCTTCAACGTCACCGGCATGGGCACGCCTGACGATCTGGAGGAATTTCGCAGTTGCCAGTCGGCCTATGAAGGCGCGGGCGGACTCTGGAACGACCTCAGCCGCGGCGCCACCCGCTGGATCGCCGGCCCGGATGCCAATGCGAAGGCGATGGGCATGAAGCCGCTGCTGTCGAGCGAACGCAGCGAGGACGAGGGCCTGTTCGTGCGCCAGCATGAATATTGGGCGCAGATCATGCTTGAAGGCATGGCCAAGGATGCCGGCGCCGCACCGATGATGGAGGCCGCAGAATGACACTGGTTCTCGACAAGGAGCGCGCGGCGCTGTCCTATCAGGACATTTGCGCCTTTCTATACCGGGAAGCGCGTCTGCTCGATGATCGCGCGTTCGACGAATGGCTCGAATGCTATTCGGAAAGCGTCGAATATTGGATGCCGGCCTGGACCGATGACGACGTGCTGACCACCGATCCGCACAGCGAGATTTCGCTGATCTATTATGGCAACCGCAAGGGGTTGGAGGATCGCGTCTATCGGTTGAAGACCGAGCGCTCCTCGGCCAGCACGCCGGAGGCGCGCACCTCGCACTTCATCGCCAATGTCGAGGTGCTGGCAACCCGTTCCGACGCGATCGACCTGCGCTATAACTGGCATACGCTGAGCCACCGCTATCAGCAGACGCAACAGTTTTTCGGCACCACCTTCCTGACGCTCGATACCATTGGTGAGACGCCAAGGATCCTGAAGAAGAAGATCGTCCTCAAGGACGACTATATTCATCAGGTCATCGACGTTTATCATATCTGAGGGCCGGCCGATGATTTTTCAGGGACGGTTCGCCGGCAAGGTCATGGTCGTGACCGGCGCCGCGCAGGGTATCGGGGCCGGCGTCGCAACCCGCGCGGCGGCCGAGGGCGCCAGCCTTGTCCTCGTCGATCGGGCGGACTTCGTGGTCGACGTCGAGCAGGCAATCGTGGCGGCTGGCGGCAGCGCCGTGTCCGTGCAATGCG
This sequence comes from Sphingobium sp., assembly GCA_035251955.1. Lineage (GTDB taxonomy): Bacteria > Pseudomonadota > Alphaproteobacteria > Sphingomonadales > Sphingomonadaceae > Sphingobium. The sequence goes on along the minus strand of DATFDS010000068.1, from coordinate 2,480 downwards.
ACCTCGAAACCTATGAAGGCGCGGCGCTGGCGATGGCGGCGGCGATCAAGGCGTTCGGGCGCATCGACATCCTGGTCAACAATGTCGGCGGCGCGATCCGCATGCGGCCCTATGCCGAATTTGAACCGGCCCAGATCGACGCCGAAATCCGCCGGTCGCTGATGCCGACCCTCTATTGCTGCCATGCCGTGCTGCCGGCGATGCTGGAACAGGGCAGGGGCACGATCGTCAACCTCTCCTCCAACGCCACGCGCGGCATTCGGCGGGTCCCTTATTCGGCGGCCAAGGGCGGTATCAACGGGCTGACGCACAGTCTCGCGATGGAATATGCCGAGGCCGGCATTCGCGTCGTGGCCACCGCGCCAGGGGGCACGCAGGCTCCGCCGCGCCGCGTGCCGCGCAATGCAGAAGGCGACAATGAACAGGAACAGGCCTGGATGGCGCAAGCGGTGGAGCAGGTCACTTCATCCGCCTTCATGAAGCGCTACGGCACGCTGGAGGAGCAGATCGGCCCGATATTGTTCCTTGCCTCCGATGAGGCCAGCTATATCACTGGATCGGTGCTGCCGGTCGCCGGCGGCGATCTCGGATAAAAGGGATAGGCAATGGCATCGAAGATTTACGACAGCCCTCGGGTCGCACTGGAAGGACTGTTGTTTGACGGGATGACGATCATGTCGGGCGGCTTTGGCTTGTCGGGCAATCCCGAAAGCCTGATCCCGGAGATCCGGGCATCGGGCGTCAAAGACCTGATCGTCATCTCGAATAATGCGGGCGCGGATGGCTTTGGCCTGTGGATGCTGCTGGAAAGCCGGCAGGTGCGCAAGATGATCAGTTCCTATGTGGGCGAAAACAAGCTGTTCGAAAGCCAGTATCTGTCGGGCGAATTGGAGCTGGAACTGAACCCGCAGGGCACGCTTGCCGAACGCATCCGGGCAGGCGGCGCGGGCATCCCCGCCTTCTACACGAAGACCGGGGTGGGCACGGTGGTGGCCGAGGGCAAGCCGGTCGAGAATTTCGAGGGCGAGGATTATGTCCGCGAAACCTGGCTGCGCGCCGACCTGTCGATCATCAAGGCGTGGCGGGCGGACCCGGCGGGCAACCTGATGTTCCGCAAGACCGCCCGCAACTTCAACCCGAACATGGCGACGGCGGGCAAGGTGACCGTGGTCGAGGTGGAGGAAATCGTGCCCGAGGGCAGCTTCGACCCCGACTGCATCCACACGCCTGGCATCTATGTCGACAGGATCGTGCTCTCGACCATCAACGAGAAGCGGATCGAGAAGCTGACCACCCGCGAAAGGGAGAGCGCATGATGGGCTGGACCCGCGACGAGATGGCGGCCCGCGCCGCAAAGGAATTGCGCGACGGCTATTATGTGAATCTGGGGATCGGCATTCCGACGCTGGTGGCGAACCATGTGCCCCAGGGCGTCAACGTCACGCTGCAGAGCGAGAATGGGATGCTCGGCATCGGGCCTTTTCCCTATGAGGGCGAAGCGGACCCCGACCTTATTAATGCGGGCAAGCAGACGATCACCGCGTTGCCGACCTCCAGCTTCTTTTCCAGCGCCGACAGTTTCGCGATGATCCGCGGCGGGCATATCGACATGGCGGTGCTGGGCGCGATGGAAGTCTCGGCCCATGGCGACCTTGCCAACTGGACGATCCCCGGCAAGATGGTGAAGGGCATGGGCGGCGCCATGGATCTGGTCGCGGGCGTCAAGCGCGTGGTCGTGGTCATGGACCATGTGTCGAAAAATGGCAGCCCAAAGATCCTCGACCGATGCACCCTGCCGCTGACCGGCAAGGCGGTGGTCGATCTCATCATCACCGATCTCGCCGTCATTGCGGTCGATCGCAGGATGGGCGGTCTCACCCTTCTGGAACTGGCACCCGGCGTCACGCAGGATGAGGTGGCGGTGAAGACCGGCGCCCCGCTCGCCCTTCTCGAAGCCATCACGCCGGAGGACTGAATATGGCTTTCACACAGGTTCCCGGCGCGCGCCTCTATTGGAAACGCGACGGCCGGGATGACGCCCCGGCGCTGGTGCTGCTCAATTCGATCGGCACGGACATGGATCTGTGGGACGCGGTGCTGCCCTATCTGCGGGACCGCTTCGCCCTGTTGCGGATCGACACCCGCGGTCATGGGGCGTCCGTCGCCGATGCGGGCGATTATTCGCTGGCGCTGCTGGCGGACGATATACTGGCCGTCGCCGATGCGGCGGGGTTTGCGCGCTTTTCGGTCGCGGGCGTGTCGCTGGGCGGCATGATCGGCATGGAACTGGCGTTGCGCGCGCCCCACCGGGTCGAAAATTTGCTGCCCATCTGCACGTCGGCGACGATGGACAGCGCGTCCTGGCGCGACCGCATCGCCAAGGTGCGGGGGGAGGGCATGGCCGCCATCGCCGATCTCGCCATGGGGCGCTTCCTGTCCGACGCTGCCGAACCGGCCCTGTATGAAGCGGTGCGCCGCCA
>DATFDS010000067.1:0-3063 GCA_035251955.1 Sphingobium sp. | reverse complement strand
GGGGCTATGATGCAGGCCAGAAACTCAAGGATGCGTTGCGGCCGCTGGGCAGATGGACGATCGCGGCGCGGCTGAGCCGTCCGAACCAACGCCCTGGCCACAAGGCCGTTGAAACCAGCTCGACGGCTTCTTATGCTTGGCCCTGCGGACCGGGCCCCTCTGGCGCGCTTTTCCATGGGCGCGTGATGTCGGACCGCATCGGATGATCCGATGCGACGACGAGCGTGTCCCGTCCCCCTCCCCTCGCACCGGCTCCTCCGATCGCCATGCTGTTGGACGAGAGGAGCGCTTTGCCATGGAATTTTTCCTCGCGGACTGGCTGGGGACGCCCGCCTGGTTCTGGATCGCCTTTCTGGGCATCGTGGTCGCGCTGACCGCCTTCGACCTCGGCTTCCTGCACAAGGAAGACCGGGAAATCGGCATTGCCGAAAGCCTGAAACTGTCCGCCTTCTACATCAGCGTCGCCTTGCTGTTCGGGGCATGGATCTGGTTCGCGCGCGGGCCTGAGCCGGGCATGCAATATTTCACGGGCTTCTTCATCGAAAAGGCGCTGTCGATCGACAATGTCTTCGTCATCAGCCTGATCTTCTCCTATTTCGCGATCCCGGCGCGCTACCAATATCGCGCGCTGCTCTGGGGCATCGCCGCGGTCATCGTGCTGCGCGGCCTGATGATCGCGGGCGGCGCGATGCTGCTGCAGGAAGCCTATTGGGTCCTCTATCTGTTCGCCGCCTTCCTGATCTTCACCGGCATCAAGATGCTGTTCGCCGCCGATAAGCCGATGGACGTGGGCAACAACCCCGTGGTGCGCTTCATCGCCTCGCACATGCGGGTCACACCGGACCTGCACGGCGAGCATTTCCTGGCGAAGACCCCCCACCCCAAAACCGGCAAGATGATGACGGCGGCGACACCGCTGCTGCTCGCCCTCATCGTCATCAACTTCGCCGACCTGCTCTTCGCCGTGGACAGCGTACCCGCCATCTTCGCGATCACGACCGATACGTTCATCGTCTACACGTCGAACATTATGGCGATATTGGGCCTGCGCGCGCTCTATTTCGCGCTGGCGGCGATGGTGCACCGCTTCCATTATTTGAAATATGCCCTGGCCCTGATCCTGGTCTATATCGGCGCGAAGATCTTCGTCGCGGACTTCGTGCTTGGCGGCGGCAAGTTCCCGCCGGTGCTGAGCCTTGGCGTCACCTTCGCGCTGATCGGCGCGGGCGTCGGCTGGTCGCTGTGGAAGACGCGGCAGGAGGCGCGTGGTCTGGCCTGAGCCGTTCGGCAAGGCCAATCGACCGCTGGTCAGGAATAGCGGTAAAGCGCGGACGCGGCGTCATTCCAGATAGGTCGCCCGCAGCGCTGCCACGTCGACGGCGTTGAAGCCCAGCTGCTTGTCGAGATAGGCTTCGACCGACCCATAGCGCTGGTCGATCGCGTCCAGCGCGAAGCTCAGGAAAGCGGTGCCGTCGGCTTCCTTCAAGGGCTGCGGCTTCGTGGCCCCGGCATGGCTGAACAGCTTGGCGGCGGCATTGTCCGGAAAGGCCGCCGGATCGAAGCGCACCATTTCATATTCCGGCCGGCGATACCCGGTCGACAGATGATAATCCGCGATGATCACGTCACGCGGCACGCCCAGCGCCGCAAGGATGAGCGCGGTGGCAAAGCCGGTCCGGTCCTGCCCCGCCGAGCAGTTATACAGGAGCGGCCCTTCATGCGCGCGCAGGCGCCCGAACAGGACGCGCATCTGCGGCGCCAGCATTTCCGGCATCTGCCGATAGAGCGCGCCGCCATTGGTGGGCATGGCCGTCGCGGGCGAACCGGCGGCCGGACGCATGGCCGACAGGATCGCATTCATCGAATAGCCGACCGCATGATAGGGCACGCCGTAAATCTTCGACGGCGCAAGCTGTCGTTCCTCATCGGATCGCAGGTCGACCATATTGGCCAGGTGCAGCTTCGCGACCGCTGCCTGGTCCGCATCGGTCAACAGCGGGGTGGCGCCCGATCGGAAGATCATGCCCCAGCGCACATGCTTGCCGCCAGCCGCCGGATAGCCGCCGATATCGCGGAAGTTGGAGCTGTGCTCCAGCGGCAGCAGCCGTTCCGCAGCCCGAACCGCGCCGCCATCCTTGCGGTCGCGCAGCAGGAAATAGGGCCGCGCGCCGGGCGCGACCGCCACCTCATGCTTGCCGTCCCGGTCGTTGCCGGACACCAGCGTCGCCGCATCCGCCGCCGCGTCAGGCCGATCGGCCATGTAGACATCGACACCGTTCCTGTCGGCCCAGCTGATCTTCAACCGGTCGGGCGCCACCCGTTCCACCAGCGCATCGGCCGGGGCGGCGAATGCCGCAGCCGGGGTGAGTGCCAGCGCCAGCGCCAGCGCGGTTGGGGAGAATCGCTTCATCGTCGGCACTCCTTGCAGATCAGCATTGGGCCTTGGCGCCGAACAGATGGCGCGCAGCATGCGTCCCGGCGTAAGGGATACCCGGTTCGTGACCGGCATATGACAGCCGGCTTGCATTATGGTCGAGCGTTCCGGCCAAGGTCGCCGTTCAGCGCAAAAAAGAGGGCCGATCTGGAAGACCGGCCCTTGGAAAGTTTTTAGGAGAGGATGCCTGAAAGGCCTGCCCCGATTGCCATCGCCAGGGTGCCCCGGCAAATGCGAACAAGGCGAATGCGCTTGCGTCCGACGCAATCGTGCCACTGCCAGGCCCTCCTTGCTGCCCGCAGAGCCTGGCCCGCCCCCGCGTAGAATATCCCGCATGGCGTTTCCATGCCCTCGCATATCGATTGGATGGGGCGGGGCGACCTGCAAGGCACAAATTCCGGCACCCCCTCTAGGCCGGGCGACGCTCTGCCGTTAACGTCGCGCGAACGATCCCCCCTCCCCTCCGGAGTATAACGTCCATGTCATCCGTCACCCTCACCCGTTTCCTGATCGAGCAGCAACGCGAGGCGAATGCCCTGCCACCGGAACTGCGCATGCTGATCGAAACCGTGGCGCGCGCGTGCAAAACGATCAGCTATTCGGTGGCCAAGGGCGCTCTGGGCGAGGTT
>DATFDS010000066.1:0-12793 GCA_035251955.1 Sphingobium sp. | reverse complement strand
CAGCGACACGTCATCGTCGCTGTCCGTCACCCGAACCGCGAAGCTGTCCCCCGCCTTTTCATCCGCGCCGCCGCTGATCCCGTCGCCATCACTGGGATTGAAATCGGGATGGGTCGGGTCATTGGTCGTCAGCGTGTAGCTGTAGCTGTAATGGCGGACGCCATCGAGCCCCATGGCCGATGTCACCCTCAACGTCCCGGCCAGCCCTTCGACATTCACGGGCACGGCAACCGTCGCGCCCGTCACATCGACCCAGCCGTCCTTGCCCTCCACCTCGACCATCTTCAGCGTGTCGCCGCCGGTGGTGATCGCCATCGTCCCGCTGGCGATTTCGCCGTCGCCGGCGGCCTGCGTGCCATTGGGCAGGCCCGCTTCCGACACGACCAGATCGCCTACCGTCACCGTGGGCGTGGAGTCCCCCGCCAGCAGGATGGTGACGGTCGCCGTCGAGCTGTCCTTGTCTCCATCGGTGATGGTGTAGGTGAAGCTGTCCTCTCCCGCTGCACCTGGCACCTGCTCGTAGTGGAAACGGCCATCGCCCAGATAGGTCAGCGTTCCGTGTGCCGGGTCGGTCCAGCTGATGTCGCCGTTGATGGCAAGGTTAACGCCATCCGCGCCCAGCGTGTCGACATTGGCCGAGAGCGTTCCGACGCCGCTGATCACGTTGAACTCTACGGGGGTATTTTCGACCTCCTGCCCCACGACGTCATCGATGGCGAATGGCCGATCGTCGACGACGGTGATGTCCAGGCTCGCCTCGGCCCTGCTCTCGTCGGTATCAAGGACCACGACCGCGAAGCTGTCGGTCAGGCTGCCATCATTGGCGCCCGTATGCAGCAGCGTGTTGTCGTCCAGCACATAATGATATTTGATGGTCCCGCCGATCACATCGCCGTCCGCGCCCGTCGTGCGGACGAAATCGTCGATGCTCAGCGTGCCATAGGCGTTCTTGATCGTGGTGCCCGTGAAAGCATCGTCCGCGAAAATCGTCTGCCCGCCGATCGTCACCGTCTTCACGCCGTCGAGAGCGGTCAGGGTGAAGCTGCCCGGTTGCGTCAGCGCGCCACTATTTTGCGCGCTGCCGCCGGGCAGGCTGGCTTCATAGACGATCTCCTCCGCGCCCTCGCCGTTCAGGCCATCGATGGTCACGCCATCATTATTGCCAGCAATGGTGATCGTCAGCGTGGCCTGCGACCTGTCGGCATGATCGGGATCGTTGTCGGTGATGGTGTAGGTGAAGCTTTCCGTCAGCGTTTGGGTCGAATCCAGCCCCTGAACCAAGCCATTTTCATTATTGAGCGTGTAGACATAGTCGCCATGGGCGGAGATGTGCAGCGTGCCATAGGTGCCGCCGATATCCACGCCCTCCCCGACGGGATGATCCACCCCGCCAAAGGCGATGCCGGTGACCTTTGCACCATCGGCGCCCTGGACGTCCGCGACGCCGTCGGTGCTGTTGGCATCCGCGCCGTGCCCGCCGGTCAGGACATTGCCGTCCGCCACCAGCGGACCGTCTTCCTTGACCGAGTCCACGTCGGCGACCGCCATGGGCCGATCGTCCAGGATGGTGATGGACAGGATTTCCGACTTGGAATCGCCATCGACATCCGTGACCGTGACCTTGAAGTCGTCGGTCACCGGGTCTTCGCTGCTGTTGTCGATATTGCTGGTCAGGCTGTAGCTATATTCGATGCTGGTGCCGGTGATGTTGCCGATCACCAACTCACCCTTGTCGGTCTGGATAACCGTCCCTTTTGTGATCACGAAGTCGTTGATCGTGATGGTCGCGGGACCGTCCGGCGCCGAATAGGTGATGACGCCCTGGGTCATGTCGATGCCCGTCCCGGCGTTCGATCCGGGCGCGGGGCTCTTTCCTTCGATCAGCCCGGACTCGTCGACGACGGTGCCCTCACCGATGGTAGGCGCGATACTCACATCACTATTGGCGATGTCGATCCGCAGCGTCGCGATGCTGAGATCGCCATCCCCGTCACGCAAGGTATAGGTGAAGGTGTCGCTGACATTACCCGGCGTGCCGGGATCGCGCATATAGTCATAGTGGCCATCCGCCGCGAGGATCAGCTTGCCGTATAGGCCATGCACCTCCTTGCCGAGCGTCTCCGCGTTATCGAGCGCCTGTTCGCTGACGCCCGCCACGACGCCCGCAACATGAGCATCGTCGGCGCCCTTCACATCCTTGCCCGCGCCTTCGGGGATCGTGCCCTCGCCCGTGATGACATTGCCGGCCTGCGGACCATAGGAGCCCGCCGGCACCAGATCCACGTCGTCCACCGCCACCGGCTGGTCATCGACGATCCGCACGTCCAGAGAGGCGGTATCGTCCGATCCGTTCCGGTCGGTCGCCACCACCGTGAAGCTCTGGACGATATCGTCGGCGCCTGCAGCGCTGTGGGCAAGGCTGTTGTCGGTCAGGGTGAAATGATAGGTGAAGGTCCCCGCCGTGGGGACAGCGCCCTGCTGTGCGGTCGGCGTGAAGGTATCGATGGTCAGCGTGCCCAGCGCGGTCGTCACGACCTTGGGGCCCATGAAGACGCCATCGGTCAGCACGGCGACGCCATCGACGGTCACGGTCGTCAGGCCGTCGGCCGCGCTGATGCTGAACGTCCCGCCCTGCACCAGCGCGGATGCGTCGGGCGAACTGCCGTCCGTGAGGTCATTCTCGAACAGCGTCAGTTCCGCGCCCGCTGGCCCCGGTTCGCCCGTCAAGCCGGTGATGCGCACGCCGTCATCCGCGCCGTTGATGGTGATGGTCAGCGTGGCGTTCGACGGACTGTTGTCGGCATCGGTTATCGAATAGGTGAACGTTTCGGTCAGTGTCTGCCCCGGCGTCAGAAACTGCACAGCCGGGTTGCTGTTGTTCAGCACATAGCGATAGTCGCCCAGCCCGGACAGCGTCAGCTCTCCATAGGTCCCCTGGAAGACGCCGGTCGTGACGCGCACGACGCCATCGGCCCCCGGCACGTCGGCAACGCCGTCGGTGGCGTTCGCATCGGTCCCGCCGCTGCCCGAAAAGACGTTGCCGTCGGCGGTCAGCGGGCCGTCCTCGGTCACGCTGTCCACGTCATTGACAGCCTTGGGGCTGTCGTCGGCGATAGAAATGGTGAGCGTGGCGGTCGCCTGGTCGCCATCCGCGTCGGTCACGACGACGGTGAAGATCTCGGCGGGCGGTATTCCGACCACATTGTCCTTCAGCACATAGCGGTAGCTGATCTCGTCCTCGCCGACCCCGGTGATGATCAGCATGCCGAGCGGCGTATCGATCGGCGCCTGGTCGGCACCCGTCACCGCGATGCCGTTGATCGTGACCAGGGCTGGCCCGTCAGCGGCGGACACAGCGATGGTGCCAGTCGTGACATGGCTGTTCGACCCGAAGGCCGATCCCGCCGGCTCGCCGCCATTACGCGCGCCCAGCCCCGCCTCGCTGACATTCGCGGTCGCGTCGGTCGCGCCGGCAGGCTGGTTGGGCGTGATGATCGTCACGTCCGGTTCGTCATCGGGCCCGATCGGCAGGATCTCGCGTTCCTCGGGCTGGCTGAACTGCAGTTCGGTCGGCGGCAGCAGATCGCCCAGGCCGAACGGATCGCCGATCGCGCCATCGTCTGCCAGGAAGTTGCCGCCCGAACTGCGCGGCGGGCCAGCGGCGGGCTGCGGTTCCTCGCCGATCAGCAAGGCGGCCAGGTTCACCGAGGGGATCTCGACATCGCCCACGACGATGCGCGGGACGACCACCGCCCCGTCCAGGATCACCATCTGCGTGCCATCAGGCAGCGTCACGACCAGGTTGCGGCCGTCCACGTCGATCTTGTCGATATCGGTTCCGGCGGGCAGGACGACCATGCCGTCCGCATTGGGCGTAACGGTATGCAAGGTGCCAGGCTGAACCGGCGCAGCCTTCACGCGGGCAGCCAGTGCGGCCAAGCCAGGATCGGGCGCCTGCTGGCGGTCAGCGGCGGCATCGACATTCCAATCGCGCTCGAAATCCATCGTTCCATCCCAACCTGTCACCAAGGGACGGCTGGAAAGAGCGCGCGCAAGGGCGCTTCCCGAACACAGGGCGTGCTCGGAAACTCTACCCTTTTACGACATTGGCATTAGCGGATCAGCTATTGCCCCTTGTCTGCGATCTCCCGCCGGCAGGACTTGTCAAAGTCCAACACCGCCCCGGATTAACCTATTTGCCTTATGCTTATCTGACCCGATTGGCTGATAGTATTCAGCCGTAATAAGTAGAGTCACGGAGATTCAACTTTTATTAACCATTTTAAGGTCATAGCGACCAAAAAATAACTGAGGGAATATTACGTAGGATATAGATATTCATCCTGCACTATATCCTCTTCTCTATGCCGCGATCTTGATTAAGGTTAACGCGCAAGCATGCGAAGAGCGCGACTCGGGAGCAGGGGCGAGTCTCTCATGCCAATGTCGGGTCGCCTGTGCCGCACAATGAGAAGCGGGCGGCCAGTCCTTCGACCAACCGCCCGCCCCTGTTGCGACCCATAGGATATCTTGCGGAGCCGTTTCCCCTTTCCCGGACTCGTACCGATGCGATGGCACCGGCGATAACCTATGGGAAATTAAAGGCACCCCCTCCGATGGATGCTTATGCTTAACATCGGCAAAATGATTGGCAATTGACCCGAAGGATTATAACTTTTGGTAGCGGGTTTCTTGCAAGTTATTGTTATGCTTTCAGTTTTTGGATGAAGAGGCATTATCTGCAATAGCAGTTTGTGCTTGGCCCTCTGCCATTTGCGCGGAAATGCCGGCCACTATCCGCTCCATCCGCTTGCTGCGCTCGCTCCCGCTGCCGGTCGTGCGGCGGAAGGAGGCGAGCGCATAGTCGGCCAGGGGCCGCGCCGCATCCGACCGGTGACGCGCCAGATAGAAATCCACCAGATTTTCAACGGCCAACTGGGTGTTGGGATCATCCTCGCCGCGCGTCCGCAAATAGCTGTCGAAAACACGCCGCAGCAATGTCTCCGCTTCGCGATATCGCGCGGTCGCCTCCAGTTGCAGCGCGAGATCATTGGCCGAAATCAGCGCGCGTGGATCGTCGGGGCCGAACAGTTCGTCCGCCAGCGCCAGCGCCTTGCGCGCGGGTTCCACCCCCTCCGCGACACGCCCGGCGACATAGGCCGACTGCGCCGATGCCACGAGCCCGCGCCACGCCTTTTCCCGGGCTTCGGTGACATCGGGCACATAGGGTGCCTGGGCTTGGACAGGCGTTGCCAGGCAGATCAGCAGCGCAGCCCGCCAGGCGACACGCGATACACCGTCATGAAAGGACAAATCCCCTCTCCCCCCTTGGTGGACCTCTTCGCCGATCTTATGGTGCAACCGTTGAAAAAAGGGAAAGATCAAAGCCTTGCGCGCAAGATCAGCGCATCAACGCCTCGATCAGCGCCTTGACCTTCTTCTGTCGCCATTGCGGCAGCGGCGCGATCAGCCAATAGGCAAGCGCCGATCCCTGGGGATCACCGACAAGGCGCACGCGACCCGCATCAATATCCGCTTGCGCCAGCAATTGCGGCACGCTCGCACGCCCGAAACCATTGACCGCCGCTTCGATCGCCAGGCCCGCATCGGCAACCCGGATCATCGCTGGCTCCGTGGCGGCAGGGCAGCCCGGCCAATCGATGCGATGCTCCGGGCCGCCGGCTGCAGCCTCAACCGTCACGAAGGCGGCCTCGCTCAGCTTCACGCCCTCATGCTCGCCCGGCCCCTCCGCCAGGCGCAGCGCCAGGTCCAGATTGGCCTCGGTGAAATCCAGGCTTTCATCCGCCGCAACCAATGCGAATTTGAGGTCGGGCTGGCTCGCCGCATAGCTGGCCAGGCGCGGCTGGAGCCATTTGGCGGTAATATCGCGCGGCGCCGCGATGGTCAGCGCGGAGCTGGACTGCCCCGCCTGCATCGCCCGCACCGCCTCCTCAAACTCCAGGAAGCCGGCGCGCAGAGCCTCCAGCCCCGCCTCGGTCTCCGGCGTCAGTTCCAGACCCTTGGGCGTGCGGCGGAACAGCACGACGCCCAGCAGATCCTCCAGCGCGCGGATCTGTTGCCCGACGGCGGCGGGCGTCACCGCCAGTTCGTCCGCCGCGCGGGTAAAGGACAGATGACGCGCGGCCGCATCCAGCACGCGCAGGCCGTTCAACGGCAAATGAGTACGCTTCATTCAGCAACCGCCGGAGCTATGAGCGCGAAATGCGGGATGGCGATGTCGAACGTCTCCCCACTTGCGCCGATCATGTGATAATGGCCCTTCATGGAACCGGTCGGCGTGTTCAGCGGACAGCCCGATACATAATCGTAGCTCTTGCCAGGCTGCACCACCGGCTGTTCACCCACGACGCCGTCGCCATCCACCCGATGCTGCGTGCCGCGCCCGTCTGTGATGGTCCAGTGACGGGTGAGCAGCTGCACCGGCTGGTCGCCGCCATTTTCGATGCGGATATGATAGGCCCAGAACCACCGCCCACGGTCCGGTTCGGACTGTTCGGGCAGGAAGGTGACGGCCACATGCACGTTGATGTCGCGCGTGGTCGCGTGGAAGGGGAAGAGCGCGTTCACAGTCAAAAGGATGCGCCTTTCGCCCCCATTTCGTCAACGGCTTCCGTCAACGGCCTATCGACGCCAATGCGCGATCGAGATCCTCGATCACATCATCCGGGTCTTCCAGTCCGACGTTCAACCGCAGCATATCCTCGGTGATGCCGACCTCCAGCCGCGCCTCTTCCGCCATGCCGAAATGGGTGGTCGACGCCGGATGGGTCATCAGCGATCGGGAGTCCCCGATATTGTTGCTGATGTCGACCAGTTCCAGCCCGTTGAGCAGGCCGTGCGCTTCCTTGCGCCCGCCGCCGACATAGAGCGAGAAGATGGGGCCGGCCATCGCCATCTGTTGCATCGCCAGCGCATGCTGCGGATGGCTTTCCAGCCCCGGATAAAGCACTTTCGCGACGCGCCCTTCGAGGAATTTCGCGACCTTCAGCGCATTCTCGCTCTGGCGGCGGATGCGCAGGTCCAGCGTCTCCAGACCCTTGAGCACCACCCAGGCATTGAAGGCGCTGAGCGTCGGCCCGGTGTTCCGGTGGAAGGGGAGCAGCGTGTTGATGATGAACTCTTCGGTCCCGCAGATCGCACCGGCCAGCACGCGGCCCTGCCCGTCCATCATCTTGGTCGCGCTGTAGGCGACCACGTCCGCGCCGAATTCCATCGGCCGCTGCAGCGCCGGCGTAGCAAAGGCGTTGTCGACGACGCTGATGATGCCATGGGCCCTGGCGATGCCGCAGATCGCCGCAAGATCGGCGACCTCCATCGTCGGATTGGCCGGCGTTTCGAAGAAGAAGACCTTGGTGTTCGGCCGGATCGCCGCTTCCCAGGCTGCGTTATCGCTGGTCTCGACGGTGGTCGTCTCGATCCCGAACTTGGGCAGCAGCGTATCGGTCAGCCAGCGGCAGGAGCCGAACAGCGCCTTGCCCGCCACGACATGATCGCCCGCCGACAGCTGGCACAGCAGCGCCGCGGTCATCGCCGCCATGCCGGTCGCGGTGGCGCGGCACGCCTCCGCGCCTTCCAGCAGGGCGATGCGCTTTTCCAGCATCTCGACCGTCGGGTTCTGCAGGCGCGAATAGGTCATGCCCTGCTGCTCGCCGGCAAAGCGCGCAGCAGCATCCTCCGCCCGGTCGTAGCAATAGCCGCTCGTCAGGAACAACGCCTCGGACGTCTCGCCCCATTCGCTGCGCGCGCTGCCGCCACGCACCGCGAGCGTCGCCGGGCGCCAGTTCTTCGTGATTGCCGGGTCCTGCCCGCTCTTACGCTTCATAGCCTGTCCCTCAGTTCAGCGCCGCCAGCACGGCGTCGCCCATCTCGACCGTGGTCATGCTGCCGCCCAGGTCGGGGCTGCGTGCGCCGTTGGCCAGGGCCTTGGCGACAGCGGCCTCGATCCGGTCGGCCTCGTCATTCAGGTTCAGCGAGTAGCGCAGCAGCATCGCCGCCGACAGCACCGTTGCCAGCGGATTGGCCTTGCCCTGCCCGGCAATGTCCGGCGCGGAGCCATGGATCGGCTCGTAGAGGCCCTGCTTGCTGTCGTTGAGCGTGGCCGACGCCAGCATGCCGATCGACCCCACGCACATGCTTGCCTGGTCCGACAGGATGTCGCCGAACAAATTGCCGGTGACGATGACGTCGAACTGACCGGGATCGCGCACCAGCTGCATCGCGGCATTGTCGACATACATGTGGCTGAGCGCGACGTCGGGATATTCCGCCGACACCTCGATCACCACGTCGCGCCACAGCTGGCTCGTCTCCAGTACATTGGCCTTGTCCACCGAGCAGAGCTTGCCGCGCCGCGCCCGCGCCGCCTGGAAACCGCTATGCGCGATCCGCCGCACCTCGCCCTCATTATAGGACATGACGTCATAGCCCTCGCGCTGCCCGTCGGCGGTCGTGCGGAAGCCCTTTTCGCCGAAATAGACGTCGCCATTCGTCTCGCGCACGATCAAGAGGTCGATGACGCTCGCCACTTCCTTCTTCAGCGCGGACGCGTCGGCCAGTTCGGGGAAGACCTTGGCCGGGCGGAGATTGGAAAACAGGCCCAGCTCCTTGCGCAGGCCCAGGATCGCCTGTTCGGGACGCAGATGCCGCTCCAGCGAGTCGCAGTCCGGATCGCCCACCGCGCCGAACAGGATCGCATCGGCACGCTTCGCCAGTTCCAGCGTCTCGGGCGGCAGCGGATGGCCCACCGCCTTGTAGGCAGCGCCACCCACCAGCCCTTCTTCATAAGTAAGGCCGGGAATCGCCAGCGCATCCAGCACGCGCTTCGCCTGCGCGACGATCTCGGGACCGATTCCATCTCCGGGGAACAGCGCGATCAACATGGGCAACCTCATCGAAAATCCAGACGGCCCGGCTGGCGGGCAGTGCGCCTGCCCTTGCAAGATGCGGCTGCGGTGCGCAACCAGGATTTTGCCCGACTTGGGCGCTGATGGCTAAGATGTTAGACATTGGCCATGCGACTTGTCGGACAGCGTTGGCACTATCGAATCGGCAATTCGCAGGTCGACGTCGATCACGCCTTTTCCCACACGCTCTGGGCGCAGGAGCGGCTGTGCATCAACGGCAAGACCCTGTTCGTCAGCGGCGGGCGATGGCGGCTGTTCAAGCTGTGGAATGAACCGTGGATGACCCCGATCGATGAAGGTTTGCTGTCGGTGACGCTGCGCTCCAGGCTGCTCGGCATGGCCTGCCTGGTCGAACTGGACGGCCGGGAGATCGAACCGGAGGCGCTGTTCGAAGCCACTTGGCGCGCCACGCCGCACGACTGGCCGGGTGACAATGCCTGGGTCGAATGCCATCATGCCGCCTGGGCTCCGCGCTAGCGCCGCCTCTTACCCCCTGATGCGCGCCAGCCGTTCGACCAGCCGCTCGCGCGCCGCCAGCACGTCCGCCCGCCAGTCGATGAGCACCGAGCGTTCGAGGAAAAATCCCGTCAGCCGCAACCCGTCCAGAATCGCGGGCCAGTCGCCGACGCCGCCTTCCAGCAGGAACGCCGGCAGGGGCAGCAGTCGCTTTTCATAGCCGACAGCGCCGCTGCGGCTGACCGCCGCCGCGCTGCGGGGAGACACATAGGCCAGCTCCTCGCTCCCGCCGGTCGCGGCGCAGCGGCCAAGATCGAGGCCAAAGCCCAATTCCGCCAGCAGCAGCAGTTCATAGCGCACCAGCGCCGCCGCCCATCCACGCGCCGCCGGCGCCGCTTCGACCGCGCCCAGCACCCCATCCAAAGCCTGATAGAGCGCCGGATAGGGCGTGCCCTCCGACAGGGCAGCGGCCGTCAGCGCGCAGGCCCAATCGATCGCCGCGGCCGGCAAGGGCTCGGACAGCAGCGGCGCACGGCTATGCTCCAGTTCGACGGTCAAGCTGGCAAGCTGCTCCTCGGTCCGGGCGCGAAACTCGGCCTTCACGCTGTTGCCGGGC
Organism: Sphingobium sp.; assembly: GCA_035251955.1. GTDB lineage: Bacteria > Pseudomonadota > Alphaproteobacteria > Sphingomonadales > Sphingomonadaceae > Sphingobium. The sequence continues at coordinate 2,797 of DATFDS010000066.1, read as the reverse complement.
AGCAGGACAGGACGGATCGCACGCGACCGTCCACCGCGGACATAGCCCGCCAGCAGGCCATGATCCGGCGTCAGCAGCCGCGCGATCGCGCCATGCTCGCCATGTGCGCGCACCGCGCAGACCAGGGCCGAAGTGATCAGCGTCGCCATGCCGCATCCTTACCGACCGTCCCGCTTTGGCGCCATCTGTTCGATGCACCCGCCGATATTCGGTTGTGTCCGGGCGGGACCTGTGGTCAAACAGACAAGTGGGGAGTTTGTCGGGGGACATGTCACCATGTTGAACATGCCCGTGGCGCCATCCTCCGCGATGGATCGCCTCGTGCTCTGGTTGGGTCGTTCGCCGACGCTGGGTTTTGCCATATCCCGCGTCGCCTTTTCCGTTGCCGCAACCTGGCAGATCGGTGCCATGTTCAGCAACGAGCCCGACTTCGCCCGCACTGCCTTCCTGCTGCAGACCGGCATCTGGATTTGGACGCTTACCAGCATCGCCCAGCATCTGGCGACCCCGCCGCTCGGCCTGTTGCTGCGGCCTGTGTCCCTGTTCATCGACCTGATCGCCTTCCTGACCGTCATCGTCCTGTGCGAGCCGCTGCAGATTGCCGCAATGGGGTGCCTGTTCTTCGTCGCCTGGTCCGCATCCGACCGGTTCGGGCGCGGGTCGATCATCGTGCTCGCGCTCTGCCTCATCCTCGCCTTCCTCGCCCGCAGCTATTATGAGGCCTGGATGTCGGGCCTTCACGTCGCCGACGTGGACAGGGCGATCGACGGACTCACCGTGCTGATCGGCTGCATCATAGCGGCCGCGATGCTCAGCATGTCGATCCTTGAAAAGCGGCTGATCAACTGGTCGGAGCGCCTGCAGGCGGTAGGCCTGTCCTTCCAGAAATCGCTCGCCCGCTTCGTCGTCGAGCAGATCACCCACCTCATGGCGGCGCGCTATTGCGCCTTCATCTGGCAGATGGCGGACGACGGCATCGTCCATTGCGAGATGCTCGATGCCGAAGGCGGCCGCGCCCTTTCCCTGCCGGAAAAACAGGTCGAAAGCCTGCTGGGCGTCACCCCGCGTGAGGCGCCCTTCCTCTATTCCAGCCAATCCTCGCGCGTTCTGCTGCGCAGCCGGCTCGGCATATTGCGCAACGAAAAGGCGACCGATCTGACCGAAGCGCTGCTCGACGTGTTCGGGCCGGGCCAGGGCACCAGCTTCCATGTTCAGGCGGGCGAGTTGCGGGGCCGGCTGTTCGTGGGCGCCCGCCATGGCTGGTCGCCCGCCGCGCTGCTGCGTTCGCTGCGCATCCAGGAGGGGGTGGAGTTGTTCCTGGAGCGGCATTTCTTCTTCCTTGCCTGGCGCGAGCGCACCTTCGCCGAAGCGCGCCTCGCGCTCAGCCGCGACCTGCACGATAGCGTCCTCCAGACGCTGGCGGCCCTGCGCGTCCGCCTCGTCACGACGATCCACGGGCTTGCGTCGGCCGATGTCCCGAACCAGCTCGCGGAACTGCGCTCGATGGAGGAACTCGTCACCGCCGAGCAGGCGCATCTTCGCCGCCTGCTCGCCGCGCACGAAACCCCCTCGGACAGCCGCGTCGACCTTGGCAGGGAGGTTGAGCGCTGCTGCCGCTTCATCGCGCTGCAATGGGGGATCGACTGCCAACTCAACCCGGTGGATCGTCCCATGATCGTCACCGCCGAGACAGCGACCGAAGTGGAATTTCTGATCCGGGAAGCCGCCGCCAACGCGGTCAAGCATGCCGCCGCCCGGCGCATCATGGTTTCGCTGGCGCAGGTGGACGACGAAATTCTGATCGCGCTCAAGGATAATCCGGGGACGGAACCGGTAAGCCGGGAAAGCTATACCGGCGATTTCGAACTGCAGTCCCAATCGATCATGAAGCGGCTCGGAAAGCTCGGAGGCACCGCCTATTTCCATAATTTAAGCATGAATTCATTAATTTCGATCAGACTACCTTCATCCTTACCGAGGTCTCCCACATGATGGCCCAGATTGCGATTGTCGACGACCACCCGATCTTCCTTGATGGCATGGCTCAGTTTCTGAGTTCGCACGGCCATGACGTTGTTTTCTGCGCCCGGTCGGTGGAGGAGGCCCTGACGCGGATCCACGCCCAGGTGCCCGACCTGCTGATCCTGGACGTCAGCATGAAGGACGGCGGCGGCCTCGCCATCCTGTCGGCCATCCGCAACAGCGGCAGCACGGTGCCGGTCATCTTCATGACCGTGCACATCCGCCCGGAACAGACGCTGGAGGCGATCAAGCTGGGCGTCGACGGCGTCGTGCTCAAGGACAGCGATCCCAACGAGCTTCTGTCCTGCATCAGTCAGGTGCTCGGCGGCAACAAGAGCATCGCGCCCTTCGTGATGGAGCAGGCGCTGGTGCACAGCATCGCAGCCCCGGCGAACGACATGAGCATGCTGGCTGCACTGACCGAGCGCGAATATGAGATTGCCGGCCTGATCCGCGCGGGCCTGCGCAATCGCGAGATCGCGACGCGCTGCGGCCTGACCGAAGGTACGGTCAAGGTGCATCTGCACAGCATTTTCCAGAAGCTCGGCATCAAGTCGCGGTCGGAACTGATCATCATCATGATGTCGATCGACAGCGAAGTGCCGGCCGTCGGGCTGAATTGATAGGCGGGCATGGGTGGAGAGCGGACTGTCCGACGTCGGGAGCAGAACGCTATCAAACTGCCAGTAGATGCCGCTTCACCTCAACCGCTACACTTTCGGAGTGCGTTTGCCCTAAATCATGGTCTGCGCCGTTAAAAATGCAAAGGCGAGCA
>DATFDS010000065.1:0-11914 GCA_035251955.1 Sphingobium sp. | reverse complement strand
GCGCAGCAGGGCGCGGCGATCCGCATCGGCCTCAGCTTCCGGCGCAAGGGCGGCGGCTGGTGCCGCAGCTTCGAAGACAGCGCCGTCGCCGGCGTCGCCTGCCGCGAGGGCGAAGCGTGGCAGGTGCAGCAACTGGTGCCGGGCGCGGGGCAGGCGACGGACTATCGCCAGGCGTCCTCCGGCGACGCGCGCGTCATCGCGACGGTGGACGCGCTGATGGACGGCGTTCCTGCCGACGCGGCCCGGGAACAGGCTGCGCGGGAGAGGGGCTGGCGTTGAGATTTGGCGGGTTTGTGTGGAGAGCGGACAAGGATTGTGGTCGAAGCGTAACGTGCTCCTGCGAAGGCAGGAGCCCAGGCCCGCCGTCTGAACTGGGCTCCTGCCTTCGCAGGAGCACGAATTGCTCAATGGCAACAATTGGCCGAAACCCATCACTTCTCAAACATGCGCCACGGCATGCCCCGCGCAGCAGGCCGCGCGGCTTGCTTCCACATACTCCGCATCATGCCACCAGAAATGCTGATGCGCCTGGGCGAGCGGCGGCAGCACCGGCGTCAGTTCCGCCTGTGGCCTCGCCTTTTTGAAGGGCGCCATCAACGCTTCTGGCCTATGCACCACGCCGTTGGCGACGACCTGGCGCACATTGGCGACGGCGCTGACATCCTTCAGCGGGTCGCCCTCCACCAGGATCAGGTCGGCCAGCATCCCGCGCTCGATCCGCCCGACCGGCTCGCCCAGAAACTCGCCCGACCAGCGCGTCGTCATCATCAGCGCGTCGTGCGGGGAAATCCCGCAACGCACCATGGCGCGCAAATTGAGGTGCAGGCTGATCGCGGTCAGGTCGATCGGCGCATCGGTCCCTGAAATCGGGTGCCAGCCTGCGTCGAGCATCAGCTTGATCTGATCGACCTGTCGTTCCAGCGATGCCAGCATCGCCTTGCCACCGTCGCCCGTCATGGCCTTCATCCGGGCGAGCAGCTTCTCATATTCCCAGACCGGGTAGAGCGTCCTGATCCGTTCGTCCTTCGCGAAGCTGTCATCCTCCCCCAGCAGGGCGGTCGCCGCGAACAGGGTCGGCGTTCGCCCCGCCCTGGCCGCCGCGAACAGATCGGTGACGTCATGATAGCCGCCGCCCAGCGAGGTGATCGTGCGCGAATAGCCGTATCGGTTGGTCGCGCCTGTATGCTCCATACAGTCCATGCCGCTGTGCAGGGCAGGATAATGATAGTGCGACGACAAATGCATCCCCATGCGGTGCGCTTCGTCGACGACCTCCTTCTGCACGTCATGGCGCAGGCGGACATAGGTTTTCACCATGTCGTAATCGAGCGCCCTTGCCCGCTCCAGTTCCAGCGCCATCTGCCCCGGCTCCGTCACCGGCCGCATGAAATTGTAGAAGATGCGCCCGCCGTCGATCGCCTCGCCGGTGGCATAGTGCCGCGCGGCGATGCGCTTGCCGCTCTGGATCGCCTCCCGGTCCTCGACCATATGATAGGCCGGGCATCCGGGCGAACGCGTCGCCGTGATCCCCATCGCCAGCCACAGCCGTCCCATCCGGTCGCCATAGCCATAGCCCGCCATCTGGCGATGCGTGTGCATGTCGATGAGGCCGGGCATCAGCGTCAGATCGCCGGCGTCGATCAGTCGGGCGTTGGCATCGGAGGGCGCCCCGCCGTCATGGCGCGTGACCGCGGCGATCCGATTGCCGTCCACCACGACATCCACGCCCGTCCGATAATCGGGGGACAATGCGTCCCAGACTTTGCCGGCCCGGATGATGGTACGACCAGAAGGCTTGGCATTGGCCCAGCTGAGACGGCACGGAATAGTCTGCGGCGATCCGCCCATACGCGACACGATCCGCAGCTTGCCGCTGCTGAGATAGAGCAGCTTTTGCGAATCCCCGCTCCAGCTTGGGGCGTCGGTGACTTCCGTGGTGATCTGCTGCGGCACCCCGGCAAAGCCGCCATCCGGCGCCACCGGCACGATCCAGAGCGTGCTGGCGAAGACATAGGCCATCCATTTGCCGTCGGGCGACCAGACCGGCCCGTCATGTCCGCGCACGCCGATGGACTTGCCGTCGGCCACCGCCTGATAGCGTCCCTTGCCGGTCGCAAGGTCGACGGTCAGGATCTGGCTCGTTCCCTCGCGATAACGCCCGGTGATGGGTTTGAACGCGGCATAGGCGATGGTCCTGCCGCCCGGTCCGAAGCTCGGCCGCCCCGGCTCCCAGAGCGCGTCGAAGAGCCTGCGCACCGTCCCGCTCGCCACATCGACGCTGTGCAGCGCGCCCTCCTGATCCAGAAAGGCGATCAGCCTGCCGTCCTGCGACCAGCTGCCCCAGGCGACCGCCTTGTCCGGGATGTTGGTGAGCTGCCTTTCCCTGCCTGTCGCCAGATCATGCAGCCACAGGTCGAGCGTACCGCCCCGGTCGGAGGAATAGGCGATGGTCCTGCCATCGGGCGACCAGGCCGGGTCGCATTTGTGATAGGGATCGCCGACCAGCTTCCTGGGCGCGCCGCCTACCGGCATCAAGTATATGTCGTTCAGTGCGGCAAAGACGATGTTCCTGCCATCAGGTGACAGCATGGGCGCTGCGATGCCGACCGCGGGCTTGGGGGTGGTGGAGGTGAAATCGCGTACCTTCCTGGCATAGTTGGGCGTCGTCACCGGCACGCTGGTCTTGAACGGGATCATATTGGCCTTGCCATTCTTCAACCGCCGAATCTTGCCGCCAGATCCGTAGAGGATCGCCCCATCCGGGGTGAAAGCCGGGCGGAAGGGATAAAGGTCCTCGCCCGCAACGATGTCCTCGTCCCCCCGCACCAGCGTCAGCGAGCCGGGCTGAAGCCGGGTGTAGAGGATCGTCCCGTCGGGCGCGAAGGCGGGCGCCAGGATGGCGGAGGGATTGTACCGGTCGGGGGAAGGGGCGACGGACGCCACTTCGATCACCGCGCCGTTCGCCACATCGGCCTTCACCAGCTTCGATCCGCCCGCGACATAGGCGATCGACCTGCCGTCCGGCGACCAGGCGGGCTCGCTGTCATTGGTCGTACCCCTGGAGAAGGGCGTCACCCTGCCGCTCGCCACGTCCAGCAGGTAGATGGCATAGCGCCCCTCCGCCCGGTCGCTGGAAAAGGCGATGCTGCCGCCGTCCGGCGACCAGCGCGGCTCGCGATCGTCGAACAGCCCGTCCGTATGTTGCCGCATGTCGCTGCCATCGGATGCGACCGACCAGATGTGGAAATGGCCGGTCCGATAGGATTGGAAGGCGATCCGCTTGCCATCGGGCGACCAGTCGGGCTGGGCGAGGTCGTCGAAATCCCCCGTCAGCCGCGTGAGCGCGCCGCCCTCGACCGGCAGCGTCCACAATATGCCGAGCAGGTCGAAGGCGATCCTCCTGCCGTCGGGCGAGAGGGCGAGCGCGACATTGGTGCAATCCTCGACCGCGACGACCCTTTCCTTGCCTGCCGCAGGCCCTTGCGCCAGCCCGCCGGCATTCCCGGCTGCAAGCAGCCCGACTCCGCCCGCCGCGAGAGCCTCGCGGCGGTTCATCTTCAGACCCGTCATGTCTTTTCCTTGTCAGAATTCCAGATTGAGCCGGCCGTAATAGAAGCCGCCGCTGATGCCGTAGGGCGCATAGCCATTGTAGAGCGACCCGACGGTGCGGTTCACCGGATTGAGTTTGGTCGGGTAGATGTTGAAGAGGTTGTTCGCGCCCGCCGACAGCTTGACGCCCTTGGTCAGCTTGTAACCCAGTTCCAGGTCGAAAATGACCTTGGGCCGCACCACCTCGTCGACATAGCCGAGCGTGCAGCCCGCGCTGCCGGCGGTGCAGGCCACATTGGCGGCGTCATGCAGGACCATGCCGGATGCGACCTGCGTGATCTTGCCATAGCGGGTTGCGCGCAGATTGGCGGAAAAGGCGCCCCGATCCCACAGAAGATTGCCGATGAACTTGTTGCGCGGCGTGCCCCTGGTGAAGTCGCCTTGCTTGGCGCGGCCGACCAGCACTAGCCCGGATGTGGCCAGTACATCGGGAATGGCATCGATATGGGTGAAGATGGTCTTGTTGAAATTGGCCGACAGGCTGGCGGTCAGCGCGCCCAGATTGCCAAGGCCCGTGCGCCAGGTGCTGACGATGTCCAGCCCCCGCGTCCGTGTGTCGGCCGCATTCACGAAGTAGAAACCGCCGGCCACGCCCGGAATGCCCGCTGCCGTCAGCACATTGCGCACCACCGACCCGCTCAGCGTTTCGCTCAGCATGATGCGGTCGCGGATCTTGATCTGATAGGCGTCGACCGTGATGCTTAGATTAGGCGCCGGCGCCAGCACCACGCCCGCTGAGAAGTTGGTCGACTTTTCGGGCTTGAGCGGCACCGCGCCCAGCGCCACCGCGGCAGGCGAATCCACCGGCAAAGCCTGAACCGGCAGCAGCACATTCACGCCATTCACCGGCACGCCGATGGTGGAGGAGGACGCATAATGTTGTTGCTGCAGCGTCGGCGCGCGGAAGCCGGTGCTGGCCGTGCCGCGAAGGGCAAAGCCCTTGATCGGCTCGATGCGCGCGGAAAGCTTGCCTGTGTCGGTGGTGCCGAAGTCTGAATAATCCTCGTGCCGCCCGGCCAGCCCGATCTCGAAGCCTTCGACGATCTTCTGCTCCAGGTTGATATAGGCGCTCCAGTTGTTGCGGCTCCATTCGCCAGAACCGGACGGCAGGAAGCCGGTCACGCCCTGCGATCCCGCGGTCCGCAACGTGCCTGCAAGCCATGTGCCTGCGGGCGACTGATATCCGCCGTCGATATAGGATGCCGGGTCGCCCGGCCCGATCAGGAAGCTGTTTTCCCGATATTCCGCGCCGACCGCGACGAACAGCGGCTCGGCCAGCCCGACCTCGAACTCCTTCTGCAGATCGAGGTTGGTCGTCCATTCGCTCGACCGCACCTTGCCCAGATAGAAGCGGGTGGGGCTGGCCGGACCCAGCGAGGCGTTGAGCGAGGTCGTATGGATATATCTGACCTCGTCTTCGGAATAGCTGGTCGACAGGTCATAATGGATGCCCGCCGGCCCATCGCCGCGAATGCCCGCCGCGACCTGGAAATCCTCGTCATAAACGTTGATGCGGGGGATATAGCCCTCGGGATAGACCGCCAGCACATTGTTGGTCGCGCTGGGCAGGCGATAGGTCAGCCAACCCGCCGCATGACGCTTCGAATAGGTGCCGAAACTGTAAAGCTCGGCCGTCTCGCCAATGGGCAGCATGGCGTCATATCCGACATTGCCGCCGATGACCTGGGGCTGCCCAAATCTGGCGCGGATGCGGTTCGGACTGGCGTTGCGCGCGTCGCCGGTCGGGTAGAATGTGCCGGCGATGGGGCTGCTTTCGACGATCGTATTGTCCTGCAGCACGCCGTCGGCCGACAGGTGAACATAGCCGCCGTCACCCAGCGCAAAGCCCTTGTCGATCTGCCAGCGGCCCTGCCAGCCGCCTTTGTCGGCAGTGCTGCCCAGGGTCAGCGCCGCGCCACCGGATGTATCGTTTTTCAATATGATATTGACGACCCCTGCAATCGCATCGGAACCATATTGAGCCGAAGCCCCGTCGCGCAACACCTCGATCCGCTGGATGGAATTGCCGGGGATCAGGTCCAGGTCAGGCGGCGATTGGCCATTCTGCACCGACCCGTTGATGAACAATGTCGCGCTATTGTGCCGCCGCTTGCCATTGACCAGCACCAGCAACTGGTCGCCGCCCAGACCGCGCAACGACAGGGTTCGCACCGCCCAGCTTGCGCCCGCGCCGTTATTGGACACGTTGATCGACGGCACCAGCGTTCCCAGCAGGTCGCGGACCGATTGCTTGCCGCTTGCTTCCAGATCCTTTGCCCCCAGCACGTCGATGGGGGCCAGGCTCTCCGCCACGGTGCGGGTCGTCTGGCGCGTGCCGGTGACGATGATCGGTGCCGACGCATCTTCCGTCGCATCGGCCGGCACCAGCGTTATGGGGGCGGGGCCGCCGCCCAGGTTCGCCTGCGCCAGCTGCAGGCCCAACAGGCTGCGCCGCGCCGCGCTGCGATTGGCAGGGACGGCAAGCGCGATCACGCCCGCGCCGGCCTCGCTATGCTTGAGGGCGGTTCCCGCGAGCAGCCGTTCCAGCGCGTCTGCGGTGGAAAGCCAGCCTTGCACGCGGCGGCTGCGGATTGCGGCGACCTCTTCATAGGGGAAGAGAATGCGGACGCCCGACTGGGTGGCAAGCTGAAGCAGCGCGCTGCTGAGCGGCTGGGGCGCAATGTCGAACTTGTGCCGCTGCGACAAGGTCGCGTCCATGGTGGAAGCGGCGAGAAGATGAGTAGGCGAAACAAGAGAAGTGGCAAGGGCAAGCCCCGCCAACGCATGACGAATACGCATTGATTGTTCCCCTGATCAAGACGGCATTATTTGCCGTTCTGTTCCTTCGAACGAAGAAAACATCCTGATCCGCCATGGAATTTTGGCGTTTTCAGGATCGGGAATTACCCCCGATCAGGCTATGGACGATCAGGAAAGCCGTGCAAAACGCGATATTCTCGTACCAATATTATCGCTGCTCATGCATTTTGCGGGTCTTCGCCGGTCTGGAGAAACCAGCGCTGCCGATGTTCAAGGCCGATGGCGGTCAGCCTGCCGCTGCGCCAGGCACCTGTATCGATGCCGATCCGATTGGGCTGGACATCGACATCGCCGGTGATGTTGTGCCCGTGCACGACCATCCGCGCATGCATCCGGCGATGGGTCAGGAAATCCCCTCTGATCCAGCGCAGGTCGGCGGGGATCTGCGCGTCCAGCGCCACGCGCGGCCTGATGCCGGCATGGACGAACAGATAGTCGCCGATCGCCAGCATATCCTCAAAGCCGTCGAGGAAGTCCACATGGTCGCGCGGCACATGAGCCAGCATCCAGCGCGCCAGTTCGTCATCGTCCATCGCCGCGCCGATATCCGCGCCCAGTCCATAGCTTGCCAGCGTCTCCATGCCGCCGATGCGTCGGAAAAAGCCTGCCGTCTGCGTGCTGCCTCGGGCAGCGCCGATGAACACTTCCTCATGATTGCCCTTGATGAAGCGGACGTCCTCGCCCGACCGCGCCAGCACCATCGCCCGCTCGACCACCTGCGCCGAGGCCGGGCCGCGATCCACCAGGTCGCCGAGCAGGATCAGCCGGCGGGGCAGGGGGCTGCGGCTCGCCTCGTCCTGCGCGATCCTGTCGAGCAGCGCGTCGAACAGGTCGATCCGCCCATGAATGTCGCCGATCGCATAGACGCGCAGATCCTCGCCGATGCCGGGCGGCGGCACCGCTTCACGCGGCGCCCGGCGGCGTCGAAAGGTCAGCATGGGCAGCACTGCGCTCGCGTCATGCCCGCCAATGTCGCACGGCTTTAGAGGCGGGGCAATGTTACGCCCTGCTGTCCCATATATTTGCCCGCCCGGTCGGCATAGCTGACCTCGCACGGCTCATTCCCTTTCAGGAACAGGAACTGGCATGCCCCCTCATTGGCGTAGATCTTGGCCGGCAGCGGCGTGGTGTTGGAAAATTCCAGCGTCACATGGCCTTCCCAGCCCGGTTCCAGCGGCGTCACATTCACGATGATGCCGCAGCGGGCATAGGTGGACTTGCCGAGGCAGATGACCAGCACGTCGCGGGGCACGCGGAAATATTCGACCGTGCGGGCGAGGGCGAAGCTGTTGGGCGGGATGATGCACACGTCGGTCTTGCGGTCGACGAAGCTGTTGGCGGCGAAATCCTTGGGGTCCACCACCGCACTGTCGACATTGGTGAAGATCTTGAACTCGTCCGCCACCCGCGCGTCATAGCCGTAGGAGGAGAGGCCGTAGCTGATGCAGCCGTCGCGGCGCTGGCTCTCCACGAACGGTTCGATCATGTTCTGGCTCTGAGCCTGTTCGCGAATCCATTTATCCGACAATATCGACATGGCTTTTTCAGCTTTTCCTGTGAGGAGTGATACCCAGGTCATCGGGCCCAAAGGCAAAGGGAAGCAGCGCGGCGACGCTGTGCCGGACCACGGCATCGCCCTCCGGCGCGGCGCAGTAGATGGCGAGCGGCCGGCCCGCCATCTGCTCGGTTTCGGTCATGATCTGGCGGCAGCGGCCGCAGGGGGTGATGATGGCGTCGCCCTGCACCGCGCCCTGCCCATCCATCACGCCGCCGACCACCGCGATCGCCTCCACATCGGCAAGGCGCCCGCGCGCATTGGCGCTCGCCAGCGCCACCGTCTCGGCGCAGAGCGACAGGCCGTAGCTCGCATTCTCGAAATTGCAGCCGATGACGATCTCGCCGTCCGTCAGCCGCACCGCCGCGCCCACGGCAAAGCGGCTATAGGGCGCATGAGCGTGGCGCATCGCCGCGCGGGCAGCGCCGACAAGCTCGCTGACGCTGTCATCCTGCTCCGTCATGGCGCCACCACACCCCATCGCACCGGCCCTTCGATGCCGTCGATATGCCGCATGTCATTGGCTGTCCACATCACCCATCTGCGCGTTGCATAATCGGGCGGGAAGAAATTGCCGTCCAGCCACAGCGTCCGGTTGATGCCAGAGGCGATATCATATTGCGCGTCGAAATCGCTGCTGACGTTGAGCAGGGCGGGCTTGCCGGCATTGCTCTCGATCAAATTGACCAGCGTGTTGAGTTCGGACAGTACGGCGTCGCGCCCTGGCCGCGCGCTGCAGCTTGGGTCGAAAGCCAGGCGGATAACCGGGGGCAGGGCGGCATTGTCGCGCGGCACCGTGGTGATGAAGCCGGTCGCCTGCTCGGCGGCGCGGCGGCACAGGCTGAAATCCAGCACCGCGCCATAGCGCAGTCCCGCCGCCCGCGCGCCGGCCCAGTTGCCGGCAAAGGCGGGGTCGCGCAGCGCAGCCCCCCTGGCCGCGCGGATATAGGCGAAGTCCACGCCGTTGGCCGCCAGCGTGCCCCAGTCGATCGCGCCATTGTCCGCTGCCACCGCCACGCCCTGCACCGGATAGACGTCGCGTCCCGGCGTCCAGTTGCGCGCATAGGCCAGCACCGCCACGCCCATCAGCGCGGCGACGCACAGGCCCACGACAAGCCGGACCAGCAACTGGCCTGAAGAAAGCTGGCGAATGTCCCCTTACCCCTTGATATGCAGCACGCAGATCAGCGTGAACAGCCGTCTGGCCGTGTCGAAATCGACCGTGATCTTGCCTTCCAGCCGCTCGATCAGCATTTCCGCCGCGTCATTGTGAATGGCGCGCCGGGCCATGTCCACCGTCTCGATCTGCTGGGGCGAGGCATTGCTGATCGCCTGATAATAGCTGTCGCAGATCGCGAAATATTCGCGGATCGGCCGCCGGAACCGCCCAAGGCCCAGCACCACCGCTTCCAGCGGCTCGCCATCCTCGCGCTTGATCTCGACGACCAGCCGCCCTTCCTCCACCCGCAGCAGCACGCGATAGGGGCCGGCATAGCCGTCCTCATGGACACGCTGCGGCGCGAAGAAATTATCCTCCAGGAGGTCGAAGATCGCGATCCGCCGTTCCTGCTCGACGTCCGCATTGCGCCACAGGATCGTCCGCTCGTCGAGCGTGATATCTATGATGCGGGGGTTGGACATGAAGGCTATCGTCACTGCGGCGGCGGGCGGCGAAAAGCAAGGGGGACTTGTCCACAGCTTTGCGGAACCGTCCATAGCTTGCCGCTTGCGCGGCGCTCTGTCTGGCGCGATTAGAGGGCGCATGGCCGAACTGATCCAGATGACTCCCGCCGCGGAAGCAGGCGTTCCCGAACTGCCGCGCAATGTCGAGGCGGAAGCCGCTCTGCTTGGCGCGCTGATGATCGACAACCGCATCGCCGAGGACGTGCAGCTCAAGCTCAAGCCCGAGCATTTTTTCGAGCCGCTGCACGGCCGGGTCTACGAAGCGGTGATGAAGTTGGTCGAGCGCGACATGGTCGCCAATCCGGTGACGCTCAAGCCGTTGCTGGAGCAGGACCCGGCGATGAAGGAACTGGGCGGTATCGGCTACCTCGCGCAGCTCACCGGCAACGGCGCGGCGCTGCTGGGTGCGCGCGACTTCGCGACCCAGATTTACGACCTTGCCTTGCTGCGTCAACTTGTGAATGTCGGCCGGGAACTTGTTGAAAATGCTCTGGATACGAGCGAGGATGTCAACCCGCGCGAGCAGATCGAACAGGCCGAAGTCGCCCTGTACAAGGTGTCGGAGGGCGAAGGCGAGACCGGATCGGTCAAGAGCTTCGCCACCGCGACCACCATGGCGGTTCAGGTTGCCGAACGCGCGCTCAACAGCGGCGGCCATGTATCGGGCATCACCACGGGCCTCAACAGCCTCAACGAAAAGATCGGCGGCCTGCACAATTCCGACCTCATGATCCTGGCCGGTCGCCCCGGCATGGGCAAGACCTCGCTTGCCACCAACATCGCCTATAATGCCGCCTCGCGCTGGATGCGCGATCATGCGGACGGCATTCCGCCGGAAAAGAATATGGGGGCGAAGACCGCCTTCTTCAGCCTGGAAATGTCCGCCGACCAGCTCGCCACCCGCGTTCTGGCCGAACAGTCGGGCATCAGCGGCGAAGCGCTGCGCATGGGCAAGATCAGCCGGGCCGATTTTCAGAACCTCTCCCGCGCGGCGCGTGATCTGCAGGAACTGCCGCTGTTCATCGACGACACGCCCGGCCTCACCATCGCCGCGCTGCGCACCCGCGCGCGTCGCCTCAAGCGCCGCCACGATATCGGCCTCGTCATCGTCGACTATCTCCAGCTGCTCCAGGGCACCGGCAGGGGCAATGACAACCGCGTGCAGGAAATTTCCGAAATTTCCCGTGGATTGAAGACCTTGGCGAAGGAACTTAACGTTCCGGTTCTGGCCCTGTCGCAGCTGAGCCGTGCGGTCGAGCAGCGGGAGGACAAGCGTCCGCAGCTCTCGGACCTGCGCGAATCAGGCTCGATCGAACAGGACGCCGACATGGTCTGGTTCGTCTTCCGCGAGGATTATTATGTCGCTGCCAAGGAGCCGGGGAACAAGGAGGGGCCCGAGCATCTGGAATGGGCGCAGGAAATGGAGCGCATCTACGGTCTGGCGGAACTGATCGTGGCCAAGCAGCGCCATGGTTCGACAGGCCGCATCCGCATGAAATTCGATGCGAAGATCACCCGCTTTTCCGACCTCGCCGATGGCGGCTATATGGGGGATTATGAATAGAAGTCAGTGGATTGCCGCCGCTCTTTCGGAAGATGGCGCAGATCGCCTCAGCCTGATAGCAGCGCCTGGAATACCAGGCCCAGCCCGATCATGCTGACGAGATAGGCGAGCGTCCGCACGACCGGCACACCCATCCCGTAGAGCGGCAGATACACCAGCCGCGCGCCCAGCCACAGCCAGCCGCCAAGCGCCGTCCATTCGCTGGTCCGCCCGGCGATCACTGCCCCAAACAACAGGACGATCGCGATCGGGAAGGTTTCCAGGAAATTGGCCTGTGCCCGAACGAGGCGCCCCGCCAGCGGATCGAGCGGCGGCAATTCCCCGTCGCGCGCGCCCATGTTCCACCTGGTGCCATATTGTTTGGTCTTGAGGTGCGCTGCGGCGAAGATGTGCACCAGCAGCAGGACGCATCCCCAGGCCAGAATCTTCAGCTCAACCGCCATGCTGTCGCTCCCTCGGGTCAGATCGTTGACAGAAGGACATTATTTTGGTGCGGACGCAAGCGGGATTGGCTGATCGCGGTGATGTTGAGGGTCGGTTTGGGGTGGAGAGCGGACTGTCCGACGTCGGGAGCAGAACGCTATCAAACTGCCAGTAGATGCCGCTTCACCTCAACCGCTACACTTTCGGAGTGCGTTTGCCCTAAATCATGGTCTGCGCCGTTAAAAATGCAAAGGCGAGCA
>DATFDS010000064.1:0-25174 GCA_035251955.1 Sphingobium sp. | reverse complement strand
CATCATATGTCGATCGGTGCGCAACAAAAAAGGGCGCATTTCTGCGCCCTTCTCGTGTCACTTATGTCACCCTGGCTTGTCGCAATCAGGCTTGTCCGAACACCCGCTGGAAGATGGTGTCGACCTGGCGGAAGTGATAATCGAGGTTGAATTTCTCCTCGATCTGCTCGGCCGTCAGCGCCGCCGACACGTCGGCATCGGCCTTCAGCAGTTCCTTGAGCGACAGCTGACCGTCGGATTCCCACACCTTCATGGCGTTGCGCTGCACATAGCGGTAGCTGTCCTCGCGGCTGACACCGGCCTGGGTCAGCGCCAGCAGCACGCGCTGCGAGTGGACCAGGCCGCCCATCTTGTCGAGATTCTTCATCATCCGCTCAGGGTAGACGAGCAGCTTGTCGATAACGCCGGTCAGGCGGCCCAGCGCGAAGTCCAGCGTGATGGTGGCATCGGGGCCGATATAACGCTCGACCGACGAGTGGCTGATATCGCGCTCGTGCCAGAGCGCGACATTCTCCATCGCCGGCAGCGCATAGCTGCGCACCATGCGGGCAAGGCCGGTGAGATTTTCGGTCAGCACCGGGTTGCGCTTGTGCGGCATGGCCGAACTGCCCTTCTGTCCGGGCGAGAAATATTCCTCCGCCTCCAGAACCTCGGTGCGCTGGAGATGGCGGACTTCGACGGCGAGCCGCTCGATCGAGCTGGCGATCACGCCCAGCGTCGCAAAGAACATGGCGTGCCGGTCGCGCGGAATGACCTGGGTCGACACCGGCTCGATCGCAAGGCCCAGCTTGGCCGCGACATGCTCCTCGACGCGCGGGTCGATATTGGCGAAGGTGCCGACGGCCCCCGAAATCGCGCAGGTGGCGACTTCCGCGCGGGCAGCGACCAAGCGCGCGCGGCAACGGGTGAACTCCGCATAGGCCTCGGCCATTTTGAGGCCGAAGGTCACGGGTTCGGCATGGATGCCGTGGCTGCGGCCGATGGTCGGGGTCAGCTTATGCTCGAACGCGCGGCGCTTGACGACTTCGAGCAGCTTGTCGAGATCGTCGATCAGGATGTCGGCCGCGCGCGCGAGTTGCACGGCGAGGCAGGTGTCGAGCACGTCGCTCGACGTCATCCCCTGATGCATGAAGCGCGCTTCGTCGCCCACCTGCTCGGCCACCCAGGTGAGGAAGGCGATGACGTCATGCTTGGTCACGGCCTCGATCGCGTCGATCGCGGCCACGTCGATCACGGGGTTGGTCGCCCACCAGTCCCACAGCGCCTTGGCGGCGGACTTGGGCACCACGCCCAGTTCGCCCAGCGCTTCGGTCGCATGCGCTTCGATCTCGAACCAGATGCGGAAGCGGGCTTCCGGCTCCCAGAGGGCGGTCATTTGCGGGCGGGCGTAGCGGGGGACCATGGGCGAATCCTGATTGCATGAAGATTAATCGCCGCGCGCCTAGCAGCCTACCCTTCTCAGGGCAAATCCAGGCGCAAATCTGATGAAGAGGCTGCCTTTCATCGTAATAAACGCAGCAGCCAAAGATGAAGCGAGCCCTTTGCCAAGATGAACAGTGAAGCCTGAACATCCATTCAGGAAACCAGGGAATTGCTTATGTATTATCCCCAAGACGCAGCTTTGGTTAGCCTCTGCGCTTTTTGGGCCTGACCTTTTGAGGAGAGATAGCGATGATCCGCGCCATGATGGTGTCGACTGCTTTATTGATCGCCATGCCCGCGCTGGCGCAGGAGACAGCTAGCCCGGCTTCGGCCGGCCAGACTGCCAGGCCATCCGGTACGGCCAATACGGTCGCGTCGATCGTCGACAGCGAATTTCCCGCTTATGACGGCAATAATGACGGCCAGTTGGACAAGGCGGAATTTGCGCGATGGATGGTAGCGCTCAAGGATCAGGAGATGAAGACCAGCGGAAAAACCCTTGCACCCGCGGAAGTGACGGCCTGGGCCGATGGCGCCTTCACCACGGCCGACGCGGACAAGAGCGTCTCGGTGAGCAAGCCCGAATTGATCAGCTATTTGAGCGGGGGCGCCGGATAAAAGGAAAACTCCCCGTCACGAAGGCTGGGAAAACAAACCCTTACGGGTCGCAACATGAGGCGGTATGGAGCGAAGGCCATGCCGCCTCTTTTTCGGGCGGGAAGGTTCAGCCGCGCTTCTTGTTGGCGTAGAGCAAGGCCGCAACGATGGCGGCAGAGCCGATGCCGACGGCTGTTCCCATCCAGACGGCCCTGCCGGCGGGCTTGCGCGTCGCGGTGGCAGGCTCTGCGTTGGCGTTGGCTTTCGGGGTGTCGACGTCGGCAGACGACGCGTCTTGGATGGGCTTGGTCATGGTGACTCGAATCTATGCAATAAAGCGGCACGGCAGAAAAGCCGGCTGCGGCGAAATTTCATCGGCTGCATAGTTCAATGATCGGGCAGGCTCTGCCGTGCCTCGCCCCATCCCTGAGGTCGCGCCCATCGGCGCGCACGACATAGGGCAGGACTGCCGTCGCGCCCCGCTGATTGCGCAGCCATATGCACGCGCCGCCATGGTTGCCGAGCCCCCTTGTCGCAAGGGAAAATGCTCGGTTCTCGGCAAGGGTTCCGTCGCGGCGGCGGCATCGATTCGCACGGGTGCGGTCGACGATCGAGAGCGTGAAATCCGACGAAATGCTTCCGAACGTCGCCGAAATGCCCTAAGCTGCGCCTATTGGCAGTTAGAGGACATGACGAATGCAATTTCTGCGGACTGCCTTCTGGGTCGTCATCGCCGTAGCCCTCGCATTTTTCTGCATGGCCAATTATGTGCCCGTCACCGTGCGCCTGTGGGGCGACATGGTGATGGAAACCAAATTGCCCGTGCTGCTGATCGGCGCCTTCCTGCTCGGCGCGCTTCCCTTCTGGATCATGGCGCGGGCGACGCGCTGGCGGATGAAGCGCAAGCTGGAGAGTACCGAACGCGCCCTGATCGCTGCGACGACCGCCACCACGCCACCGCCAGCGCCCGCCATCGCGCAGGAGCCGAGCCCGGCACTCACCCCTTCCCTCTCCTCAACAGGAACAGCATGACCAGCCCGATCTACGTCGCTATCGATACACCCGACCTTGTGAAGGCCCAGGATCTGGCCCGGCGGGTGCGCGGCCATGTGGGCGGGTTGAAGCTGGGTCTCGAATTTTTCTGCGCCAACGGCCATCATGGCGTGCGGGAATTGATGAAGTTCGACCTTCCGATCTTTCTCGATCTCAAGCTGCACGACATTCCCAATACCGTCGCGAAGGCGGTGCAGGCGCTCAATGGGCTGGAACCCGCGATCCTGACGGTGCATGCGGCGGGCGGCCGCGCGATGCTGGAGGATGCCAAGGCGGCCGCCGGCATCAACACGAAGGTGGTGGCCGTCACGGTACTGACCAGCCTCGACAATAGCGACCTGATCGACATCGGGGTCGGCGGCAAGGCGGAAGATCAGGTGACGCGGCTCGCCGATCTCGCCCGCAGCGCCGGCCTGGACGGCATCGTCTGCTCGGGCGAGGAAGTGGCGCTTGCCAAGCAAGCCTGGCCCGATGGCTTCTTCGTGGTGCCGGGCGTCCGGCCGGCAGGCGGCGCGATGGGCGACCAGAAACGAGCCGTGACCCCGCGCGAGGCGCTGGATCGGGGCGCGTCGATCCTGGTGGTCGGAAGGCCGATCAGCCTGGCGGAAAATCCGGATATGGCGGCGCGGGAAATCGAAGCGACGCTGTAGCGTAAGAGCCAGGGACCGGCCTGCGCCGGTCCCTGGGCTTTACCGATCAGAAGCGCCAGCCGACGCTGGCGACGACCTGATGACGGTCGGTGTCGATATCAAACTCGCTGCTGGTCGCGCCGTCGAGAAAATCGATATGGGCGCTGTCATATTTGGAATAGCGATATTCCAGCTTGGCGAAGGTGTTCTGATTGATGGCGCGTTCGACGCCGCCGCCGATCCGCCAGCCGTCCAGCTTGAACGATGTATCGGTGGTCTCATCGGTATCGCCGGCCAGTACGTTGAGCTTCGTGTTGGTGTAGCCGCCCTTCACATAGACCAGCGTGTTCGGGCTGGCGAGAATGCCGGCGCGGGCGCCGATATAGAGATCGCGTCCCTGGCTCACCCGGCCAAAGCCGAACTGATCGGTAAAGGCGCTCCTGCTGCTCTTGGACGTGGAGTCGGTATATTCGCCTTCCACGCCGACGACCGCGCTGCCGAGATTGACGTCGTAGCCGGCGCCGACGCCGTAGAGCAGGCCGTCGATCGACTGGTCGTCTTCGCCATTGTCATTGTCGACGCTGCTGCCCGCACCGGTATGGTCATAGCCCAATATCGCTTCCACGCGGGGACCTGTGAAAGTGGCGCCGGCATCCTGCGCCAATGCGGGGCTCGCGAGGGCCGTTCCGGCCAGACAAGTTGCGACCATTATCTTTCGCATATCGGATACTCCAATCATCAATCATTCCCCTTGCAGGAGAAGACGGTGAAGTCCCGAAATAACCGTTGGTTGCATGAACCTCAGATAAACGACTGATAATGTTGCCCAAATACAACGCCTGATCGTATCAGTCGTTGGAACAGCCGGCCCTAATAGTCCTTCGATATGCGCACATTCGCACTTTGCCGGCCGAGCGTGGAAATTGCCCCGAGCAGCGAGAGCCAGCGCGTCACCTGATATTCCATGCGGGTCGCTGAATAACCCTGCCCATCGGTGATCAGTTCGACATAGGTCTTGCGCGTCAAATATTTGCCCGCCGCGATCGAAGTCCCCTGCCCCTGTGTCGGATCGGCGGCGATGATCCTGAGACGATCCAGCCCCGCCGCCTTGCGGACGGCATTGATCGGATCAAGCCCGCCTCCGCCCTGCAGAGAGCCTACGGCAGAGGCCAGTTGCAGCGCTTCGGGTGCGGACAGGTTAGTGATCGACGTGCCGAACAGGATGCGCGAGAGCAATTCATCCTGCGGCAGCGCCGGAACGCTGGTGAAGCTGATGTCCGGCCTAAGGCCAGTGCCGCCGACATGGATGGTGGCGGTCAGGTCGCTGACATCGGCCTCCGCGTCGATGTCCAGCGTCGGGTTCACGGGCGTGCGGCCGTCGAACTGGATCTTGCCTTCGCGCAGTTCGAAGCGGCGGCCCGCGAACGTATAGCCGCCGCGCACCAGATTGGCGGTTCCGGATATGGCGGGGCTCGTCACGGTGCCGCCAATGTCGAGATTGGCGCGCCATTCGCTGTCGAGGCCGAGCCCGGTGACGGTGAGCCGGTTGCGCGCCCGCGCCTTGATGGCGAGCGCCCAGGGTACGCTGCTGCGCGGCCGCGCGATCTCCTCGCCGTTGCGATTGATCTCGATCACGCGCAATTCGGGTATTTGCGCGACGGCAGCCGCCCGCCCGAGCGTGAAGCGGCTGCGGTTGAGCGTCAGGTCGCCGCCGATCGTGCCACCCGTTCCATCGGATTTGAGCGTGATCGGGCCGGAGACCGTCGCGGCGATATCGTCGCGCTCCAGCAGCGCGGCATTGTCCGCCTGGAAGCGCAGATCCATGCCGACGCCGCCGATGCCGGCAAAGGTGAAGCTGCCGGCGCCCGTCACCGCTCCTCCATTTTGCGCGGTGGCGGCAAAGTCCGAGATGACGAGCTGTGAACCCGAAAAGCGGCCGCGCGCCTTGACGTCGCGCAGGCGCATGCCGGTGACGGGGCTGCTGATCGCGGCATTGTCGGTGGCCAGCGCGCCGGTGATGACGGGCGCGCCCAACGTGCCGCGCGCATCCGCGGACACGCTCACGGGCCCGGCTATGTCGACGATTTCCACCCCCGTCAGCCGCCAGAGTGTGTCGGCCGTGCCGCGATAGCGCAGCTGCGCGAACAAGGGCGCGCGGTTCAGCCGCTCGACCAGGCTGCCCGTCGTGCCGAGCGGCGTCAACAGCGCCTGGCCACGGCCGATCGTCTGGCCGTCCGCCATGAACAGCATGCGCGTCGCCAATCGATCCTGGCTCAGCACAGCATTGATGCCGGCGTCCACAGGTCGCGAACTGAGCGAAAGGCCCGAACGCGACAGACCGCGAACCCGCAGTTCCGCCTTGCCGGCCGGCAGCCCGCCGCGCGTATGAATGTAGTTGAGCGATCCGGTGGCGGTGCCGCCCAGCCCCAGATTGTCATAGACGATGTCGAGCAGGGCCAGCGGCAGCTGCTGCATCCGCGCCTCGATCCGCGTGGTGGCGCCGCTCAGTTCCCCGCCCAGCTGAAGCGACCCGCCCGCATAGCGGATGGTCGCGGGCGAGAGCCGCCAACCCTCCGCCGTCCGCGTGAACAGTGCCGCACGCGTCAGGCGGATCGGCCGCTTGTCGATCGTGCCCGTGGCCGACAGGCGGATGCGGTCAGGCTCGACCTCTGCCTCGCCCTGCAGGTCGAACAGGCGGCCGCGCTGCCCCGACAGGTTGCCGCGCACGGCCCCCCGCCCGCCGACCAGTTCGGCATTGGCGGCGAGGCGGCCGACCAGCACGCCCCCCACCCGCAACCCGCGCGCCTGCACCGTCGCGTTCACGGACGTGCCCGCAGGATCAAGCAGGATGGTCGCGTCGAGCTTGCCCCGCCGGACGGCTATGATAGTCGGCCCATCGAAGCTCGCATCGGTTGCATCGAGCTTCAGCACCAGCTGCTGGACGGCGTTAACGGGCGCGAAGCCGATGCTGCCTGCTACCGGCCCCGCGACGGCAAGTTGCCCGTCGAGCCCGCCCGCCACAGGCCGCAGGTCGCCGCTGGCGGTCACGCCGGAAACGCCCAGGCGCGCGACCCGCACGACCGCCTGACCGCCGCTCGGCAACAGGATCGCGCCATTGCCGGTGAACGGCCCCAGTGTCGATCCGCCCTGCGCGGTGAAGCTGTAGCCGGCTTCGTCGGGCACCAGATGCGCGCGCATGTCGGCCACGCCCAGAGCCGGCAGCGGCCGGTTCAGCAGCAGGTCGATCGTGGGCCGTTCGATCCGTCCATCGAGTATCAGGCTCAGCGGTCCATATCGTTCATGCCGCCCGCTGCCTTCGAAATGAAAGGTGCGATCACGCCGGCGATAGCCCTTGGCGGACAGTTTCAGCAGCGGCGCTTCCAGCCGCAAGTCGGTGAACATCAGCTGGCCGTCGGGGCCGAGCGTCAGGCCGCTGCGCGCCGTCGGCAAGCCGCCGCCGAGCGAGCGCAGGAAGCCGTTGTCGAGCCGCCGCATCCGCGCCATGGCATTGCCGCTGAGGCTGAAGGCGCCTTTGGGCCCGGGCACCGCGCGCAGCTTGGAGGAAAGGTCCACCACGCCCAGGCCACGGATCGCCAGCCCCCTTATCTGCCCATCCAGGCCGAAATCATAACGGCCGCTCTTCAGGTCGGCGATCATGATCAGCTTGCCGCTGAGCTTGTCGGAGCGGACGGTCATCGGGTTGCTGATGATCTGCTGGCCCTTCAACTGCAGCACGCCGTCCAGCACGAAATTGCGGATAATGCCCTCGACCAGTTCGCCCTGCCCATCGAGCCGCCGCGCCCGCAGATGGACGGGAATCAGTGTCGCCGCATTCTTCGCTTTCCGGCCTTTCCCGTCAGCGCGCACGTCGCTGATCACGGTGCGGTCGAAGGCAAGCTGCTTCGCCGTCAGCAGATATTCGTACCCGAAGCTGGAAAGCGGTCCATCCAGCCTGATCCGGGCAGCGATATCGCGCCCGCGCATGGATTTGAGCAAGGCCTGCGGACGCGCAAGCTTCACGTCCAACAGCAGATTGTCGAAGGCGTTGTTGCGCAAGTCGACGGCGCCGTTCGCATCCATGTCGATCGCGGCCGATTTCAGCGACAGCGTGCCGTCGATGACCCGGTTGCTCAATGAACCCAGCGCTTTCAGGCTGAGGCGCGGGGATGCGAGCCGCTGCGCCAGCCCCTTGCCAGCAATGGCCGATCCCTCGATGGAGCCGCTGGCGGAATAGATGCCGCTTCGGGCAACGAGTCGGAGGTCGATCACCGGATCGCCATCCAGCGTGCCGGCCAGGCGACCGTCCCAACGGGTCCAGCTGCCCTTGCCATGGATGCGCAGATTGGCGTCCTGCCGCAGTCCGGCCATGGCGCTCAGCACGCCGCCTGCCGGCGCATTCATGGTAACGTCGAGATCGAAGCGATCGTCATCCGGCCGGCTGTCGAGCGCGATGTTCAGCGCATCCTCGCCATTCAACACGCGCGCCGACAGGTCGATAACGGCACGCCCGCCCCGGATATCCGCATCGCCCGAGATGGTCGCCTGCTGCACTCGCCCGGCAACACCCCGGTCGATCATGAGCCGTCCGACCGAAAACTGCATCAGCCGGATGTCGAAGCCGGGCAGGATCGGCCCCTCCCGCTCGCTCGGGTTGAGGCGGGGCAGCTTGTGAAGCGTGGCGACGGGGATCACCAGCCGGTCGATATCGAGCCGGTTGGAAAGCCAGGCGAAGGGCCACCAGTCCAGCTCCACGCGCGGTGCATCCAGAAAGGCGCCCTTGGGGTCGGACAACGTCAGCCCATGCAGCACCGCGCGGCGATAGATGCTGCCTTCGATCCGGTCGACATGGATGCGAAGGCCCGAAGGCGGGCTGATCCGGGCGATGCGTGAAACGAGGAAGCGGTGGCCGGAGGATGTGTCCAGCCAGGCCAGGGTGCCGGCGGTGATCAACAACAGAGTGGCAAGGAGGCCGGCAATCCAGCGCTGCCAGCGCCCATCCCAGGCGCGATGCCGCCGTTGCGGCGCGATGCCGGGCTGTTCCTCCGCCATCAGAAGGCCTGCCCCAGCGAGACATAGACGGCGACCCTCGGATCGCCTTTTTGCGGATTGAGCGGCGTGCCGACATCGACGCGGATCGGACCGAAATTGCTGTAATAGCGCAGGCCCACGCCTGCCCCGATCCGCAGATCGCGGAAACGCGGCACGAAGCTGGTCGAAATATTGCCCGCATCGACAAAGGGCACGACCCCGAAATTGCCGAAGCGCACGCGCGATTCCAGCGAAAATTCCGCCAGGCTCTTGCCGCCGATCGGATCGTTGTTGGCATCGCGCGGGCCGATCGCCTGATAGCCGTAGCCGCGCACCGATGCACCGCCGCCGGCATAGAAGCGCCGCGAGGGCGCGATGCGATCGACCGTCGATCCCAATATGGTGCCGAACCGCGCGCGCGCGGCCAGCACGATCCGCTCGCTCATCGGCTGATAGATGCTGCCGTCCACCTGAACCCGCGCATAGCCGAAGGTGCTGTTCTGGAAGGACAGTTCAGGGCTGAGGCGTCCGCCAAGGCGAAAGCCCCTGCTGGGGTTCAGCAGATCGTCGCTGCCGTCATAGGTCAGGCTGAGCGGCACCGCGCCGATCAGGAAGGTTCGCCGATTGCCGCCGCTGAACGCGTCCTTTTCATCCGAAGCGATCAGTTCGGCGCCGACCCGCCAGACCCATTTCTTCTGGAACAGGATGTTGGTCTGCCGTTCCAGCGCACCCGACAGGGTGATCGTCCGCGCGTCATAGGCGTCGCGCTTGATATTGCTGACCGACAGGAGGCCGGTCAGCACATGGTCGCGCTCGCGGAAATTGTTGCGGCGGTAGGTGAAGGATGCGGTCTGCTCCTGCGTGCCGATAACCCCCCGCAGGGTGACGGCGCCTTCGGGCGGGAAGAAATTGCGGTGCTGCCAGCTGACTTCCGCGCGATAGCCTTCGCCCGTCCCATAGCCCAGTTCGCCCGCGATCGTGCGCAGCGGCGCCGGGCGCACATCAACGGCCAGATTCACATGTTCGCCATCGCCTGCATCCCGGGGCGTCAGCGTGACCGACGAAACCAGCCCGGTCGCGATGATGGCGCGGCGCAGATCCTCGACATCGGACGCGGTATAGGGGTCACCGGGCTCGAACCGGGCGATGCGCTGCAAATGGCGGGCGCTGAACAATTCATCATCGTCGAGCAGGATGGCACCGAAGCTGCGATACCCTCCCGGCGTCACCACAATGTCGAGGTCGCCCTTGCGCTCCTCATGGTCGATCCGGACCTGGGGTTCATCGACCTTGGCGAAGGGAAAGCCATTTTCGGCCAAAGCGAGCGTCAGCGCCCCTTGTCCGGTCAGGATCGCATCGGCGTCGATCGGGTCGCCCGGCTTGGGAGGGAAGGCCGCGCGCAGCTTCGCTTCACTGTCGCCAGTTGATGACAGCCCCTCCACCTCCACCGACGACAGCAGGTAGCGCACACCCGGCACGATTTCGAACGTCACAGCCAGGCGGTCGCTGCCCGCCGGCGGTGCGGCGATGGCGCTGCGGATGCGCGCAGCATAATAGCCCTTCGCCCGCAACAGCCGGTCCAGCAGTTCGCTGTCTTCCTTTATCCGGCGGTTGATCTGGGCCAGATTGGCGGGCTTGTCCTTCCCCTGATACAATATCGACAGTTCATCGAACCGCGTGTCGAAGGTCGCGTCCGCAATCTGATCGACGCCATTCAGCACCACCGAATAGCGCCGCTCCTCGCCCGTATCGGCAAATTCCACACTCTGCTCTTCGGCAGCCCCAGCATCGTCGGCCGAACCGCTCGCCTCCACGCTCGGCAGATCATCGGGCGCGGTTTCAGCGATCGGATCGGGCGGCAGCGGCGTTGCCGTGTCGGGCTGGCCCATATCCGGCCATTCCACGCCGATGTCGGGCATGGGATCAAGCGGTCGATCCTGGTCGACAGCCCCTTCCGGCGGTGTCGCCGTCTGCGCGTGCACGCCATGCGCCAGCAACAGCAACGGCGCGACGAAAAGCCCAGCAGCTTGCGGGATGCCTGTAATGCGGCCTCGGGTCCGCAAACCGGTGTTCATATCAACGCTCTAACCCAAGTCCGAGGGAAAGCGCCAGTCCGGATGATGATCGCGCGGCCGGCTGCGGCCGGACATGCCGCGCACGCTTTGTCAAAAAGCCGTGTTCAACCTGTCCATCAAGGCATGCACGGGCCCGGCCTCCACCTGCGCGCGCGGACGCGCCATCCTGTCCATGCGGTCCTGCAGCCGCGCCACGCGATCGTAAAGGTCCTGGCTCGCCTCGATCAGCGCACGCGCCGCGAACGGGAAAGTGGCGGCAATCGCCGGATCGGTGCTGGTCGCGCGCCCCAGGCGATATTTTTCGTCGCCAAGCTCGGCATCCGCGATCTCACCGCGCTGCCACGCGCGCTGGCTCAGCAACCAGGCGATAATGTGCATCAGCCGGGTCGTGACCTTCAGCGATTCGCAGGCGAAGGACACGCGGCGCAGCGGGTCTTCCAGTTCGGGCTCGCTGGTTTCGCGCAGGTCGAAATAGCCGCGCGCCTCATCGGCCATCACCATGGCTTCAAGATAGAGGCCATCGACCAACCGTCGATGCAGGCCACGGTCAAGGGAAATGGCGCGAGACATAGGGGATGAGTGGCATAAAAGGCACCGCTTGTCAGGCCTGAAGCTGCGGATGCAGGCGCCAAATGTCCCAATCAGGATCGAAAGCGCCAGGGTTAACCACGATTGTGGGGATCAGGCGATGATGTCCGGGACGAGCGCATCCTCCAGCAGGGCAATTTCGTCGCGCAGCCGCAGCTTGCGCTTCTTGAGCCGCGCCACCTGCATCTGGTCCCCCGCCCCGCTGTCGACCAGCGCGCCGATCGCGCTGTCGAGGTCGCGATGCTCGATTCGCAGCAGTTCCAGCCGACGCATGATCTCTTCCCGGCTCACCCCGCACCCACCTTCTCGGCTCAGCTTCAGACAGTCCGTTCCTGATAGCCGCACGGGCCTAATCGGACCATCGCAAAATTCGGGGCGACCCGTCGCAAAGGGCGAAACATCCAAAGACAAGGGCGGGGAATCATGATCTATTCGGTCTTCCATCACCCTCGTAAGGAGAATGTCATGGAAAATAGCCACATTTCAGCTCTTTCAGCCAAGCATGCCGGGCTTGAGGCACGAATTAAGGCGGAGACGAGTCGGCCCATGCCTGACGCGATCCTCGTTGCCTCGCTCAAGAAGCAGAAACTGCGGCTGAAGGAAGAGATGACGGCCCATAATTGACACCTCGACCAGGACGGAAAGGGGCGAAGCGACCGGCCTCACCCTTCCCGTTCCCAGCCGTTGCCAGGTAATGAAAAAGCCCCGGAAGTCGCCAGACCTGCGGGGCTCTTTTTATTTCCGGACCGGCGAACGGCAGTTCAGCGCTTGGCCCTGTGAAGGCGTAGATAGGGCGGCGCGGAGGCTGGGCCGGCCGCCGAAGAAACCGGCTTGCGCGCCAGTTGCGGGTCGATTTCCTGATCGAACGCGATGCCGATCTTGTCTTTGCGCGACCAGACCACGCTGCCACTGACCGCGCCAACACCGCGCAGGTCGAACACCAGCTTCGCGCCCTGGGGCACCGGCCGCTCACAGTCCGCCATCAGCCCGGTGGCGGAAAGATTGCGGACGCGCGCACGCCCGAGCGGCGCACCGTCAGTCGATGTGAGATTGGTGAGCAGGAACAGGCTGTCTCGCGGCCCCGACCTGGCGGGGCCCCGTTCCCCCGTTCCCTGTTCGCTGTCCATGTCCAAACCTTTGCGATATCCCGTTATTTTCCAGAATATTGCCATGGATCGATGGACAAAGCGTTAATCGTCGCGCGACACCTTTTCCTGCCGCTCATGCCGCTCCTGCGCTTCGACGGTCATGGTGGCGATCGGGCGCGCTTCGAGGCGGCCGAGCGAGATCGGGTCGCCCGTCACTTCGCAATAGCCATATTCCCCTTCGTCGATGCGGCGGAGCGCGGCGTCGATCTTGGAAATGAGCTTGCGCTGGCGATCGCGCGTGCGCAGTTCGATCGACCAGTCGGTTTCGCTGGAAGCGCGGTCGTTGAGGTCGGGTTCTCGAAGCGGCTCGTTCTGCAGCACGGCCAGCGTCCCTTCGGCCTCGGCCAGGATCTGCTTCTTCCAGTCCCACAGCCGCTGGCGGAAATATTCAAGCTGCAGGGGGTTCATAAACTCTTCGTCCGCGGAAGGACGATAGTCAGGGGGGAGTATAATAGCCGATTTCGGCGGATTATGGCCGTCTTTATCGGAATTCAGGACCGATGCCATCTGGCTCTCCGACTCGAGAGGCTCCCCGAGCTGAAAGGTCCGGGAGCCCGTGACTTATGGTTGAGGGCGCCTAATAGCCAGCGGCGGCGAACGACACAAGCACGCATTCGACGAGCTACCTCGCCCATCATCCTGAAAAGGCGAAAACATGTGGACAGCTGGCGAGTCCCGCAGGTGCGCCGAACCCGCCCCAAGGAAAAAGGGAAATTCAGAACAGCTTACCACCCCGTTCCACAATGGGACGTTAACCATATAGGTTGATGTTTTGTTAGAATTTCCCTCGACTCCTCCCCGACATTCAGGGTTAACGCCGTTGAAGTTAACCTTTTCTTTTGCCTTGTTATACGAAGGCAATAGCCGGTTGGTGATATTACTGGGAACAGCAGTAACAAAGCCAGGCGGCGACAAGACGAATAAGAGTGGACCTCTATGTCTGTACGGATGGCATTGGCTAAATTGTGCGCATGCACCTGCGGTGGCGCGATCATTGGCGGGGGCGCCGTCCATGTTGCGGAAAGCGCACGTCCCGCGGGGGTCCACAGCAACAAGAGCGTGAAGGCGGCTCCCAGACGCTATGCCGTCCACACGGTGAAGCGCAAGCTGGTGAAGACCGTCACCTCCTGCGCGCCGCAGACCGTCACGGTGACGACGCAGGCGGCGCCCGTGCCCCTCCCTCCCCCGATGCTGCCGGCGGAAATGCCGGTCCTGTCGGGCGGCGGCGCGGCGCCGGTCGTGATGGCGGGCGGACCGGGCTTTGGCGGCGGCGGGTTCATCGGCGGTTTCTTTGGCGGCAGCGGCGGCGGCAGCAGCGGCGGGTCGGTGGTGATCTCCTCGACCAGCAGTTCGACCGGCGGCATCAGCAGCTCGACCAGTTCGACCACCGGCGGCGTGTCCACGTCGACGGGAGGGGTTTCGACATCGACCGGAGGCGTCTCTACTTCCACCGGCGGGGTTTCCACCTCCAGCGGCAATGTGTCGACCTCCAGCGGGAACGTCTCTACGTCGAGCGGCAACGTCAGCAGCAGCAGTTCCTCATCCAGCTCGAGTTCCAGTTCCTCCTCTTCCTCCTCCAGCTCCTCGTCGAGCAGCTCGGGCGGTGGGAAGCCGCCGCACAGCTCCAGCGGCGGCAGCTCGTCCAGTTCCTCCGGCGGTTCCACATCCAGCTCGTCAGGTGGGTCGTCCAGCTTCGGCAGTACCGGCTCCTCCTCATCCTCTTCGTCGAGCAGTTCCTCGTCCAGCTCCTCCAGCAGTTCGGGCGGCACATCCAGCAGCAGCGGGGGGACCGATGTTCCCGCGCCGCCGATGGTGCTGCTGTTCGGCGCGGCCGCCGTGGCGCTGGTGGCGCGCCGGCGCTTTGCCGAACGGAAAGCCGATAACGCAGCCTGATTCTTGCCAGGGGGCAGCAAGCGGAAGGGCGGTCTCGGTCGGGGCTGCCCTTTCTGCTTTTGCCGTGACCGCCGGCGATCCGCTCAGGCTTGCGCGGTTCGGTACGGAACGGCATAGGGCTCGCCATGCACGACATCCGCTTCATCCGCGAAAATCCCGCAGCCTTCGACGCCGGCCTCGCCCGCCGCGGCCTTGCGCCGCTGAGTGCCGAGATATTGGCGCTCGACGAAAAGAGCCGGGCCCTCAAGACCGCGTTGCAGCAGAATCAGGCACGTCGCAACGATGCCAGCAAGGCGATCGGCCAAGCCATGGCCGCCAAGGACTTGGCAAAGGCTGAAACTCTGAAGGCGGACGTCGCCAAGCTCAAAGAAGAGCTGATGTGGCTTGAGGTCGATGAGCAAACGCACAGCGAGACCCTGCATGATCAACTAGTCGCCATCCCCAACCTACCCGCCACCGACGTGCCGGACGGCGAGGATGAGGCGGCGAACATCGAAATCAGCCGCTGGGGCGAACCCCGCTCGTTCGACTTTCCGCCGCAGGACCATGCCGATTTCGGCCCGGCGCTGGGGCTGGACTTCGAAGGCGGCGCTGCGCTTTCCGGCGCGCGCTTCACCGCGTTGCGCGGCCAGATGGCGCGGCTGCATCGCGCGCTGGCGCAGTATATGCTCGACCGCCAGTCGGGCGAGAATGGCTATGAGGAAGTGAACCCGCCGCTGCTGGTACGCGACGAAGCCTTGTTCGGCACCGGACAGCTGCCCAAATTCGCCGAGGATCTGTTCCGCACCACCGACGGCCGCTGGCTGATCCCGACCGCCGAAGTCAGCCTGACCAACCTGGTGCACGAACAGATCGTCGCGGCGGAAAGCCTGCCGCTGCGCTTCACTGCGCTGACGCCCTGTTTCCGGTCTGAGGCAGGCTCTGCCGGCCGCGACACGCGCGGGTTCATCCGCCAACACCAGTTCGAGAAGGTGGAACTGGTCGCGATCTGCAAGCCCGAGGATTCAGAGGCGGAGCATGAGCGCATGTGCGCGGCGGCCGAGGGCATATTGCAGGCGCTCGCCCTGCCCTATCGCAAGATGCTGCTGTGCACCGGCGACATGGGCTTCGGCGCGCGCAAGACATGGGACCTGGAGGTCTGGCTGCCGAGCCAGCAGACCTATCGCGAGATCAGCTCGGTTTCCAACTGCGGCGATTTCCAGGCGCGCCGGATGAACGCGCGCTACAAGCCGGAGGGAGAGAAGCAGACCCGCTTCCTCCATACGCTGAACGGATCGGGCCTGGCGGTCGGACGCACGCTGGTCGCGGTGCTGGAAAATTATCAGCAGGCGGACGGCAGCGTCATCGTGCCGGATGTGCTGGCCCCCTATATGGGTGGGACGACCATTCTGACGCCGCGCTGAAAAAGCTGCCGCTGCCCCATTTCGGTTTTCAGGGAGTGCCAACGATGCGTATTCTGCTCACCAATGACGATGGCGTGCACGCCCCCGGCCTCAAGGTGCTGGAGGAGATCGCGCGGACGCTGTCGGACGACATCTGGATCGTCGCCCCCTCCGAGGAACAGTCCGGCGCGGGACACAGCCTGACCCTCACCCGCCCGCTGCGCATCCGCAAGCATGGCGAGAAGCATTTCAGCGTCACCGGCACGCCGACCGACGCTGTGATGATGGCGGTCGGACATCTGATGAAGGATGCCAAGCCCGACCTGATCCTGTCCGGCGTCAATCGCGGCGCCAATCTGGCCGAGGATGTGACCTATTCGGGCACGGTATCCGCCGCGATGGAAGGCGCGATTTCGGGCATCAAGTCGATTGCGCTCAGCCAGGTCTATGCACGCGAAGGCATGGGCGATGCGGTGCCCTTCGCCGCCGCGCGCGCCTGGGGCGAAAGGGTGCTGCGGCCGCTGGTCGCCATGCCGGCGAGCCCGCGCCTGCTGTTCAACGTCAATTTCCCGGCGATCGAACCTGATGCGGTCAAGGGCGTGAGGGTCACGCGGCAGGGCTTTCATGATATCGACCGCACGCAAATCATCGAGGGCACCGATCCGCGCGGCTATCGCTATTACTGGTTCGGTCTTGGCGGCAGCAACGCCGTGCCGGAGGGCAGCGATCTCGCCGCCATAGCCGATGGCTATGTCACGGTGACGCCGCTTCACTATGATCTGACGCAGGATAGTGCGCTGGCCGCCACGGCGCGGCTGTTCGAAGCCTGACACGCGCTCGGGGATGACAAGGTGGGCGCAAAGCGTCTAGGAAAAAAGGCGATGCCGCGCTCGTCGCCTGCCCTGCTTGCTGCTCTTTCGCCCATCGTCCTGGCCGCACATGGCCCTTCTGATCGATCCGCCGTCCCATTGATGGAGCGCGCGCCCGTCCGGACCGCGCAGCAGGTCGTTCCGCATGCCCAGGCCGTCACGCCAGCCATCCATGTCGTGACACCCGGTGAGACGCTGCGCGGTGTGGGCAATCGCAGCGGCGCCGGCTCCGAAGCCATCGCGAAAGCCAATGGACTGGCGCCGCCCTATCTGATCCGACCAGGGCAAAAGCTCGTCATTCCCGGCGGACGCTATCATCTGGTGGCAGAGGGCGAGACCGGCATCGCCATCGCCGCAGCCTATGGCTTGGCCTGGCGGCGGATCATCGACCTCAACGGCCTTGCCGAACCCTATATGCTGCGCAGCGGGCAACGGCTGCTACTGCCCGATGAAGCACCGCGCCCGGCATCGACGGTGGAAGAACGGGCGGCGGCCTTCCGTATCGACATAGGCGATGTGCCGACCGACGCGCAGCCTGCGCTTGCCAAAGGCAAGATCGCCCCCGCCGGCACTTTCGCCTGGCCGGCATCGGGGCGAATCCTGTCCCGCTTCGGCCCCGGCGCCAGCGGTTCGCGCAACAACGGCATCGACATTGCCGTGCCCACCGGCACGCCGATCCGCGCCGCCGCCGACGGGGTGGTGGCCTATGCCGGCGACAAGCTGGGGATGTTCGGCGGGCTGGTGCTGATCAATCATGGCGGCGGCTGGGTGAGCGCTTACGGTCACGCCAGTCGTGTCGATGTCGTCCGGGGGCAGAAGGTGAGCCGCAAACAAATCATCGGCCTGTCCGGCGACACCGGCTATGCCAGCCGGCCGAAACTGCATTTCGAACTGCGCAAGGACCGGGTGCCGGTGAACCCGATCCAGCAGCTGCCCGTTCAGGCGCGATGAGAATCGCGCCGCTCCGCCGGCCTTTGGTCCCGGCGAACGACCGATCGGCTGCCGGGAAGACGGCGCGCAAAAGCGCCAGACGGGCGACCTGATCATCGAGATCGTTCAAGGCGATGCACCTGAATCGGAGGCTTTAACCAGCCCCCGTGACATTTGACGCAAAAATCCCTATGTGCGCGTCGATCATGGCAACCAAATTACCCGAACCGCCCAAGGTCGGCATGGTGTCGCTGGGCTGTCCCAAGGCACTGGTCGATAGCGAACGCATCCTGACCAAATTGCGGTCCGACGGCTATCAGATGTCCGCCGACTATGCCGGCGCCGACGTCGTGCTCGTCAACACCTGCGGCTTCCTCGATTCGGCCAAGGAAGAATCGCTCGAGGCTATTGGCGAGGCGATCGCCGAAAATGGCCGCGTCATCGTCACCGGCTGCATGGGCAATGAGGCGGAACTGATCCGCCGGAAATTCCCGCAGGTGCTGGCCGTCACCGGCGCGCATCAATATGAGGCGGTGGTAAATGCCGTGCATGAGGCATCGCCGCCCGTGCCCAATGCTTTCGTCGATCTGGTGCCCGAGGGTGGCCTCAAGCTCACCCCGCGCCACTACAGCTATCTCAAGATTTCCGAAGGCTGCAACCATCGCTGCTCCTTCTGCATCATCCCGTCGATCCGTGGCGACCTGGTGTCGCGGCGTATCGATGCGGTGCTGCGCGAGGCGGAAAAGCTGGTGCATGCCGGAACCAGGGAATTGCTGGTCATCAGCCAGGACACCTCGGCCTATGGCGTGGATACAAGGCATGAGGCGCGCCAGTGGAAGGGCCGCGAGGTCCGCGCGCACATGACCGACCTGGCACGCGAGCTTGGGCAGTTGCGCACCGCTGACGGCACGCCGCCCTGGGTGCGGCTGCACTATGTCTATCCCTATCCGCATGTGGACCAGGTCATTCCGCTGATGGCGCAGGGGCTGTTGACGCCCTATCTCGATATCCCGTTCCAGCACGCCTCACCCAATGTGCTGAAAGCCATGAAGCGACCCGCGAATGAGGCCAAGGTGCTGGATCGCATCCGCAAATGGCGCGACATCTGCCCCGATATCGCGATCCGCTCCTCCTTCGTCGTCGGTTTCCCTGGTGAGACCGAGGCGGATTTCCAATATCTGCTCGACTGGCTGGATGAAGCGCAGCTTGACCGCGTCGGGGCCTTCCGCTTCGAACCGGTAGAGGGTGCGGCGGCCAATGACCTGCCCGGCGCGGTGCCGGAGGAGGTGAAGGAAGAACGCTACCAGCGGATCATGGAAAAGACCGCCGCGATCAGCGCTGCCAAGCTGGCCGCGAAGGTCGGGCGCGTGCTGCCGGTCATACTCGATGAGGTCGGCGAGGCGGACGAGGATGGCTCGATCGGCGCGACCGCGCGCAGCCAGGCCGATGCGCCGGAGATCGACGGCAATGTCTTCCTGCGCGATGTCGGCGAAGGGCGCAGGACCGGCGACATATTCGACGTGCTGATCGAGGATGCCGACGAGCATGACCTTTATGGGGTGCCGGTCGGCGGGTGAGATTGGCCATTTTCCGTCATTCCAGCGAAAGCTGGACACTCGGGAGAGGAAGCGCGACATGGCCTGAGACCCCAGCCTTCGCTGGGGTGACGGCTTTCAGGCAGCGCCCCCTCCTCCCCCCAATCACCCGCCGACAAAAGCGTCCTGATATTCGGTCTTGATCGCGTTACGCAGGGCGGCGTCGACGGGCAGCGGCACTTCGTAGCTGCCTTCGGCATAGGGGCCGGCGCTGTAGGGAGCGATCACGACGGTCACGCCATCGATCAGCTTGCCGTCCTTTGACGTCGGCACCAGCACCTCCTTCATCGGATCGATGCATTTGGAGAAGGGATCGTCGCCCCGCGTGACCGGCGCACCCCGTTTCTTCGCCCTTGCCTTGTCCAGCCCCGCGCAGAAGCGGTCGCGGATGGCAGCCGCGAAGCTGGCCGGCGACGTCATGACCGCCTCCATGCTGGTTTCCCGCTGCCGCGCCCGATCCCATAGCAGGTCGTCATAGGCCGTCATGCCGTGGGCGCCGCCCGTATAGCTATAGGTGGTGGATTGCAGCGCCAGGAAGCGGGGCGTGTCGGCCGTCACGGTCCAGCGCGTTTCCAGACTATGGGCATGGAAGGGAAAGCCAGCCCCCTGCGCCGCCGCGCGATCTTCCCGCGCCATTTTGAGCGCGTCCGCCCTGCCCGCCGTCATTTCCTTACGAAACTTTTCCGCTATTTCGCGCACCGCCGACGCCTGCGCGGGCCAGGCATAGACGAATTCGAGGGCGTCGGTCTTGTCCGATCGCTCGAACGGCTCGGCCTTGGAGGGGGGCGGCTGCACCCCGGCCATTCGATTGGCGAAACTGGTGGCGGCGGCATTGCCCAGGCCGTTCCCTTCCGCAACCGCATTCTCCGCCGATGGCGAGCAGGCGCAGAGCATCAGGGCCGCCGCAACCGACGGCCCTGTCACCCCTTGCACATCTGTCAGCCGCATCAATGCGGCTTGGCCGCCGCCTGGCAACGTTCGGTGATCGCCTTGCGCGTAAAGCTGCTCTGGAGCGCGGCGCCGGCATTGGGCCAGCCTTCCGCGATCAGGGCCTGTTCGACAGCATGAGCCCCATTGTAACGGCCGCTTTCCGCCAGCGCATAAGCGCGGGCACGAAGCGCCTGGAGGCGACCATCATCGGAGTGCATCATTTCTCTCTCCTTCTTTTGGCTGGGGCCCAATCTAGGCCCGGCAACGGCGGGAGGCAAATCCCTTAAAGGGCGGATGGAGGCGGTCGAACGACGAAAATTCCCCCTTCCCATCGCACCCGGCTTTGTCCAGAATCCGTGGCATGACCGAATTTGCAGACCTGCTGAAAGCGGATAACGATCAGTTCGCCCGTCCGATCCAGATCATAGATGCGCAAGGCTATGAAAGCTGGCTGGCGGCGCAGCCCGAACGGGTGCGCACAATAGCCGCGGCACAGAAATTCGCGGGCAAGGCGCAGGACCATGCGATCATCCCCGGCGAAGGTGCAGCGGACTGGTGGGTCGTGGCGGCCGTGGCGAACCGGGCAAAGCTTGGGACATGGTGCCTCGCCAGGCTGGCGGAGCAACTGCCCCAGGGGCAATATCGGCTGGTCGAAGCGTCAGCGGGCGCGGCCATGCTGGGCTGGCTGACCGCCCAATATCGCTTCGAGCGGTATCGCAAGGATGAAGGAGGCACCGGCCCACGCATCCTTCTGACGAGCGAGATCGCGCAGATCGAGCCGGCCGTCCGACTGGCGGAAGCGGTCGCACTGGTCCGCGATCTGGTCAACACGCCGGCCGCCGACATGGGACCGCCGGAACTGGAGGCCGCCGCCGGCAAGGCCGCCGAGAGCTTCGGCGCGACCTTGACGGTGACGCGCGGCGACGCGCTCGAACAGGGCTTTCCGATGATCCACGCGGTGGGCCGGGCGGCGGACAAGGCCTTCGCGCCGCGCCTCATCGAACTGCGCTGGGGCGATTCGGCGCATCCGCGCGTGGCGATTGTCGGCAAGGGGGTTTGTTTCGACAGCGGCGGGCTGGACATCAAGCCTTCCTCGGCGATGCGGCTGATGAAAAAGGATATGGGCGGCGCGGCCCATGCGCTGGCCCTCGCGCGGCTGATCATGGGGGCGCGGCTGCCGGTGCGGCTGCACCTGCTGATCCCGGCGGCGGAAAATGCGGTGGGCGGCAACGCCTTCCGGCCGGGCGACATATTGCGCAGCCGCAAGGGGCTGAGCGTCGAGATCGGCAATACCGATGCGGAAGGGCGGCTGATCCTGGCCGATGCGCTGACGCTGGCGGGGGAGGACGAGCCGGAACTGGTCATCGACTATGCGACGCTGACCGGCGCGGCACGGGTGGCGGTGGGGCCGGACCTCCCTGCCGTCTTCACCAATGACGACGCGCTCGCCGCCGAACTGGACGCTGCCGGCCAAGCGGTGGACGATCCAAGCTGGCGCCTGCCGCTATGGGATGGCTATGCCGAGATGCTGAAATCGGACGTCGCCGACATCAACAATGCCGGCGAAGGCGGATTTGCCGGCGCGATCACGGCGGCGCTGTTTCTCAAACGTTTCGTGCCCGAGACCGCCCAATGGGTCCATATCGACACCTTCGCCTGGCGCCCCTCCCCCCGGCCTGGTCGGCCCAAAGGCGGCGAAGCGCTGGGATTGCGCGCCGTTTTCCACCTGTTGCAGCAACGCTATGGCAACGCCCCGCAGAAATGATCGTGCAGTGTGAGGCCGTTACGCAACCGGATTGGCTATCGCGCGTTACGTGGGCATGGATGCATCCCCTGCACAGGAAACGGCCACCGAACTGAACCGACCCGGCATCAAGCCGCTCGGCCAGTGGATGCGCACGCTGGTCGATTATGTCCGGTCGGGCAAGCCGGACCTGACCAACCGGCAAATGGCGCTGATGATGACCGTTTATATCAGTTCCGGCCCCCACACGGTGCGGGGACTCGCCGAAGCGTTGAACGTGTCGAAACCGGTCATCACGCGCGCGCTGAACAAACTGTCGGCCCTTGGCTATCTGCGCCGGGAGCGCGATGCCACCGACCGGCGCAATATTTTCATCACCCGGACGCCTAAAGGGGCGGAATTTCTTGACGCCTTTCACCATTTCATCGCAGGAACCGGCCGCGATGAACGCCATGACTTCTCCTCCGCGGAACGCACCGCCTGAACGCATCCGCTTCAAGCTGGATGGCCGCTCCGTCACGCTCGACGGCCGCGTTCATGCGGCGCGCGGGGACCTGGCCGACATCTCGCTCGCGGGGGTGCTGTTTTCGGCACATTATGCCCGCGCTGTCGAACTGACCTGCGTTGCCGCGGGAACGCCGGTGCTGTCCGCCGCTTTGGCGACGTCCACAGCGGTCAGCGAATTGCTGCGCGGGGAGAGCTTCCACGCGCTGGACGTGACGACGGACTGGGCCTGGGGCTTTTGCGGCCATGACGGCTATGTCGGCTATGTCCGGCGCGATGCCCTGGATGCGCGCGAAGTCGCGACGCATCGGGTCTTCGCCGGGACCGCCCCCCTGTTCAGCGCGCCGGATATCAAATCGTCGGTGATCGACTATTGGCCGGGCGGCGCCCGCTTTGTCGGACAGGATCAGGATGGCTTCGTCGCCTGCGGGGACGGCTTCGTGCATCATCGCCATGCGGTGATCGCCACCGTGCAGGAAAGCGACTGGGTGGCGGTCGCGCTGCGCTATCTGGGGCAGCCCTATGTCTGGGGCGGCAGAGGCCATCGCGGGATCGACTGTTCGGGACTGGTGCAGGTCGCGCTCGGCCAATGCGGGATCAAGGCACCACGCGATACCGATCTGCAGCGGGAGGGAATCGGCAATCCCCTGCCTGCGGACAGGCCGCTGCGACGCGGCGACCTCGTCTTTTTCCCCGGCCATGTCGGCATCATGACCGATGGAGAAAATCTGTTGCACGCCAACGCGCACTGGATGGCGGTGGTGGTCGAACCGCTCGCCGACGTGGTGGCGCGGTTGGCGGAGCATGCCGATCCCATCATTGCCCGGCGGAGGATCGGCGCATGACACAGACAATTTTCATCGACGGCGGCGTCGGCACGACCGGCATCGAAATTCATGAACGGCTGGCTGGTCGGCCGGAACTGTCGGTCCTGACGCTGGACGAGGATCGGCGCAAGGATGGGGCCGCGCGCAGGGACGCGCTGAACGCGGCGGATATCGTCATCCTCTGCCTGCCCGACGATGCGGCGCGCGAAGCCGTTGCGCTGATCGAGAATGACCGGACTCGCGTCATCGACGCGTCCACCGCGCATCGCGTGGCGGACGGCTGGACCTATGGTTTCGCCGAACTGGAACCGGGCCATCGCGAAAAGCTCGCCAATGCGCGCTATGTCGCCAATCCGGGCTGCTGGCCGACCGGCTTCCTGGCGCTGGTTCGCCCGCTGGTGCTGGCCGGCCTGCTGCCCGCCGACTGGCCGGTGACGGTGTCAGGGGCGTCGGGCTATTCGGGCGGCGGCAAGGCGATGATCGCTGAATATGAGGCCAGCGACAATGTGCCCAGCGCCTTCAGGCCATATGGCCTGAGCCTCGGCCACAAACATGTGCCGGAAATGACGCGCTATTCGGGCCTTGCGCATCCTCCGCTGTTCGCGCCGGCCGTTGCCAACGCCTATCGCGGCATGATCGTCGAAGTGCCGCTGCAGTTGCGCGCGATCCCGGGGTCGCCCTCGGTCGCGGACGTGCATGCCGCGCTCGACGGCGCCTATGCGGGTTCGCAGATCGTCAGCGTCGCGTCGCTGGAGGACAGCGGCGCCCGCACCGGGCTTGCGCTGGAACATGTCGGCGCGACCGATCGGCTGGACCTGTTCGTCTTCGGCAATGATCGCACCGGCCAGGCCCGGCTTGTCGCCGCGCTGGATAATCTGGGCAAGGGCGCGGCGGGCGCGGCGGTGCAGAATCTCAACATTCTGGCCGGGCTGCCGGAAGGCGCCGGCCTGCGGCTCTGACGCCTTTGCGCGCGATGCATAGAGCATCGCGCGCAAAAGTGTGAACCGGTTTTCCGCTAAAACGATGCGACAACAAAAATTTAGAGCGCGCGACCTGCGTCCGATCACCATACACGACAGAGTGTTGAAGGGCGACATGATGTGCTTGAACTGAAGCTTCTCGACCAAGAGGATCTACGATGTTCACAGCTTGTCATGTCGCCCTCATGAAGACGTTATGCCGACAGTTCAGGTTGGGCAAGAGCCGGCTGACGACCTGGGTGGATAGGGAGCCCGGTATCACGATATCGGAGTTGGCCAGGAAGCTTGCGGTGGAGACAGGCGATGGGAGTATCTCCTGTTGAAATAATTATCTTTCATCATTCATGGTTGCGAACACGCATTGTCACGCCATCTTAAATATACGGTGACTTAATCGACAATTTTCTCAGACTATGCCGTTATAGGGGCTTAAACCTGTCATCCATTTAATAGCACAACGGCCTTCCCTACTACCTTGCGGGAGACGAGGCTTTCGATCGCCTTCCCGCTTTCTTCGAAGGAGAAGCGCTCTGAAACCAGCGGGCGGATACGCCTTTCGCGCCAGAGAGAAATCAGTTCGGCCACTTCGACCCGATGCTGTTCAGGGAAATTTTCGATATAAAGCCCGTAGAAGACTCCGACGATCGAGCAGGACTTCAGCAAGGGCAGGTTTAACGGAATCTTGGGTATGCCGGCAGGAAAGCCGACGACCAGATAGCGCCCATCCCAGCCAAGGGACCTCAGCGCCGGTTCCGCGTAGGGGCCGCCCACCGGGTCATAGATGACATCCACCGTCCCGCCGGCGGCCAAACGGATCGCGGCTGTGATCGCTTTTGCTGCCGCGAGGTCGAGTTCCCGTGGATAGATTATGACATCGTCGGCCCCGTTGTCGCGAACAGCCTGCGCCTTCTCCTCGCTCGACACCCCGGCGATCACATGGGCGCCGAATGCCTTGCCGAGTTGAACGGCGGCTAGGCCCA
>DATFDS010000063.1:0-10652 GCA_035251955.1 Sphingobium sp. | reverse complement strand
ATCCTGCGCGCGCAGAGCTATAGCGCGCATGATGGCGACGGCAGCGCGTCCGGGCGGGTGAATATCGCCTATGATCTGGCCGACGGCGTGATGGCCTATGCCAGCTGGGCGAAGGGGCAGAAGTCGGGCGGGATCAACATGTCGGG
Organism: Sphingobium sp.; assembly: GCA_035251955.1. GTDB lineage: Bacteria > Pseudomonadota > Alphaproteobacteria > Sphingomonadales > Sphingomonadaceae > Sphingobium. Next base: position 10,506 of record DATFDS010000063.1, on the reverse strand, counting down.
CCTGCCGGTCAATTCGGCCAACCAGGCGGTGCTGGCGACGGCGGTCGTGCGGCCGGAAACCAACAGGACCTGGGAAGCGGGGCTGAAGACCCGGCTGCCGGGCGATGCGCTGGTCTTCAACATCAATTTCTATCATGTCGATGTGAAGGATTTCCAGGCGAACATCGTCGACAATTCGGCGACGGTGGCACTGCGCAGCTATCTGGCGAATATCCCCAAGGTGACGGTGAAGGGGATCGAGTTTGAGGCGGCGGCGCGGATCGGGTCGCACCTGACCCTGCGCGCGTCGGGCGCCTATTCGGACGGGGAATATACGCGCTATCCGAGCGGTCCCTGCCCGATCGAACGGACCGGAAGCAGCACGGCGCGGTGCGACCTGACGGGCAAGTCGCTGGCCGGCCTGCCCAAATGGGTCGGATCGGCAGGCGGCGAATATCGGCAGCCGGTGGGTGGGGGAGAGCTGTTTCTCCGGACCGACGCCGTCACCCGCACGCGCATGGCAGGGGAGGCGACCGGGTCGGCCTATACCGTCATCAAGGGTTATACGCTGGTCAACGGCAGCGTCGGATATCGCACGCCGCGCTGGGAAGTGGCGGTCTTCGCGCGCAACCTGTTCGACAAGGATTATATGCAGAATCTGACGGTGCAGGCGGGCAATAGCGGCCTGATCGTCGGCACGCCCAGCGAGCCGCGCACCATCGGCGTGACGCTGCGGACGCATTGGGGCGAATGATCGTCCGGCAGCTTTCGACACCATTTGGCGCATTCACAAAAATTACATGTTGCGCTGCACAAAGAAAAATGATTCCCTGTGCTTGTCGGCAGAACCGGCGCTTTAAGCTTGTAGTAACCATGTTGGGCGCATGTTCTGCCAGACGACTTGAAGTCGGAGGGCAAGAGCATGGGCACCAATGCAAGACCGGCTGACGGGGCCATCACCCTGGCGGAGTTGCGCGAGTTCGCCAGTTTCCCGTCTGCCACGCAGCGCTACATCCGCCGATCGCTGGATATCGGCCTGCACCGTCGCGACGCCATGAAGCTGTGGTCGCGCGACATGGTGGAGGAAGCGAGCATCCGCGCGCAGGCCCGCATCTACGGCCGGCTCGACGAGATCAAGGCGCGGGTGCCCGACGACAGCGGGCTCGACCAGATGGAGCCGTTCATGGCGCCGCTGGTGACGATTTCCGCCTTCGACCTGGGGCAGGACCGGCTGTGCAGCTTTTCCTCCTACCGCTTCCTGTATGAGCGGCTGCTGGGGGCGGGGGCGCGGCCGTGGCTGCCCGGCGCCTTCTGCGCGGCGGCGAGCCTGCCGCATCTCCATCCCGAAAAGCGCCGGGCGCTGCTCCAGTCGATCAGCGAAGCCGCCGCGACGGCGGTGGGCTGGTCGAATCGCGAGCCGACCTTCTACCCCGAATGGGTCGAGAAGGTGGATATGAGCAAGGCGAACTGATTTTTCAGCCGACGCGCCTGTCCGGGGGGAGGGGCGCTGAAGGTGACGACGAGGGCGCGACGGGCCGGGAGGTTCGCTGTGCCTTTGTTTTTTTGGGGTGGTGCAGGTTTGGGTGGAAGTCAGTCATAGCCCCTCCCTTTTAAGTTCAAACGAGTCACGTGCCTCGTTTGAACTTAAAAGGGAGGGGTGATTGAAGGTCCGCTCCTGGCCGCAATCTGCCGTAAGGGCATGCCCTTCCCATACGCCAGTGCAGGGCGAGTTCAGCGCCGCCTGTAGCGGAAGTACCAGACTTCGTGGCCGAGGCGGCGGGCCTTGGATTCGTAGCGGGTTTCGGGCCAGCCGCCGGGGCGGGTGAGGAAATCCCCGGGCTCGCTCGCCAGCCAGTCGAAATCGGGGTGGCCGTTCATCACCATCAGCGCCCAGCGCAGATAGACGGGATGGTCGGTGCCGAAGCGGAATTCGCCGCCGGGCTTCAATTTCCTGGCGATCATCGCGACCGGGCCGGGGTTCATCATGCGCCGTTTGGCGTGGCGGGCCTTGGGCCAGGGATCGGGATGGAGGAGGTAGACGAAGCTCAATGCGCCGTCGGGGATGCGGGAAAGGACCTGCAGCGCGTCGCCCATATGTACGCGGACATTGCCGAGACCCTGGTCGCGGATATGGCCGAGCGCGGTGACGACGCCGTTCAGGAACGGCTCGCAGCCGATGAAGCCATGGTCGGGCAACAGGTCGGCGCGATAGGCGAGATGCTCGCCGCCGCCGAAGCCGATTTCGAAATGGAGCGGACGGTCGTAACCGAAGAGGTCGGCGGCGGTGATGTCGCCTTCTTCGGGCACGGACAGGGCAGGGAGCAGCGTGTCGACCAGCTGCTGCTGGCCGGCGCGGAGCTTGTGGCCCGACTGGCGGCCGTAGAGGCGATTGAGCGTGGTGGGGTCGCCGGATTTGTGCGCGGTCATGGGCGCGCGCTTAGCGGGCGGGGCAAGCGGGGGCAAGGGTGGAAGGCTGGGCGTGCCTCCCGCCACCGTCGTGAGGAGCGGTTGACGGAGCGGGAGGCACGTGGGTCCCAGCCTGACGGGAGGCTGGGAGAGTCGGCGAAACAGGACTGGGCCGAGCCCCCTTTCGTCAGGTCAGTGGCACTTGATGAACTTGCCCTTCGCGTCCTTGCACGGGCCTTTCCTGGCGACGGGCTTGGGCGGGCATTTGATGAATTTGCCCTTTGCGTCCTTGCAGGGCGCGGCAAGGGCGGGCGCGGCGCTGCCGGCCATGAGGGCGAGAACGGCAAGAGCGGATGTCAGGCGTCTGGTCATCGCTGTTTCTCCTTTCAAAGGAGGAGGTCGCCGAACCCGACAGGGGTTTGCGGGCCCGGCACGCCCTTTATGCGCCGGGCGACCAGCCGAACCTAGTGAACTTTTCGTCATGTTGCGGTCAGGAGCGGGCCGTTGGAGAGGCATCACAGCCCGCGTTGCGGGGGCAGCGGCCCTCAACAGCGGGAGCCGGATCAACGGGAGGAACTGGGCCCCTGCTTTCGCGGGAGCACGGGCTGCGGGAGGGGAGGGCGATGCCCCGGGAGAAACGAAAAAGCGGCGCGCAGGGCAGACCTTGTGCGCCGCTTTTTTCCTACGTTTCTAGGAAGACTTTGTTTTCCGTGATTTCCGAGCCAGCAGGTGATTCCACCTGCTTCGAAATCACTCTAAAGCCTTACTAAAGCCTTACAGGGCGGCCTTGAGCTTTTCCACCAGGTCGGTGCGTTCCCAGGGGAAGAAGTCGCCTTCGGCCTTGCGGCCGAAATGGCCATAGGCGGCGGTCGGGCGGTAGATCGGCTTGTTGAGGCCAAGATGGGTGCGGATGCCGCGCGGGGTCAGGCCGCCCAGTTCCTTGATCGACTTGATCGCTTCCTCGATCTTCGCATCGTCCACGCTGCCGGTGCCGTGGGTGTCGACGTAGAGCGACAGGGGCTCGCTGACGCCGATCGCATAGGCGAGCTGGATCGTGCAGCGCTTGGCAAGGCCGGCGGCGACGATATTCTTGGCGAGATAGCGGGTGATGTAGGCGGCCGAACGGTCGACCTTGGTCGGGTCCTTGCCCGAGAAGGCGCCGCCGCCATGGGGCGATGCGCCGCCATAGGTGTCGACGATGATCTTGCGGCCGGTCAGGCCCGCGTCGCCGTCCGGCCCGCCGATTTCGAAGCTGCCGGTCGGGTTGATGTGATAGACGGTCTCGGCCGAGAGCAGATCGCCGGGCAGGACTTCGGCGATGACGCCCTTCACATAATCCTTGAGCTCGGCCTCGTTGGCGCCTTCGTCATAGCCCTTGGCATGCTGGGTCGAGACGACGATCGCGGTCGCGGCGACCGGCTTGCCATTGTCGAAGCGGAGCGTCACCTGGCTCTTGGCGTCGGGTTCCAGGAAGGGCGCGCGGCCGGAGTGGCGGTCATGCGCCATCTTCGCGAGGATCTTGTGGCTGTAGTCGAGCGTCGCGGGCATCAGGTCGGGCGTTTCGTCGCAGGCGAAACCGAACATGATGCCCTGGTCGCCCGCGCCTTCATCCTTGTTGCCGGACGCGTCGACGCCCTGCGCGATGTGGGCCGACTGGCCGTGGAGATTATTTTCGAAGCGGAAGCTTTCCCAGTGGAAGCCGTCCTGCTCATAGCCGATGCGCTTTACCGTCTCGCGGACGGCGCGCTCGATCTCTTCCTGTGCGCCGGGCGCCCATGCGTCATTCTCATAGACGCCCTTGCAGCGGATTTCGCCGGCCAGCACGACGAGCTGGGTCGTCGTCAGCGTTTCGCAGGCGATGCGGGCTTCGGGGTCCTTGGACAGGAACAGGTCGACGATGGCGTCGGAAATCTGGTCCGCGACCTTGTCGGGATGGCCTTCGGAGACGGATTCCGAGGTGAAGAGATAATTGCTGCGCATGGGACTCCCGTTAGCAGGCTGGCGTGAAAAGCGACATAAAGAAAAGTTTATGTGGCTATTAGCTTCTCGATTTGCGCATGGCAATGGCCAGTCCGACGAGCAGGGCCAGGAAGGCGAGGGGCGCCCAGTTGCCGATGCGTGCGAACAGCGTCGGCGCGAGCGCTGGGGGCAGGGCCGTGTCGAGGAAGCCGGCGCGGCGGAGGCCGAGCGCGTGGAGGACATGGCCGCGCGCGTCGATCACGGCCGAGACGCCAGTGGGGGTCGAGCGGATGATGGGAATGCCTTCCTCGATCGCGCGGAGGCGGGCCTGCGCCAGATGCTGGACCGGGCCCCAGCTGCCGAACCAGGCGTCGTTGGAGGGGTTGAAGAGGAAGGCGGGGCGATTCTTCGCGTCGATCACATGGCCCGAGAAGATGATCTCATAGCAGATCTGGACGCCCATCTTGAGGCTGGGACGGCCGAGGGTGGCGGGGAGCGTCAGGCTCTGCGGGCCGGGGCCGGGCCAGAAATCGGCGTCGCCCGGCACCAGGCGCGAGAGGCCGAGCGGCTGGAGGATGTTCCGCATCGGCAGATATTCGCCATAGGGGACGAGATGCGCCTTGTCATAGCGGCCGAGCAACTGGGCGCGCGGCGTCACGATGAACAGGCTGTTGTTGGCGCCGGCGAGGGCGGTTTCGCTGGTGCCGTTTTTTGCGACCTGCTTGAAATAGACCTTGGTGGCGCCGGTCATCAGCAGGTCGCCGGGCCCGAGCAAGGCGGCGAGGCGGCCGCGCCATTGCGGCTCCATGTCGAGATAGGCGGGGATCGCGGCTTCGGGCCAGAAGAGGAGGCGCGGGGCCGGGCGCGGCCGGCCCGAGAGGCTGGCGAGCGTGCGGAAATGCGCTTCTTCCAGCGCGGGCGAATATTTCTCGTCCTGGCCGATATTGGGCTGGACGACGCGGATTCGGGGGGCGCCTGCGGGGGGCGGCGGCGCGGGGGCGAGAAGGCCCCACAGGGCGAGGGCGCAGAGCGGCGCGGCGATCGCGGCGGCAGGCGCGAACCGGCGGCGGAGGGCGAGGAGGATGGCTCCGGCCCCGACTATGGCTAGCGCGCCGAGCCCATAGGTGCCGATGAGCGTCGCGCCGATGGCGATGCCGGTGGGAAGGAGAGTGGCGCCGAGCGGGTTCCAGGCGAAGCCGGTGAAGGCGACGGCGCGGAGATATTCTGCGGCGAGCCAGGTGGCGGCGAAGAGGAGGATGAGGGGGAGCAGCCGTACTTTCGGTTCGTCATTCCCGCGAAAGCGGGAACCCATCTCCTGCCGATTCCCCAGGCGCGAGGTTGGGGGATGGGTCCCCGCTTTCGCGGGAATGACGGAAAAGGGAGCGGGGATGACGGAGTTAAGGTAGGACGCCGCCAGCGTCGCGAGGCCGGGATAGACGGCCAGATAGAGCGACAGCAGAAGTACCGCGCCATAGCCGAACCAGTGCGGCATCGCATCCTGGAAGGAAAAGGCGTGGGCGATCCAGTTGAGGCCGAGGGTGAAATGGCCGAGGCCGAACAGCCAGCCGCGTGAGAAAGCGGCGCGGCGGTCGGGCGCGCGCTCGATCAGGACGAGCAGCAGGGCAAGGCAGGCGAGGGTGACGGGCCAGAGCTTGAGCGGTTCGAACCCGGTCGCCGAAAGACCCCCGGCGAGCAGGGCGGCGAGCCTGGGGAAGCGGTCGATCAGGGCTTTCATGGGACGAGGGTCAGCGCAGGGTGGCGAGGGTGGCGTGGCTGCACTTGTCGCTCTTGTCTCCGCCGCCCGAGAGCATCGACGCGGCGATGAAGCCGCCCACGACCAGGATCAGGAAGGCCGCTGAAAGGAGGCCGAGATATTTTTCGATGAAGGCCTTGATGGGCCGCCCGAACTTCCAGAACAGGAAGCCCACCAGCATGAACTGGAAGGCGCGGGACAGGATGCTCGCCCAGAGGAAGGTGAAGAGCGACAGGCCGATGAAGCCCGCCGTGATGGTGATCAGCTTGAACGGGATGGGCGTCGCGCCCTTCACCAGGATGATCTCCGCGCCATAATCGCGCAGGTAGCAGGCCGCGACCGGGAATTTGGCGGCGAGGCCGAGCGCGTCCAGTATCTGCTGGCCGAGCGCTTCGTAGACGAAATAGCCGATTCCATAGCCGAGCAGGCCGCCCAGTACGGAGGCGAGCGTGCAGATGAAGCCGAAGCGGATCGCCCGTTCCGGCCGGGCAAGGCACATGAGGCCGAGCAGCGGATGCGGGGGGATGGGGAAGAAGCTGGATTCCATAAAGGAAATTATGAAGAGCCAGCGTTCGGCATGGGCGTGGGCGGCTTTCGCCAGCGTCCATTGATAGAGCTTGGTGAGCATCGCGGCCGGGCCTAGCCGAGATCGTTTCGCACCGCCAGCGCTTTTGCCGGGACGAGGCATAAGCGCGGTCGAGCGTTGCCGGGGCATGTCGGGGGACAGCCCACGGCGTTGACGCGGGCGCGTCGTCTGGGCAAGACCATCCCGACGAGTGCTGTACGGCTGATCCTTTGTGACCTTGACTGCCATTCCCTTGTCCCGGCTGCGCGAGCGCGGTGCGGGGCTGCTGTTCGCACTGGTGCTGAACGCGCTGCTGCTGTTTGCCCTGCTGACCCTGGGCATGCAGCCGGTGGCGAAGCTGCCCGACCTGCGCCTGCCCGTGACGTTCGAGATGGCGCCGGCCCCGCAGGCGGCGAAGAAGAAGGCCAAGGCGCAGAAGAAGGAAAAGCGCCGCGAGGAGCGTGCCGAGGCGCCCAAGCAGCCCCAGCCGGTGGTGCGGCCGCCGCAGCCGGTGGAGAAACCCGCCGTGCAGCTGCCGTCGCCCTTTCCCTTCCTGGTGATGAACCGGGAGCAGATGGCGTCGGCCGATATCGGGCAGTTGCCGAAGGCGGACGCAAGCAACGGCAGTGCGGGGCAGGGGGACAGCGCGGCGGTGGCAGGGCCGGGCGAAGGGCCGGGCGGGGTGCAGCTGTTCGAGGCGGAATGGTACAGGCGGCCGAGCTACGCGGAACTGGCGACCTATGTGCCGGCCAATGCCCCGCCCAACGGCTGGGGACTGGTCGCGTGCAAGACGATCGACCATTATCATGTCGAAAACTGCCAGGCCCTGGGCGAATCGCCGCTCGGCTCGGGCTTCGGACGCGCGGTGCGGGAGGCGGCGTGGCAATTCCTGGTGCTGCCGCCCCGCGTCAACGGCAAGGTGATGGTGGGCAGCTGGGTGCGCATCCGCATCGACTATACCCGCACGGTGGCAAGCGCCGACACGGCCGGGCGCTGAGCCGGGCGCAGAATAAAGTTGCATATCGCTACGGGATAGGCATTTTGCGTCCCATCATCGACAGGAGCAGAGCATGATCGTTTATGGAGCGCGGCCGTCACCCTTTGTACGCAAGGTCATCGTCTTCGCGGCGGAGAAGGGGATCGAGCTGGAGGTCAAGCCCGCCGGCTTCGGGCAGGGTGGAGATGCGTTTGCCGAGGCTTCGCCCTTCGGCAAGATACCGGGGTTTCAGGACGGCGATTTCCTGATCAGCGACAGCAGCGCGATCATAACCTATCTGGAGGCAATTCGGCCGGAGCCCAATCTGATTCCCGCCGAAGCCAGGGCGCGGGCGCGGACGATCTGGTATGACGAGTTTGGCGACACCATCGTCCAGGCCGCAGGCGTCCCGATCTTCTTCAACCGCATGGTCGCCCCATTGATGGGCAGGCCGCAGGACCTGGAGGCGGCCGATCGCGCCGAGGTCGAGCAGATGCCGAAAATCTACGATTATCTGGAAAAGATGCTGCCTGAGAGTGGCTTCCTGGTGGAGGATCGCTTCACTCTGGCGGATATCGCGGTGGCGTGTCCGTTGATCAATGTCGGCTATTGCAGTGACGGGCTGCGGCAAGGCGGGTGGCCGCGGCTTGCCCGGTGGATTGAGGAGATGCAGGCGCGGCCGAGCTTTGCTGAGGCGCTGGACGCCGAAGCGCAGTTGATCGAACAAATGCGCGCGGCATGAAATAACCTATTTGGAACATTTTTCTTGACATCGTCACGCTGTTCCGGCAGATGGGTCGACATTGGGAAAATGTGAGTCGCCGCGGCGGCGCGAACAAGGGGCTGGTCCGGTCGGGCCGGCCCTTTTTCGCGTGCGGCGACTGGAGCGGGGGGTGGTTCCATGGCTGAGAAGGACGGCAACAAGGGCTTGGGCGCGGGGAGAGATGTGGCGAAGCGACCATTGGTGGCGCAGCGCGGCGTGCGCGGTGCCCAGCTGCGCACGCCGCGCAAGGACGGGTGGACGGAAAAGCGCCGCCGGATGTTCATCGAAACCCTGGCGGCGACCTGCAATGTCAGCGAGGCGGCACGGGTGGCCGGGATGAACCAGTCGACCGCCTATTCCCTGAAAGGCCGCGACGCCGGCTTCGCACGGGAATGGGCCAAGGCACTGAGCATCGGCTATGCCGAACTGGAGGCGTTGCTGCTGCGTCAGGCTCTGTTCGGGACCGAAGAGGAAGAGGTGGTGCTGGACGCTGAAGGGATGGTCAAGAGCCGCAAGGTGAAACGCGGCCATCCCCATGTGGTGGCAGTGCGGTTGCTGACCGCCCATGCACGCAAGGCGAACGAAGTGCGTGCGGGCGAAGAGGCTGACCGGCCCGACGGCGCCGATGCGATCGAGCGGCTGCGATCGGCGTTGGCGGAGGTGCGGCGGCGGACTGGGTAGCGGGGTGGGAGCATATTCAGACAGTCGTCACCCCGGGTCAAGCCCGGGGTGACGGGATGGATTAGAGCGGGATGACGTTAGATGGATTCAAGTTGCCTCCGTTCGAAACGAACGGATCAAGGTAAAGTCATCCTACTCTAGGCGAGCAACTGCCCGTTTCCGGGCGGCCGCCTTACCGCCCGGTTGCCGGTGCGTAGCGCAGGTGGATGAGGGGATAGGGGCGCCCCTGGCCGTCGTGATCGGAGCGGCCGATGCGGGCGAAGCCCATGCGTTCGTAAAAGGTCAGGGCGCCCAGATTCTGTTCGTTGACGTCGGTGGTCATGGCGGGATGCAGGTCCAGCCCATGGCGGACCAGCGTTCGGCCGACGCCCTGGCCGTGCCAGTCGGGGTCGATGAACAGGGCATCCATATGCGCGCCGCCGATCAGCATGAAGCCGACCGCCCGGTCGGCGGCATCGGTCGCGAGCCAGGCGGGCGCCCGGGGCAGGAAGCCGGCGACTTCCACGTCGATCGCCTGCCGGTCGGCGGGATGGAGGAAATGATGGGTCGCGTCGACGGCGCGGCGCCAGATATCGAGCAGGCGCGTGCCGTCTGCGGCGCGGGCGGGGCGGATCGAGATCATGCACGGCATATAGTGCCGCTCGGCTGCGTGCGAAGGGGGTGCCCCCGATTTAGGTAAAGGGAGCGGAATGCGTGGGAGGCATATCGGATTTCGAGCGGCTGGCGCGCTTGCCCGATGCGGAGCGCGAACGGGTGCTTGCGGGGCTGAACGGCGCGGCGGCGCAGGCACTGGCGCATGACTGGCGCTGGCTGGCACGGCCCGAGCAGCTGGCGCCGCACGGTGATTGGCAGGTCTGGTTGATGATGGCGGGTCGCGGCTTTGGCAAGACGCGGGCCGGGGCGGAATGGGTGCGCAGCATTGCCGAGAGTGATGGCAGCGCGCGCATCGCGCTGGTGGGGGCGACGCTGGGCGAGGTGCGCAGCGTGATGGTGGAGGGCCCATCCGGGCTGCTGGCGATTGCGCCCTGGTGGAACCGGCCCGCTTTCGCCCCGGCGCTGCGGCGGCTGATCTGGCCCAATGGCGCGATGGGGGTGCTGTTCGGCGCGGCCGAGCCGGAGGCGCTGCGCGGGCCGCAGTTCAGCCATGGCTGGGCGGATGAGATCGCCAAATGGCCGAGCGGCGAGGCGGCGTGGGACAATCTGATGATGGGGATGCGGCTGGGCAGTCGTCCGCGCGTGCTGGCGACGACGACGCCGCGGCCGGTGCCGCTGGTGCGGACGCTGGTTGCACGGGAGAGGGCCGACGTCGCGGTGACGCGCGGGCGGACGGCGGACAATAGGGCGAACCTGGCCGAAGGCTTCGTCGCGGCGATGGAGCGCGACTATGGCGGCACGCGGCTGGGACGGCAGGAACTGGACGGCGA
>DATFDS010000062.1:0-4232 GCA_035251955.1 Sphingobium sp. | reverse complement strand
AGATAGGCCAGCAGATGCGTCACCGCATCGGGCGCGATCCCCTTCACCCAGGCACAAAGCGCCGCCGTCGAACCGGCGAGCACCGCCCCCGCCTGATCCAGCAGTGCCTTTTGCGGCCCGGTCAAAGTGCCCCGCACATCGCCGATCGACACCGGGCTCCCGCCAAAGGCCGCCCGCGCCGCATCGTCATACAGGCAGATGCGCCCGTCCGGCATCACCCACCACCAGGGCTCGCCCACCTGAAACTTGACGGAAAGGCCCGCCGCCAACGCGATGGTAACAAAGGCCCCCGCCACCACCCGCAAATAACTCATCGCCCCGCCATGCGCCGGCGAGAGCAAGGTCGATGGCGGCGACCACCCCGTCAGCGCGGGATCGCCATTCTCCGCCCTTTGCTTCCAGTCGTTCCAGCAATGCGCGTCGAACAGTTCGTAGGACAGCGACCAGATCACCCCCAGCCCCAGCGCCTTTGCTCGGCTCGCAAAATCCGCATGCCAGGCCGCGCATGGTACATTCAGCACCCCGCCCGCCAGGCTGATGTAAAATCCCCCGCCCAGCGGCTCGAGCCGGAAATAATGGCTCATGCCGACATAATGATTGATGTCGCCGCGATAGCCCAATGCATGGATCGACGCGACGATCCGCTCGGGCGTCTGGTTGAAGCAATCGTCATAGCCCGTCGCCATCGACAGCCCATGCTCAGGCACCATCACATCGCCGACCCGCAGCACCGATCCTGCCCCGTCGCATCTTATGCCGGAAAGCTCCGCCCAGCCTTCCGCGCCCGCCGCAAAAGCCGTGCTGCCCGCGTCATAACCGGGCGCCGCCAGCGATATGAACAGCCGGTCGACATCCCCCGCCCACACCGGATCGGCCTCGCCCGGCAGCATGAACCCGCCATCGATCGCGCCCAAATCCAGCATGACTTCAGCATCCTGCGGATCGCCGCTGGCATAGTTCCACAACCGCACATACCAGTTGCGCGGGACACCCTCCGCATCCCGCCCCTCGATCGTCAGCGTCGGCCCATGGACCTCATCCAGCCGCTTCAGCCCTCCGCTCCGCCAGCGAAAGCGCAGCACGCAGTCCCGGAAGTCCCGCGCCGTCTCATAGGCCAGCAGAGCATGGCTCCACTTGTCCTCCGCCTCCCAGATCAGCCCGGCCAGATCGCCCGACCCATGGAAAACCGCATCCACCCGCAGGCTGTCGGGCGCCGTGGTCACAACGCTCGCCATCATCGGCCGCGGGAAATTGACGGTCCAATGCGTCGGCGCAAAACGCTTCATGAAGCGCGTCTCCTGCCCCCGCCGCGCATCGGCCAGCCAGTAATCCAAGCCGCTCATCCGTTCAGCGCTCCCCTGACCGCCCGCGCCACCTGTCGCGCACTGCGCGCCAGCATCCGCGCGCCATCCTGCCCCTCACCGCGCCCCGAAACGGCAATGCTCACCCGCACATCACGCGCACCACCACCATTGGGCACAACCTGCCCGCTGGCCGTCGGCACGAACAATTCGGGCCCACGCTCGCCCACGACATAGGCCCGCCCCGGCGCGACCGGCCCGCCCGTCGCCCGCCCCGGCAGGCCCATCGCCATCGAAGCGAGATTGAGCAGCGCGCCGCCCGTCCCACCGATACTCCCCGCCGCCGATCGGACCGCGCTCGCGGCGATGTCCTCCAGCGCCGCCGAAGCCACCCGCTTCAGTTCCTCGAACCCGAACCGGCCGGTCCGCACCGCGCGCAGCAGGCCTTGCTCGATCCGCCGCCCGGCCCGCTCCGCCCCGCTCGCCAGCGGCCCTTCCAGGGTCCCGCGCATCGCCTCGACGTCGCGCGCAAAGCCCTGCGTGTCGGTCCTGACGCGCACGACCAGAGTCTCGATTTCCTCGTCCATAATCCCTCCCCGCAGCATCCAACCTCATCATTCCCGCAAAGGCGGGAACCCATCTCCCGACGCCCGATCCTGATGCCAGGTCAGGGAGATGGATCCCCGCCTCCGCAGGGGTGACGGGAATAAAGCGCCGCCCTCAATCCGGCATCATCCCCCGAAGCCGCGCCAACTCCCCCTGATCCATCCCCGCTTCTGGCTCCTCATCCCCCCGCGCCGCGCGCAGCACCGCCTCCAGCTCCGCCGGCGTCGACCGCCAGAACTCATCCGGCCGCCAGCCCAGCAGCCATCCCGCCACGCCCGCCAGCCGCGCCGCCGCCTTGAAGAAGTTCATCGTCCCCCCAGTATCTGCCGGAGTATCCCGCGCAGCACCGGCGACAGCGCCGCCAGCCCCGTCTCGACGATCGCCTCGCCCAACGCCTCGCGCGTCAGCCCGCTTGGGCGATCGGCCAGGCAATGCCAGAACAATGCCGCCATGTCGGACAGCGACAGCTTGCCCTCCGCCGCCCGGTCCACCAGTTCGAACAGCGGCCCCAGTTCCGCCTCGGCCGCCACCAGGGCGGCAAAGCTCGGGCGCAGCGTCAGCGTCTCGCCGCCAAGCTCCAGTGCCGCTTCGCCTCTTGCGCCATTGGCCCCGCTCATTCCGACACCACCGCGCCGGAGCTTTCCAGGCTCAGCGCATAGTTGCGCTCGCCATTATAATCCCCGGCATAGTCGAGCCGCGTCACCAGAAAGCGCCCGCGCATCCGCTCGCCGCTCTCGAAGCTCAGCTCATAATGTTCGATCGTCCCGGCAAGGGCATGGTTGCGGATGCGCACCTCGGCCGCCGATCCGGTGAAGATCCCCGCCGCCGACACGCTGACCGACCGTACTCCCGCGCCCGACAGCAGCTCGCGCCAGCCGCCCGAATCCTTCGACGTGATGTTCACCGCCTCGCCGTTCACCGACAGCTGCGTCGTGCGCATTCCCGCCACCGTCGCATAGGCCACGGGCGACCCGCCATCGCCGACTTTCAATAGAAAAGCGCTTCCTTTTTCGACTCCCATGGAGCATTCTCCTGCAAGATAAAGCGTGTAAAATTCACGATTGGAGAGGTTTGAATGCTGGTTGCAGCTCCCCTCATGATGATGCTCGCCGCGGCTCCCCAGGGCGGCGACGCCGTCGGCGCCGGACGAAAGGCCTATTCGGAATGCCTGTCGAAGCAGATCCAGCCTGCGCTCGACAGCAAGCAGTCGCTGGGTGACTTCCAGTCCTCGCTGAAATCGAAGTGCGGCGACAAGGAAACCGCCTTCCGCGCCGCCATCGTCGCCGACGACAAGTCGAGCGGCATGTCGGACAAGGATGCCCAGTCGGACGCCGACGACCAGATCGCCGAATATGTCGACAAGATCACCGGCGAGTTCGAGGATTATTCCAAACCCGGCGCTTGAACGGCGCGTTCGACCAAAGGGAACAACGTGCTCCTGCGAAGGCAGGAGCCCAGTTGAAACGGCGGGGGCTCCTGCCTGCGCAGGAGCACCTATCACTTAGAGCGCGCTGCGTTAAATCTGACGCAGGGCGCGCGCTCTAGTTTTTTGTTATCGCATCGTTTTTTGCGCACGATGCTTTAACCAATCGCCTCAGCCACCACCCGCAGCCGATAATCGACCACGGCCTGCCATCCCATCTCCTCACGCCTGCCCGCCCGCGCCAGGCGTGACCGCACCGGCCGCGCGCTGACGATCCGCCAGCCCTCGCCGCTCGCGTCAGCCGCCTGCACCGCCGGATCGATCCGCGCCAGCATCGCCGCCATGCGCCCCGGCGTCTCACCGGCATCATGCAGGCCGATCGTCAGCCGCACTTCGCGCCCGTCCACATCCTTGGCGCCCCAATCGCTCGCGATGCACTCCCCGACGATGCCATAGGGCACGCTCGCGCGCACCGGCTCCCCGTCGAACAGGCCGTTGAGCGCCGCCATCAACGCCCCATCTTCCCTGAGCGCCGCGATCACCGCCGCCCGAACCGCCACTTCCGCGCTCATGCCCTGCCCCTTCCCGCCTCACGCATGGACAGATCGCTCATCCATCGACGCATCAGCCCGCGCCCGGACAGGCGGATATCCATCTACCCCGGCACGCCTTCGGCCTGCGCCACCAGCCGCGCCAGCATCTCGCCATCATATTTCATCCGACCCGCTCCCCGATTTTGTTCGCGCAGAGGCGCAGAGGAGGCAGACAAAAAGAAAGGCGCCAAAGGCCCCCCCAAATATCTCCGCACCTCCGCGCCCTCTGCGCCTCTGCGCGCAATCAGATCCCCAACATCGCCTTCTTCTCTTCCGCCGTCAGGAAATCCGCAGCCGCCACCCGCTCCC
>DATFDS010000061.1:0-4453 GCA_035251955.1 Sphingobium sp. | reverse complement strand
CCCGCCCGCCCGCGCGTCGGCGAGTGCCGTTCCGGCCCGGCGCAACAGGCGCGTCGCATCGTCATCGGCGCGCGACTGGGCGATACCGCAGCGAGCGGTAAGGCGGATGAGATGATCGCCGGCGCTGAAAGGTCGCCCGATCGCTCCGATCAACTGGCGCGCGAGGAAGGTCGCGCGGTCGGCAGCCGCCGCCTCTCCCGTCAGGCCAACGAGGAATTCGGTGCCGGCGATCCGCGCGACCAACGCGCCGGGGGCCACATCGGCGGTCAGCCGCTCTACCCTTCGAGCGATGCGGCCAAGCAGGGCATCGCCCACCAACTGGCCATAAGCGGCATTCATCCGATCGAACTGGCTGATCGACAGCAACAGCACCGTCGTCGCCAGACCCGCCCTTTTTTCGAGCCAGTCGAGTGCCGCCGGTCGGGAACGCAGACCCGTCAGATCGTCCCTGCCCACCATGTCATGACCCTGGGCATCGGACAGCCATTCGACATCGGCCGCTACCACGCCATCGACCAGGCGCAGATGGTGGACCAGCCGGTCGTCGGGACGGCCGGAGGCGCCATGGGCGAAGGCTTCGGGACGGCCGGAGCGCATCATGCCGCGCAAGACCCCTATGACCGGACGGCGCTCGGCCCGCGGCAGCCGGCGAACGAGGCCCGCCGGACTGATGAGCGGCCGATCGACACCCAGATGCCGGGCCAGATTGTCGCTCAGGCGCACCAATCCGCTTTGCCTGTCCATCTGCCAGAACAGCGCATCGCCCCGCCGGATACGCTGGGCGCGCCGGCTGTGCGTGACCCCGCCGACCAGCCGGTCGACAAGCCGCTGCGCCGACGCCAGCGTCGCCCGCATCTCCTCGCAGGAAAAGGGGGCCGCCAGGAAATGCGTCGCGCCCGCTTCCAGCCAGGCCGGCACGGAGGCCATATCCTGCCGGTCGACCAGCGCCACCAGTGCGCCGCCGCCGGCATCCACCGCAGGCACGATGGAGGCGATCAGCCGCGCGTCGTGATCGCGGGCACCGCGCATGTCGACCAGTGCAATCCGGGCGTCGCTGTGCAGGAAACGTTGCGCGGCATCGGTCGGACGCCGGGCCGCCATGGCGCGCCAGCCCGCCTGCCGCGCCGCATGGCTGAGGCCGTCGCGATCGCCCGGCGACAGGATGAAAAGACCGCGCTGCCCGTCCGATGCGGTTTCACCGCTCACATATGAACTCCTTGGGCTGGCGCATCACCGCCTGTTATCAGCTATCCGTTACCGACCTGTTCACGCTGTAGCAACCGGCGGCGCTTGCGCAGGACGGGTCCATGGCTTAGCTAGACCTTATGGACAGGGTCGATTTCCCGCGCGCGGCTTTAACCGATGGGCTGGGCCGCCGGATCAGCTATTTGCGGATTTCGGTGACGGATCGCTGCGACCTGCGTTGCCACTATTGCATGGCGGAACGCATGACCTTCCTGCCCAAAGACCAGGTGTTGACGCTGGAGGAGATCGCGCTGCTGGCCGATCTGTTCATCGCGCGCGGAATCGACAAGATCCGCCTGACCGGGGGCGAACCGCTGGTGCGGCGGGATATTGTCGACCTTGTTCGCAGGATCGGGCGGCACCTTGGCCAGGGGTTGGAGGAGCTGACGCTGACCACCAACGGAACGCGCCTCGCCGACCATGCCGAGGCCCTGTTCGACGCGGGCGTCCGGCGGATCAATGTCAGTCTCGACAGCCTGGATGCGGAGCGCTTCGCCCATGTGACCCGCAGGGGCGACATCAGGCTGGTGCTGAACGGGCTGGAGGCGGCGCGAAGCGCGGGCCTCAAGGTCAAGATCAACATGGTGGCATTGAAGGGCATCAATGAGGATGAAATCCTGCCGATGCTGCACTGGTGTGACGCGCAGGGCTTCGACCTGACGCTGATCGAAACGATGCCGCTGGGCGAAATCGGCGAGGACCGGACGGACCATTATCTGCCGCTGACGCAGGTGGCGGCGGATCTGCGGCGGCATCATGCGCTGACGCCGATCGCGCACCGCACCGGCGGGCCTTCGCGCTATCATGCAGTGGAGGGGCTGGGCGTGCGCCTTGGCCTCATCACGCCGCTTACCAACAATTTCTGCGCCGATTGCAACCGTATGCGCATGACCTGCGAAGGCAAGATCTTCATGTGCCTGGGCCATGAGGATCATGTCGACCTGAAGACAGCCTTTCGCGAGGGCGGGCTGGCGGCGGTCGAACCGCTGATCGACCGCGCCCTGCGCCTGAAGCCTGCCAAGCATGACTTCCGCATCGGTGAGGCTGCGGTCAGCCGTCATATGAGCGTCACCGGCGGATGATCGAGGAACCGCGGCGCGCGCTGGTCGCGTCCCCAACCCAGGCCGCCAAGGCCGCGGAGGAGCGGCTTCGCGCCGCCTATGATTTCGTGCCCGTCGAGCAGGCCAACATGATCATCGCGCTCGGCGGCGACGGCTTCATGCTGCAAACGCTCCATTCGATGCTGGAGGGCCGGCGCATCCTGCCGGTGTTCGGCATGAACCTGGGTACGGTCGGCTTTCTGATGAACGAATGGCGGCTGGAGCGGCTCGATCAAAGGATCGAAGCTGCCAAGACTTTCAAGGTCAATCCGCTGCGGATGACGGTCGACACGGTCGACGGCGAACGATTCTCCATCCCCGCCATCAACGAAGTGTCGCTGCTGCGCGAGACGCGCCAGACCGCGAAGCTGGAGGTGCAGGTCAATGACCGCGCCGTTCTGCCCGAACTGGTGTGCGACGGCGTGCTGGTAGCGACGCCGGCGGGCTCGACCGCCTATAATCTGTCTGCGCACGGACCGATCCTGCCGCTCGGGTCGGGCCTGGTCGCGCTGACGCCGATCAGCCCGTTCCGTCCCCGCCGCTGGCGCGGTGCGATCCTGCCCGAAAACACGGCGATTCGATTCACGGTGCTCGACCCGGTGAAGCGCCCCGTCAGCGCCGTGGCCGACCAGCGCGAAGTGCGCGACGTTGCCCAGGTGGAAGTCAAGATTGACCGGGCGACGCCGCTGACGCTGCTGTTCGACCCCGAACACACGCTGGACGACCGCATCGCGGCGGAGCAATTCATCGCCTGAAAAAATCTTGCACAGGGGCCTTGCCTTATACGGAATCTCGCTGCATATGCGCGGCCTGCCCGGCGGAAATCGGGCTGCTCCCCGATAGCTCAGCGGTAGAGCATTCGACTGTTAATCGAATGGCCGTAGGTTCGAATCCTACTCGGGGAGCCACCGCCTTTTCTACGCTTTCGCGCGCCAGAGCGCGCCGTGGCGGTTACCTTTTCCGGAATAGTCTGCAGTCCATGGCCACTCTCACTGAGCGTACAGTTCCGGCGTTTCGTGTCGCATAGAACGGGCATACGCCAGGATGCAAAAGCGCTCCCCCGCTTGATCCAGACGCGCGCGCCCTCCGCGCGAAGACGTTTCGCGGTGACAAGGCCGATGCCGCTGCTGCCGCCAGTGATGAGCGCGGTCTTTCCGTTCAGCGTCCCATGATCGCCTTCGCATCGACGAACCTAGTCCTGATCTCGGCTACGGCGCGCTCAGCGGCATCGACAGCGCCTGCGAGATAGCCGGGCTCGCTCGCGCTGGTCTCGCTGCCACCCAGCGCCAGATGGTCGGACCAGACACCAGTCACCCACGGCGTTCGGCTGGGCACCAGATGAGCACCGTCGGTTCTATCGGCTCGCGTCGCGGTCAGCGGATCGGCGGTCAGCAGTTCAAATGGTGCGCCCGCTCCTCGCATCGCGAGCACCACCCCTTCGCTCATGAGCGTGATATCGGTCACCACCGATCCGAGATCAAGGCGCTCGCGCGGCAGCGCCGCGACGAGCGCCTTGATCAGCGTCCCGGTGCCGCCGTCTAAACGCATAAATTCGGGCTCCTGCCGCATCGATTGGACTCGGTGGATCGCCTCTTTCGATATGCGCTCGAACAGAACATCGCCTTTGCCATGCTGCGGGAACGCGGCCAGTTCGAGTTCACGGCTCAGCGCGGCCGTGGCCCGCTGCATGCCGGGCCAGAATCAGGATGGGCCAAGGTCGAAGCCGTCATCGGAAAGCTGGCCGGTGTCATCAATGGAGAGGACGCGCCCGCCAAAGCGATCCCTCGCCTCCAGCAAGCGGAAATCGACTCCGACGGCATTAAGGAGGCGTGCGGCATAGAGACCGGCGAGGCCGCCTCCCACGATGGCTACCTTGGTTTGCATGACTATGCTCTCGGTTGGCCGCTTACTGACGACCGGCGGTCACGCCGCCATCGACGGGAAGGACGGCACCAGTGATCCACGACGCCTGATCGGAGGCGAGGAACAGGATCGCTTCGGCGACGTCGCGAGGCTGGCCGTTGCGGCCAAGCGGATGGAAGGCGTCGAAGGTCGAAAGCACCTCTTTCACCTGATCGTCTGACAGGAAGGTGCTGTAGACCGGCGTC
>DATFDS010000060.1:0-10121 GCA_035251955.1 Sphingobium sp. | reverse complement strand
TGCAGTTCCTGGCTGAACTGTTTCTGCTTATAGTCGAAATTCTGGTTCTCCGTGACCTTGAGCGGGGAACCGTCCGGGTCGCGGTTGAAGCTGCCGTCCGTGGCGCGATAGGCGGAAATCGACTTGATCGTGGCGTCGAAGGGCAGCGACTGTTCCAGCGTCAGCGCCGTGCCCCAGATATTCAGCCGGGTTCCGTTCGGACCTGTCGCATAGGTGCTGTTCAGGCCGGGTGTGATCCAGCGCCCGTCATAGGGCTGCGTACCCAGTACCGGCGCATCGACCAGATTGTACAGGAATGCCAGCGAAGGCTGACCTGGCGGAATGGCCACGACTTCCGTATCGACGCCGCCGGTGGCGCGATTATAACGAATATCCGTCCTGGTCGGTGAACCCGGCGGGGTCAGCGTGATGCCGACCAGCTTGCTGGCGGCATTCTGTTCGCGCACGCGCGTGCCGTCGAGCGACAAGGTCGCCCGGAAGCCGCCCTCCGGTTCGAACAGGAAGGTGGCACGGGCGGAATCGCGGTTGATATTGCCCAGGTCGCGATTGTCGAGCAGGCCGTGGATATAGCCGTCGCGATTCTTGGAGGAGGCGACCACACCGACCCGGATCGCGTCGGTGATCGGGCCGCTCACCGAAACGCGCATGTCCGCGCGATCGTCGGACCCACCGGTCAGGCTGGCGCTGCCCTGGAATTCCTTGCTCGGTTCGCGCGTGACCAGGCTGATCGCGCCGCCGATGGTGTTGCGCCCGAACAGCGTCCCCTGCGGACCGCGCAGAACCTCGACGCGTTCCAGGTCGAGGACATCGAGCACGCCGCCGACCGACCGGGCGACATAGACGCCGTCGACATAGGTGCCCACGCCCGGGTCGGTCGTCAGCTGGAAATCGGTCTGGCCGATGCCGCGAATGAAGACCACCGCGCCGGAGGATACGCCGCTGACCGGCGCGGTCGTGTTGAAGACCAGATTGGGCGTCATCTGCCCCAGTTCGGCGATGTCGCCGCGCCCCTTGGCCTCCAGCGTGGCGCCGGTGACGGCCGTGATGGCGATGGGCGTATCCTGCAAATTCTCCGACCGTTTCTGCGCGGTCACCGTGATTTCCGCAAGTCCGCCATCCTGCGTGGACTGATCGTCGGACGACAGCTGCGCCGACGCGGCTGCCGGAACGGCCATCAAGGACGCTCCGATACAGAGCGAAGCCAGATATCTGGATTTGAAATCCCCACTTTTGAACATATTGTCTCACCCCAAGATTTATATCTATGAATTGCGGCGCCCTATGACCGGGCGGAATCGCCGACCTTATTCTACGAATGTTGCAGAACACGTCTTGCTTCTTGCGGAGCATGTTGTTGCATATAGCGGTACGGAGCATAGTGCCGCTCCGGGCAAGTGGATGTGCCCCTGATGCAAAGACGGGGAGCCCGTTCTGGCCGATGATTGCGCGACACAAGGCTGCGCAAGCGTCGGACGGAATGAGGATCTCATATGGCCAAGGAAGTTTTCAAGGTTGCAGCGGTACAGGCGGCACCTGCTTTCCTCGATCTGGAACGCGGCGTGGAAAAGACCATCGCCCTGATCGAGGAGGCAGCCGCTGCCGGCGCCAGGCTGATCGCCTTTCCCGAATGCTGGCTGCCCGGCTACCCTTTCTGGGCATGGCTCGACGCGCCGGCCTGGGGCATGCAGTTTGTCGGCCGTTATTTCGAGAATTCGATGACGGCGGACGGACCGGAAGCGCAAAGGATCGCCGCCGCCGCCAAGGCCAACGGCATCTGGGTCGTGCTGGGCTACAGCGAACGGGCGGCGGGCAGCCTCTACATTGCCCAGCTGACGATCGACGACCAGGGACAGATCGTCCATGCCCGGCGCAAGCTCAAGGCGACGCACGTAGAACGGACGATCTTCGGCGAAGGGGACGGCAGCGATCTCAAGGTGCACGACACGCCGCTCGGCCGGGTCGGGGCGCTGTGCTGCTGGGAGCATCTGAACCCCCTCACCAAATATGCGATGTATGCGCAGAACGAACAGATCCATGTCGCCGCCTGGCCGAGCTTCTCGCTATATCAGGGGACAGCCTTCGCGCTCGGCCCGGAACTCAACAATGCGGTAAGCCGGGTCTATGCCGCCGAAGGCCAGTGTTTCGTCGTCGCTCCCACGGCCGTCGTCTCGCAGGACATCATCGAGATGATGTGCGACACGCAGGCCAAGCGCGACCTGCTCCCGCCCGGCGGCGGCTATTCGGTCATCTATGGGCCCGACGGGGCGCTGCTGTCCGAACGTCTGGATCCGACCGTCGAGGGTCTGGTCTATGCGGATATCGACCTGTCGCTGATCCCGTTTGCCAAGGCTGCGGCGGACCCGGTCGGCCATTATTCGCGGCCCGATGTCGCCCGCCTGCTGTTCAATCCGGCCCCTTCGGCGCGGGTGGAACGGTTCGGCCGCCTGTCTTCCAGCCGCGATCATGCCCCCCTGTTCGACCAGGGAGAAGAAGAGGCGCCGGCACAGACCGAAGCCGACGTCCGGATCATTCTCTAAAGCATCGTGCGGAAAAGTGGGAACCGGTTTTCCGCTAAAACGATACGACAACAAAAACTTAGAGCGCGTGATCTGCGTCCGGTTTAACGCAGCGCGCTCTAGCCTTTTCACCTGGAGCGAAACGCTCCTTCTTTGTGGGCGCATTTTCGAACCCAATGACCGCGCCATGGTCATCCCCGACGATGCGCCGAATTTCGACAAGGACAGGTCCAGTCATGGAATCAGCGATTCCCCCTCATCTGCGTTGCCCGCGCACCCGTCCGAAACGCTGTTCGGACGATTACCAGCCGCCTGTACCCGCCTGGACGGCACGCGGCGACACTGCGATCGAACGGATTGCGATCGGCTATTATGGCGTGCAATGGCGGTCGGGACAGGAAAGCGCCGCCGCCGCCGCGCGCCAGGCCATCGAAAGCCAGCTCGCCACGGCCAGGGGCGTGGGCGCCACGCATCGGGCGCGCTACACCGACCCCCAGGGCTTCGAAAATCTGGTCGTCATCGCCCATTGGCCCGATCCGGACGATTATCAGGCTTTCGCGCAGGACCGGGCTGTCGAGGATTGGTGGGCTTCCGAGGACCGGGAGAAGGCCGGCATCGGCCTGTTCCGGGAGATATTCCTGCCCCGATCGACGCATCTCGAAACCCTGTTCAACGCGGCGGATCACCTGACCGGCATCGGTGAAATTCTTGGACGGCACAGCCAGAGCGACGTGCAGGAACATGGCTATTGGGGCGGCATGCGCGACCGTATGGCCGCGTCCCAGACCGACGCTCTCGAACCGTCGGGAAACCCGGCGGCCGACCCTGCGGCACCGCCGGCGCGCATAAGGATCGTCGGGCACGACAATATGGCGGTCATTCGTTCAGGCCAGGACTGGTCGAATACGGGCGGCGCGGAACGTGAACTCTATCTGGCGAAGATGCGGCCGGTCCTGCAGGCGGGGATGGATTTTCTCAGCACGCAGGGAATGGAGATCGGCTGTTACAGCAATCGTTTGATGCAGAATATCGATGAGGCGGGCAATCCGGTCGAGCGGGCCTTCGGCCTCGGCTACTGGCGCTCGCTCGCCGATCTGGAAGCGTGGGCGGAACATCATCCCACCCATGTCGCCATATTCGACGGCTTCATGACCATCGCCAGGACCCTGGAAGGGCAATTCGACCTTCGGCTTTTCCACGAAGTGTTCGTCGTCAAATCAGCCGAGCAGATCCTGGAATATATCGGCTGTCACCCCAAGACCGGCCTGCTGACGACCGTGACTGCCTGAAGCCTTCCGCCAGGTTGATTTCCAGCCAGACGAAAT
This sequence comes from Sphingobium sp., assembly GCA_035251955.1. Taxonomy (GTDB): domain Bacteria; phylum Pseudomonadota; class Alphaproteobacteria; order Sphingomonadales; family Sphingomonadaceae; genus Sphingobium. The sequence goes on along the minus strand of DATFDS010000060.1, from coordinate 6,280 downwards.
CACCTGGCGACGCGAAGAATCCATCGCATCCGACAGTGTCGATGGAGTATGACGAATGCTACTGGACAGGGCGGCCACCACCATGAGATTGATGGGCCGGGCGCCGTTCTTTTCGGAGTGAAAGATGGACGGAGGGAAGTTCATCCCGCAAAACGCGATCCGCGGCGCGTTTTCCGACGCGATGTCGCGCATGTATCGCGGGGAGGTCCCCCTCTATGGCGAGCTTCTGGAGATCGTCGATCAGGTGAACGGCCAGGTCCTGCGCGGCGACCCCGCGCTGGAAACCAGCTTGACGCAGGCCGGCGAGATCGAACGCCTTGGGCAGGAACGGCACGGCGCCATCCGCCTCGGAACGCCGGCCGAACTGGCGATGACCCGGCGCGTATTCGCCGTGATGGGGCTGCATCCTGTTGGCTATTATGATCTGTCGGTAGCCGGCGTGCCGGTGCATTCCACCGCTTTCCGTCCGACCGAAAGCGACGATCTCAACCGCAATCCGTTCCGCCTGTTCACGTCCCTGCTGCGGCTGGAACTGATCGAGGATGAGGCGCTGCGGGAGGAGGCTGGACGCATCCTGGCGCAGCGGCAGATATTCTCCGATCGCGCGATCGCCCTTGTCGAACAGTTCGAACGCGACGGCGGCCTAGACGCGGCGGCAGCGGACGCGTTCGTCCAGGCGGTGCTGGAAACCTTCCGCTGGCGTGAAGAGACGCTGGTCGATGCCGCCACCTATGACAGGTTGCTGAACGTGCATCGCCTTGTTGCGGATGTCTCTTCGTTCAAGGGACCGCACATCAACCATCTTACCCCCCGGACGCTCGACATCGATGCCGCCCAGCGGGAAATGCAAGCGCGCGGCATGGACGCCAAGTCCGTCATCGAAGGGCCACCGGCCCGCGCCGTGCCCATCCTGCTGCGCCAGACCAGTTTCAAGGCGCTGGAGGAAGCTATTCGCTTTCCCGGCGATGGCGGCAAAACAGGCACGCATACCGCCCGTTTCGGCGAGATCGAACAGCGCGGCGTCGCGCTGACGCCCAAAGGGCGCGCGCTCTACGACGCGCTGCTTGCCGAGGCCCGCGACGGCGACGGGGGAAGCTATGCGCGGCGGCTGGCGGATATCTTCCAGCGGTTCCCCGACGATCTGGACACGCTTCGCCGCGAAGGCCTGGCCTATTTCTCCTATCGGCTTGCAGGAGGAACGGCGCCTCGGGCCGATCAGCCTTTCAATCTGGAAGCGCTGCTGGCCAGCGGCGCCGTCGAAGCACGTCCGATCGTTTACGAGGATTTCCTTCCCGTGAGCGCCGCCGGCATCTTCCAGTCCAATCTGGGCACGAGCGAACAGCGCAGCTATTCTGCGAACGAGGCACAGGCTGCATTCGAACAGGCCCTTGGCGTGGCCGTGACCGATCCGTTCACGCTGTATGAAGCGATGGAACAGGATTCGATCGCCGCCGTCCGCGCTGCGCTTGAAGAGCAGCCGGCGGCGTAAAGGTGGCGTAATAAACGGCTGCTTTGTTCGGGCGCCTGTCCGAACAGCGCCGATGCGCCGTTCGGAGTCTTCCTCAGGGCTGCATGAACAGCAGGGAAGGCGTTTCCAGCAGCGTCTTGACGCGCTGGATGAAGGAAGCGGCATCCCATCCGTCGACCACCCGATGGTCGAAGGAAGAAGACAGATTCATCATCTTCGCCACTTCGATGCGGCCATCGCGCACGATCGGCCGTTCGACCAGCTTGTTGACGCCCACAATCGCCACTTCGGGACTGTTGATGACCGGCGTCGTCGCCAGCCCGCCCATGGCGCCGAGGCTGGTGATCGTGATCGTGGAGCCCGAAAGGTCCGACGGCGCCGCCCGGCCGCTCCGCGCAAGCCCCGACAAACGCGTCAGTTCGTTGGCCAGATCCCACAGATCCCGCTTTTCGGCCTCGCGCAATACGGTAACGACCAGTCCCTGGGGCGTCTGGGTTGCAATGCCCGCATGGACTTTGGCATGACGGCGCACAACGCCTGCATTGTCGTCGTACAAGGCATTGATCTGGGGAAATTCCGGAAGAACACGCGTGAGCGCGCAGATCAGGAACGGCAGCATGGTCAGCTTCGGCCGGCCCTCGCTGCGCGTCGCGTTGATGGTGGCGCGCAGCGTTTCAAGCTGCGTCACGTCCACTTCCTCTATATAGGAGAAGTGCGGGATGCGCCGCTTCGTGTCCTGCATGCGCTCGGCGATCCGCCGCCGCAGCCCGATCACAGGGACTTCGTCGACATCGTCATCCTGAGAAAAGACTGGCGTCGGACTCTTGGCAAGCGGGGTAGCCATTGAGGGCTGCGGCGCCGGAACGGGAACGCGATCGACGCGCACCTCCTTCAAGAGGGCGTCGAGGTCGCACTGACGCACCCGCCCCTGCGGCCCGGTGCCCGTCACCTGCCGAAGATCCAGTCCCAGATCCCCTGCGCGCTTGCGCACCGCGGGCGAGGCAAGCACGCGGGCCTGCGTGGGATCTTCCGCAACGCCCTCGGCAACCGTGGGCACCGCCTCCGCGAGCGCGGGAGCAGCCGGCGGGGCCGCTTCCTCGTCGCCCTCGTCGTCGGCAACCTCGAATTGCAGGATGACCCCGCCGACCGGCAGCATCTCTCCCGGCTTGCCGGTCCGGTCGACCACCTTGCCGGCGAAGGGTGCGGTGACTTCCACCGTCGCCTTGTCGGTCATGACGTCGCAGAGCGGCTGGTCTTCCTCGATCTGGTCGCCGACATTGACATGCCACGCGACCAGTTCGGCCTCGGCTGTCCCCTCGCCGATGTCGGGGAGCTTGAACGATTTATAGGCCATGGTTTTTCAGCGCTCCGTCGCGCGGCGCAGGGCCGCACTCACCCGGGCGGGGCCCGGAAAATAATCCCATTCGAATGCGTGCGGATAGGGGGTGTCCCAGCCTGCCACGCGTTCAACCGGGGACTCCAGCGCATAGAAGCAATGTTGCTGCACCAACGCCGCAAGCTCGGCGCCAAAACCGCAGGTCAGCGTCGCCTCATGCACGACGACGCAACATCCGGTCTTTTCCACCGACGCCGTGATTGTTTCCAGGTCGAGCGGGACCAGCGTGCGCAGGTCGATGACTTCGGCGTCGATGCCCGTATCCTCGGCCGCGGCCAGCGCGACATGGACCATCGTGCCGTAGGACAGGACCGTGACCGCCTTGCCCTCGCGCACGACCGCCGCCTTGCCGAGCGGCACGGTATAATGGCCTTCGGGCACTTCCCCCGCCGGATGCTGCGACCAGGGCTTGACGGGCCGGTCGTGATGGCCGTCGAACGGGCCGTTATACAGGCGCTTGGGTTCGAAGAAGAGAACCGGGTCGTCATCCTCGATCGCCGCGATCAACAGCCCCTTCGCATCGATGGGATTGGACGGAATCACCGTCTTGAGCCCCGCCACATGGGTGAAGATGCCCTCGGGCGACTGGCTGTGGGTCTGTCCGCCGAAGATGCCGCCGCCATAGGGCGCGCGGACCGTGATCGGCGACCACCATTCGCCCGCCGTGCGATAGCGCATCCGCGCGGCCTCGGAGATCAGCTGATCGGTGCCGGGATAGATATAGTCGGCGAACTGGATCTCGACGACAGGGCGCATCCCATAGGCCCCCATGCCCACCGCCATCGCGACGATCCCGCCCTCGGCAATAGGCGCGTCGAAGACCCGCTGGAGGCCGTGGCGCTCCTGCAATTTGTCGGTGGCCCGGAAGACGCCGCCGAAATAGCCGACATCCTGCCCGAAGACGAGCACCTTGGGATCGCGGCCCAGACAGGTGTCCATGGCGTTGTTGATCGCCTGGATCATATTCATGCGCGGCATCAATTCCCCTCCAGCATCTGCGCGCGCTGACGCACGAGGTGCGGCGGCATTTCCTTGTAGACATCATCGAACATCGACGACCGGTCGAGACCAGGCCCCTGCCCCAACGTACCCAGCGCCTCGGACGCCTTTCCTTCCTCCCGGACATGCGCCGCCAGTTCATCGGCCAGCGCCTGGTGGCGATCCGCATCCCATTCGCCCAGCGCCGTCAGGTGGCGCGAAAGCCGCTCGATCGGATCGCCCAACGGCCAGACATCCCTTTCACCGGCGGCGCGGTAACGCGTGGGATCATCGCTCGTCGAATGGGCGTCGGCGCGATAGGTGAACAGTTCGATCACCGTCGCGCCCAGATTGGCGCGCGCCCGCTCGGCGGCCCAACGGGTGGCGGCATAGACCGCGAGGAAATCGTTGCCGTCGACGCGCAGCGCCGGCAGGCCATAGGCCAGGCCGCGAGCGGCGAAGGTCGTGGCCTCTCCCCCGGCAAATCCCATGAAGGAACTGATCGCCCACTGATTGTTGACGATGTTCAGGATCGCGGGCGCCCGGTAGACCGACGCAAAGGTCAGCGCATAGTGGAAATCGCCTTCCGCCGTGGCCCCGTCGCCGATCCATGCGGCGGCGATACGGGTGTCGGCGCTCGCCGCAGAGGCCATGGCCCAGCCCACCGCCTGGCTATATTGCGTGCCCAGATTTCCCGAGATCGAGAAGAAACCGGCTTTCCGGCTCGAATAGAAGACCGGCATCTGCCGGCCCTTGAGCAGGTCGCCGCTGTTGGAATAGACCTGGTTCATCATTTCGCGCAGCGGCCAGTCGCGCGCCACCAGCAAGCCCTGCTGGCGATAGGTGGGGAAGCACATGTCGTCGCGGTCGAGCGCCATGGCGGCAGCGACGGCGACGGCTTCCTCGCCGGTCGACTTCATATAGAAGCTGGTCTTGCCCTGCCGCTGGACGCGCACCATCCGCTCGTCATAGGCGCGGGTGAGCATCATCGCCCGCAAGCCGCGGCGGAGAATATCGGGGTCCAGCGCGGGATCCCACGGCCCGACCGCCCGCCCTTCGTCATCCAGAACGCGCACCAGACCGAAGGCCAGGTCGCGAACTTCCGACGCCGCGACATCCACCGCCGGGCGTGGACAAGCGCCTGCGGGCGGAATGTCCAGACCATGGAAATCCGGTTGCACGCCGGGCCGGGACGCCGGTTGCGGAATGTGAAGCGAAAGCGCCCGACGCGCCTGGCCGGGATCAGCGAGAGACATGATCACTCCTTCTCAACGAGGTGGACATGCTCCCCCCTCGACATCACGCCGGCTCCGTGTCCGGGCCGGCTGCATCATTATCGTTGACGGCGCGGAAAAATCCTCGCCTATCCTTACCGTCGAATGCCCGTTCTGAGGAAATATTTCCCTGTGAAACCGATGATCGAGAAAATTCCGTTCGGGAATTCGTTGCCAAGGCCAAGGATTCTTCGCCGATCCTGTCCTTCAGCCCGATCTTCGTTCCCGCAAATCCGATGCAGTTCGTGCTGGGCAGTGTGGCGGCACGTCTTCCGGGCTAGAAACCAATTGCCCCGACCAGGCTGGCACGCTCGACATGGACCAGGGACCGGATCTTCTGAAGGAGAATTTGCGCAGTCTGGTCATTCTCCAGCACGATCTCGATGTCGATCAGCAGATACTCGCCGGCCCTGCGACAGCAAATCTGTTCCGGAACGAGATCACGTTGCGCGAACAGTCCGGCCACGCGCAGCATCACTTGCGGATCGGCAGAGGTGCGCACCGCGAACAGGGACGGCGCTCTGTCGGATTGCGCTATGGTCATTCGTTGGGCTGCAAGGGCAACCATGTCGGTCCTCTCTCAAAATGCAGGGCCAATATTCAGGGGCAGCCGCGAAAAATCATTGTCTATTTTGCCGCCAAACGCCATAAAGAACGAAATAATTTTCTAATTTATGGTAATTTTAGGTATTTCATGCCCGTAGAACTCGACGCTACCGATCGCCGGATCCTCAGGATCATGCAGGACGACGGATCGCTCACCAATGCGGAGATCGCGGAACGGGCCGCGCTGTCGCCTTCTCCATGCTGGCGGCGCATTCAGCGGCTGCGGGATCTGGGCGTCATCGCCAAGCAGGTCGTGCTGCTGGATCGCACCAAGGTCGGGCTGAACGCGCAAATCTTTGCCCAGGTCCGCCTCAATGGCAAAGGCCGTGAAAATATCGAGGAATTTTCAGCCGCCATACAGAAATTCCCGGAGGTCCTCGACTGTTATGTCACGCTGGGATCGACGGACTTCATCCTTCGCATAGTGGCCGAAGACATCAACGCCTATGAACGTTTCTTCTTCGATCAACTCAGCCGGGTCCCGGGCATCCAGGAAATCAATTCGATGGTCGCCCTTTCGGAAATCAAGTCGACGACCGCTCTCCCCCTCTGACCGAG
>DATFDS010000059.1:0-21812 GCA_035251955.1 Sphingobium sp. | reverse complement strand
ACCTGTCTCGCCTTCGGCAATCCCGTTATTTGGGGGAACATAGGTTCCCGCCTGCGCGGGAACGACGAAAAGGGGTGGATGGCGGACCGGTGGCTAACCGTCTGCTAACAGTTCTGCTCTGCCGTCAGCTAATCGCCATATGGCGTCTTGTGGAATGGGTAGACTCAGCGCCTCGTTACGGTCGAGGCCCAGATAACGCCCCCGGATAATTCGCCCCAACAATCCATGTGACAATGCTACAATGACGCCGTTCAGCCCGCTTAGCCAATTATTCACCCGAGCCGCGGCGCTGTCGTAACTTTCGCCATCGGGCGAGCGGAAAAACCAGTCGTAGGGGCTACTGCCGTCGAGCGCTCCGGGCCAGCAGGCATCTATATCGATGTGGGTCAGACCATTCCACGAGCCAATGGAAACCTCTTCCAGACGTGAGTCCCATATCGTTTCCGGGTAGTTGCCAAACGAGCGGATGACTTGGTTTGTCTGGCGGACTCGCCCAAGAGGACTCGCAAATAGAGCATCCGCTTTCGATACCCTCTCCGCGAGCACCCTCCCCATCGCAACTGCTTGCCCGATACCTCTTTCCGTCAACGCGGAGTCCAGCGTACCTTGAAAGCGGCCCGTAACGTTCCACTGGGTTTCGCCATGCCGGAGGAGAAATATCTCTGCGCGGTTGTGTTGCATGAAGTCAGTTGTGATCGATCTGGCGTACTGTCCGCTATTGAGAGTTGGTCAATCGCCTGTGAATTTCCGCAATTGGTCGCTTCCAGACACCTCCTTCCGTTCGCCCTGAGCCTGTCGAAGGGCTCTGCTGAGCGAAGGCGAAGCAGGGGCGCCTCGCCCCGCTCGGCTGAGGGCTTCGATTTCGTTCAGCCCGAACGGATTTCTGACGTTCGCTGTTGGCCGAAAGCAGCCCTATTGCCGCAGCCGTTCGATCGCCTGGGCGAGTGCTACGTACAGCTTGCCCATGTCGGAGGAGAGGATGGCGACGCCGAGCGCATTGCCGTCGCGGGCCGAGAGGATCACGCGCAGCATCGATTCGAAATCGTGGATGTAGCGGTTCACATGGTCCTGGAACTCGGCGTCATTGTCGTAATGCAGCGCGATTTCGCGGGATTCTCCTGCGTCCAGCAGCTTGACCGCGCGGCGGGTGAAGACGCCGCGGTCGCCCTTGAGATAGGCGGACCAGGCGGAATCGGTGACGTCGTTCGACAGGATCTTGGTGACGTCGATCGCCGTGCTGTTGAGCGATTCGATCAGCAGGGCCGATCGACGGGCGAAATGGTCGCGGTCGCGGTCCTCTGAGGCGCGCTCGGCCTCCTCGATCCGCGCCTGCACGCTGGCGCTGGTGTCGGCGATCGTCAGCAACTGGCGGGTCAGGCGATCCGATGCGTGGTGCGCCGCCTTGACCGCTTCCTCGGCAACCTTGGCGACCAGTTCGATTTGCGCCGTCACCTTATCGTCGATGGCGCGCTGCAGCGCCTGCTCGCTGGCTTCGGCGAGGCTCTGCGCGGCATCGGGGATGGCGCGGCCCAGTGCCTGGCGAGCGCGTTCGGCGGCCTGGTCCGCCGTATCCTTGACGCGGAGCAGGGCGGTCACGAGCAGCGGACCCGCGCCCTCGGTGATGCGGGTCGCGTCCTGATGCGCATTGTCGAGCGCGGTGCGCAGCCGTTCGACCAGTTCGCGATTGGCCTCGACCCCGCTCTGGGTGCTTTCCAGCCATTCGGTGAGGCGGCGGCCCTGGCCGCGCAGAAGTTCCTCGGCTTCCTGAGTGCGGCCGACCAGCGCTTCGGAGATGGCCTCCAAACGCTCCATTTCGGGGGCCGCGCTGTCGAGCGCGGCGCGGCTGGTTTCGATCCGCGCATCGAAACGCTGGAGCGCGGCGGGGAAGGTTTCGTCCAGTTCGCGGACGCTGGAATCGAGCGCGACCAGCAGGGTTTCGGCGGCGCCGATCAGCTTTTCGGCGGTGAGCCCGCCGGCGGCGAGGGCACCGTCGATCCGCTGGGTTTCCGACGTCAGGCGGGCAAGCGCCTGGGTCAGCCGCTCGTTGCGGGCGAGCGCGCTTTCCTCCAGCGTTGCGAAACGCGACTGGGCGGCGTCGATCGCGTCATTGAGCGTGGCATGCAGGCCGGACACGAGCGAACGCTGCCCTTCGACCAGATCGTTGATCTGATGCAGGCGGCTTTCGACCTCGGCCATATGGTCGGCCAGGCCCGACACCGTGTCGCCACTGATAGACTCAAGGCTCAGGCGCGAACGCGAAAGGAGCGCATCGAGCGCCTCCGACTGGCGGGCGAGACCCTCGTCGGTCAGCGCGATGCCGTCGCGGGCGCGTGTCAGCGCGGCATCCAGGCGGTTGCGCAGGTCTGCGTCGATCGTCTCGGCATCGCGGGCCAGGGTGGTGAGTGCGTTCTGGCTGGTCGCGGCGATGCCGACCTGGGCCGTCTCCACCAGCGAATGGAGCGACGCCGCCTGTTGCGTGAGGTCGCGATCAGCCGCGGCCATGGTTTCTTGTGCCCGGGCTGCTGCAGCCTCCAGCCGACGCCGCAGGTCGATTTCGACGCGGTCGAGATCTTCGGCCATCACGTCCATGACCGACTGTGCCGTGTCGGTGAGCCCGGTCTTCGCGCGATCCATCAGGTTCGCCAAGATGCCGGCCTGCAGGTCCAGATGGCCTGCGCTGTCCTCCATCGCTTGACGCGCGCTCAGTGCCGTCGCGTCGATCCGACCCGAGGCGATGTCGGCGAGGCCGTTCACTTCGTCGGTGGCCGACCGGGTGGCTTCCTGAAGCTGGGTGAGCTGGCTCGACAGGCTCTTGGTCGCGGACAGGGTGCGTGCCCGGGCGTCGTCGGACAGTTCGCCCAGCGCATGAAGCCGCGCTTCGAGCGTGTCGATCCGTTCGGCCAGCGCATGGCCATTGTCGACGATCTGCGCGGCCATGCGGGCGGCACGGTCCTCAAGCTCGGGCATGGCGGTGATCAGTGCGTCCATCCGGGCGACCAGCAGCGCGCCGGCACGCTCGGCAGCTTCGGCCTTTTCGGTCGTGCTGTGCGCGCGGCTGGCGATCAGTTCGGCCGATGCCTCCATATTGCTGCTGGCGGCGGCGCCATAGCTGTCCAGCAACTCCGCCTTGTCCTGCATCGCCTGGCGTGCGGTTTCGAGCTGGCTGGTGATTCGGGCGAGCCGCAGTTCCAGCAGTTCCGCTTCGGTGCGCAACGCCCGCGCGGTGTCGAGATAGCGGCGCGATTCGGCGCGGCTGTTGCGCAGGAGCAGAAGATAGGCAAGGCCGAGCAGGAGGATCGGGACGAGCAGCGTTGCGACGAGGCCGGGCCAGGCGGGCGGGCCCGCGCGCCACTGGCCGGCGGTTGCCCAGCCGGCAAAGCCCAGCCACAAGATGCCGACAGCGGCGAGGATGATCTGTGTCCGCCGAGCAGCCCGCTCGCCAATTTCGGCCGCCTCGCTGTCCGCTTCGAGCTCCTCCACCGCCTGCTTCAGCAGGACGCTGTCTTCCGTCTGCGCCCCATCGCTGGTCGCTATGCTCTTGTCTCGCCAGAATTCGACGATTGTGCTGCCCCCGGTCATGGACCCTATCCTATCATCTTTTCAGCGCAACAAAATGCCCTGTTACCAAAACTTAACGCAAGCCCGATAGCGTTGAACCCATGTCCTATGATCCTGGCGCCCTGAATGCGGCCCTTGCCGCCGCTGTTGGTGAAGATCTTTCGCTGATCGCGGATTTGCGCGTCGCTTTCATGGAGAGCGCCGAGCGTCACCTGGAACTGCTGCAGCGCGCCCGGTGCGACGCGAATTGGGAACTGGCGGCATGGCGTCTCAAGGGGTTGGCGGCCAGCTTCGGCCTGACCGGCCTGATGGCACTGGCCGATGAAGCGGCCGACAGCGCGCCGGGCGACCCGCGTGTACTGCGCCGCATGCGCGCGACGTTGGATCTGCTTCGGCAGGGCTGATACGGGCCGCTTGCACGATCGCGTCGGCCTTGTAACAAGGCTGATCTCACAAGATCGGGTCGGTTCCATCGCAGCATGACATTCGCCGCCATTCTCAGCGCCAGCCGGGCCTCCACCGATTCGGCTGGATCGTTGCGCGCCAGCCTCCATTTCGCGGGCCAGACGCTGGTGGAATATCAGGCGCGGCAGGCGGCCAGGGCAGGGGCGGACCGGATCATGATCCTGGTCAGCGTCATTACCCCCGCGCTGTCGCAGGCCGTCGACCGGCTGAGCGCTGATGGTCTCGCCGTGGCGCTGGTGCGCGACATGGTGTCGATGGTCCGGGATGCACCGCGCAACACGGATGTGATGCTGGTCGCGGACGGCGCGATCGTATCGCACGCCCATTTCAGCGCCATGGCGGAGCGCGAGGGTAATGCGCTGCTGGTGACGGATGACAGCCGCGCCAGCGCGCCGTTCGAACGGATCGACGCCGGGCAGCGCTGGGCCGGATTGGCGCGAATAAGCCCCGACCTGCTGTTCAGCACGCTCGACATGATCGGTGACTGGGACCTGTCGCTGACGTTGGTGCGGGCGGCGATCCAGGGGAGCGCGCGGCGCGTGACCGTGCCGCAGGACGATCTGCTGGAAGGGCGGGTTGCGCTGGTCGACGGGCAGGCGCAGGCCGATCTGGTCGCGCAGGCGATGATGTCGAGCGGATCGCGCGCCATACGCGTCAGGGGGGCTGCCGAACAATATCTGCTCGGCCCTGCTGCCAGGCTGATCAGCCCCACGTTGATGCGCACGCAGGTTCCCGCGACCCAGGTGCGGATCGCCGGCATGGCGCTCGGCGCGATCGCGCTGGTGCCGATCGAGTTGTTGTGGCCGATCACCGGGATTTGCCTGCTGCTGCTGGCGCTGCTGCTGGCCGAAGTCGCCGATCGGCTGGACGAACTCGCCCTGCGGCCGCCGCCGATGGGCTGGGCCGCCTTCCTGGTGCCTTCTTTCGCGGCCGGCGGGATTTCGCTGGCGGGCACCAGCGTGTTGGCGACCTGCCTGGCGCTGCTGCTGCTGATCGTTCAACTGGCCGAACGGTGGCAGCGCACGGGCAGCGTGCGGCCCTGGATGGTCTTCACGCCCGCGAGCGCGCTGCTGGTCCTGCTGGTGACGACGCTGTTCGGCGCATTTTCGCTGGGATTTGACGTCGCGATGCTGGGCACGATCTCTTCGGTCGGCGCCATCATCCTGATGAAACGGGACTGAGCATTTTTGCCGTTTAGGGTTTAGTGCATTTTAAGGACGTGTGGCTATGCTGGCCGATATGAGCGCCTTTTCGTCCCTTACCGGACCGATCGTGGCGGACAGCTGGCCGGTGGCGCAAGTCATGGCGGGCATGTCCGCTGTTCCCGTCGGCCATGCCATTGATCTGGCGTTTTTCTTTCCCAATGAGGGGCGGGAACGCCATGACGCGCTGTTGGCCGAGACTCGCCGCCATCTGGGCGGATGCCTGACCAGCGTGGAGATGGCGTTGCGATTCGCGTTGGATAAAAGGCCGGAGATTGCGGCCTTGCTGGCGCAGCATCCCGAGCCGCTATGCTGGCCGACCGTCTGCGCGCAGCCAGCATTGCTGGGTCCGGCCCTGCTGGCGCATATGCAGATGCGCGCGGGCGTCACGCTGATGCTGCGCCAGTTCGGCCAACCTGACGATCAGGATGGCGATATGGATGCCGATGCGATTGTCGCCGCCGACGATCCGGCGGTCAGCCATGCCCTGGCGGCGCTGGCCGTTGCCGAAGGGCGCTGGATTGCGGTGGGCGCGGAAGACGAACCGATGCTGGCCGACCTGCCCGCCGAGCATTTCGCGGAATTGTTGTGGACGGCCGCCGCCTGCCTGACGGCGGTGGTGCAGCGCACGGCGCTGGCTGCCGCCGATGCCATTTTGCCGGCCTTCGAGGAGGCGGGCTGGTCGCTGCTGGCGCGGCATGACGAAATGGCGGGTCCGATCGCCGCGGCCGAACGGCTGGTGCGGCAATTGGGCGAGCGTGCCGATGCACCTGAACTGCTGGGCGCGGCGCTCGGGCAGCGGCGTTTCCTGCTGTTCACGGCGCTCGCTGCGAAGCGGTTGCGCATGGACGGCGCCCAGATCGCCGACATCATGGTGATGGGGCCATTGACGGAACTGGCGGCGTTGTGCCGATCCCTCGGCGGATCCGATGCGGACTATCGGCATATGCTGCTGGCGTTGCGTCCGGTGCGGCCGAGGCTCAGCGACGCGGGGATCATCAGCGAGGCGGATCGCTATCAGATCCTTTCGGAGGCGGAAGCGGACGCGACCATCAACGCCCTGCGTGCGCCGCCGGCGCTGCGGGCGAAACTCGATCATCTGCGGCGGGTGACGATCCGATGAACATGTCGGCGCATCCCACCATCGTCCGCGCAACCGTCGCGGCCAACGGTCTGCTGCTGAGCGCCGATCCCTCGCTGCTGGCGTTGCAGCGCGAAGCAGGCGGCGATGTGGGGGCGGTGCTGGCGATCCCCCAATTGGCAGCGGTTGCGCGGCTGGCGCTGCGGCTGGGCGTTACCGTGTCGCGCCCGGTGACGGCTGCGGCTGAGCGCGGCGATATCGATATGTGGGTGCGCGCCAAGCCGGAAGCGGATGGCGTCAAAATCTCCGTGATCGACTGGAACGAGCGGCCGCCCGTCACCGCGTCGGCCGACATCGTGCGGCGGGAGGCCGACATCGCCGCCGTAGCGGAGGGCTGGACCTGGCAGATCGATACCCAGCTGCGTTTCCAGATGGTGCTGGACGGCCTCGACAGGGACAGCGCCTTGCCCGCATCGCCGCCGGTGCCGGGCAGCCGCTTCACCAGCTATTTCGAGCTGCGCCCGGACGAGGATGGCGATCTGGCCATATTGCGCGGCTTTGCGCAGCGGCGTGCGTTTCGCGATCAGGTGGCTAGTCTGACGGCCGAACCTGAATGTCGTTTTCGCTTGTCGGGTTTTCCGATGTTCGACCTGGCGGGGCAGTTGCTGGGATATCGTGGCAAGGCCTTTCCCATGGATCGCGCCATTGCCGCGCCCTGCGCGCCTGCATCGCCCGCCGTCATCATCTATCCGGCGGAGTTCGGCCGGCGGCTCGACCGGTCCTTGCGCCAGCCGCTGGGGCGGATCATCGCCAATGCCGATTCGATCGGTGCCCAGTTCGATGGCCCGCTGCGGCCCGATTATGCCGGCTATGCCAGCGATATCGCCGCGGCCGGCCGGCATTTGATGGCGTTGATCGACGATCTGGCGGACCTGCAGGCGATCGACCGGCTCGATTTCTCGGTCGCGACCGAGGATGTCGACCTGGCCGATATCGGCCGGCGCGCGGCGGGGCTGTTCCTGGTCAAGGCACTGGACCGCAAGATCACCGTGCTCGCGCCCGAGCCCGATCAGTCGGCCGTCGCAACCGGCGAGTTCCGTCGCGCGCTGCAGATCCTGATGAACCTCGTCGGCAATGCCATTCGCTATGCGCCGGAGGGGTCCAAGGTACGGATCGAAACGGGCGTCGGAGACGATCAGGCCTGGATCGCGATCCTTGATGAGGGGGCAGGCGTGCCGGAAGAGAGCCGCGAGCGCATCTTTGAGAAGTTCGAGCGGCTGGGGCGCACCGATGCGGGCGGAAGCGGCCTTGGTCTTTACATTTCACGCCGGCTGGCGCGGGCGATGGGGGGCGACATCCACATCGACGACGCGCCCGGCGGAGGCGCCCGCTTTACGCTGTTCCTGCCGATCGGCGGCTGAGCCGGTAAAAAAAACGGCGCCCGATGAGGCGCCGTTCTCCTTTGGCTTGCTATGTTTGCGGATCAGCGCTGGCCGACCGGCACATAGTCGCGCTGCGTCGGGCCGGTGTAGAGCTGGCGCGGACGGCCGATCTTCTGCGCGGGGTCCGAAATCATTTCGTTCCACTGCGCGACCCACCCGACCGTGCGGGCGAGGGCGAAGAGCACCGTGAACATTTCGGTCGGGAAGCCGATAGCCGAGAGGATCACGCCCGAATAGAAGTCGACATTGGGGTAGAGCTTCTTCTCGATGAAGTAAGGATCGTTGAGCGCGATCTGCTCCAGTTCCTTCGCCACGTCGAAGATCGGGTCGCTGACGCCCAGCTTTGCCAGCACCTCCTTTGCGGTCTTCTGCATCACGGTCGCGCGCGGATCGTAATTCTTGTAGACGCGGTGGCCAAAGCCCATCAGGCGGAACGGATCGTCCTTGTTCTTGGCGCGGGCGATATATTCCGGGATGCGATCGACGGTGCCGATCTCGCGCAGCATGTTGAGCGCGGCTTCGTTGGCGCCGCCATGCGCCGGGCCCCACAGGCAGGCGATGCCGGCCGCGATGCAGGCGAAGGGATTGGCGCCCGACGAACCGGCAAGGCGCACGGTCGAAGTCGACGCATTCTGCTCATGGTCGGCATGGAGCGTGAATATCTTGTCCATCGCGTCCACGACCACCGGGTCGATGACATAGTCTTCGGCCGGGACCGAGAAGGTCATGTTCAGGAAATTGGCGGTGTAGCTGAGGTCGTTGCGCGGATAGACGAAGGGCTGACCCACCGAATATTTATACGCCATCGCCGCGATCGTCGGCATCTTGGCGATCAGGCGGTGGCTGGCGATCCGGCGCTGGTCGGGATCGTTGATGTCGGTCGAGTCATGATAGAAGGCCGACAGGGCACCGACGACGCCGCAGAGAATGGCCATCGGGTGCGCGTCGCGACGGAAACCGCGATAGAAGGTGGTCAGCTGTTCATGCACCATGGTGTGGCGCGTGATCGTGGTGCTGAATTCGTCCAGCTCCTTCTTCGAGGGCAGTTCGCCGTTGAGCAGGAGATAGCTGACTTCCATGAAGCTGGACTGTTCGGCCAGCTGGTCGATCGGATAGCCGCGGTGCAGCAGGATGCCGGCATCGCCGTCGATATAGGTCAGGCCGGAATCGCAGCTCGCCGTCGACGTGAAGCCAGGGTCGTAGGTAAACATGCCGGTATTGGCATAGAGCTTGCGGACATCGATGACCTGGGGTCCGACCGTGCCACTCAGGATACCATATTCCTTGGTATCGCCTCCGACGGTCAAAGTGGCATTGTTATCCGACATCATGTTCTCCTCGATACATCAACCGGCCGCTGCGTGCCTGACAGCGCCCAGTCGTTCCAAGCTCCGCGCCTTCCCCAGAAGGAAAAGGACGTCAAAAATTCCCGGCGAAACCGTGCGACCGGTCAGCGCCGCGCGCAGGGGCTGAGCGACCTTGCCCAGACCCAGACTGGCTTCCTCTGCCACGCGGCGGATCGCTTCCTCGATCGCTTCGACCGTCCAGGACTGGACCGATCCAAGAGCGTCGGCTGTCTTGCCCAGCAGCTCGCGCGCGGAGTCGTCTAGCAGAGCAAGGGCCTTCTCGTCAAAATCCAGCGGGCAATCCTTGAACAGAAACTCGGCGCCTTCGGCAATTTCGTTAAGCGTCTTGGCGCGCGGTTTGAGCGAAGGCATGGCCTGCGCCAGCAACTCTTCCGCCCCGTCATCCAGAGCCTTGCCAAGCCGCTCGGCGACGCGCGGCGCGACGAGCGCAGCCAGGCGCGCGTCGTCCGCCTCGCGCAGATAATGCGCGTTGAGGCTCTCCAGCTTCTTGATGTCGAAGCGCGAAGGGGAGCGGCCGACGCCCGCTATATCAAACAGCTCGATCGCGCGCTCCTGCGAGATCGTCTCCTCGTCGCCATGGCCCCAGCCCAGGCGGAGGAGATAGTTGAGCACGGCCTCAGGCAGCATGCCCATCTCGTCGCGATAGGCATCGACGCCGAGCGCACCGTGGCGCTTGGACAGTTTCGCGCCGTCCGACCCGTGGATCAGCGGGATATGGGCATAGACCGGCTCGTCCCAATTCATCGCCTTGATGATGCCGAGCTGGCGGAAGGCGTTGTTGAGATGATCGTCCCCGCGGATGACATGGGTGACGCCCATGTCGTGGTCGTCGACGACCACGGCCAGCATATAGGTGGGCGTGCCGTCCGAACGCAGCAGGATCATGTCGTCCAGCTCCGCATTCTGGACGACGACGCGGCCCTGCACGGCGTCTTCGATCACCGTCTCGCCTTCGCGCGGGGCCTTGAGGCGGATCACGAAGGGCGCGCCTTCCGGGGCTTCGTCCGCCGAGCGGTCGCGCCAGCGGCCGTCATAGCGCATCGGCTGCTTGGCGGCACGCTGCTGCTCGCGCAGCGCCGCCAACTCCTCCGGCGTCGCATAGCAGCGATAGGCATGGCCGTTGCCAAGAAGCTGGTTCGCGACCTCGGCATGGCGCTGTGTGCGGGCGAACTGGAAGACGGCGGGCTCGTCCCCTGCGAGACCGAGCCATTCCAGCCCGTCGAAGATCGCGGCGACGGCTTCCTCGGTCGAACGGGCGCGGTCGGTATCCTCGATGCGCAGCAGGAACTTGCCATTGTGATGACGGGCGAATAACCAGTTGAACAGCGCGGTCCGCGCGCCACCGATGTGCAGGAACCCCGTAGGCGATGGCGCAAAACGGGTCACGACCTGCTTGTTCAACCCCGTTGCAGTCACCGCACCAATCCCCGACATTCGCCTTGCCTATCCATGAACGCGACGCCCCCTAGCATGGCTTTTGAGCCACGACAAACCTCCGTTGGCACGAATGTCCGGCGGAGGCTTCAGCGGTTTTTCGACGCGATGGAACGATGGCTGGAAGGAGAGCGGGAGCAGCTCGCGCTCTGGGTGCCGGTGGGATTGGCTGCCGGCATAGCCGCCTGGTTCTTTTTGTCTAACCAGCTGGAATGGCTTGCTTTCTGTTGCGCTACGCTGGCGTTGGCGAGCGCTGCGACGCTGCTGCCGGTGGGCGGGCGCCTGCGTCACATGCTGATTGCCGGGGGATTGCTGGCCTGTATCGGCTGTCTGCTGATCTGGGGCAAGGCGGCACTCTGGGGTAGTCCGCCGCTGGCCCGTGCGACCTTCCTGCAGGTCACGGGCGAGGTCCAGGCCGTGAATCGGGTGCCGGCGCAGCATATGAGTCGCGTTCTGCTGCGGCCGATGGATGCGTCCGACTTGCCGGCGCTGATCCGGGTGAATATGGCCCAGGCGGACGTGCCGACGGGGTTGGGCAACGGCGCGGTCGTCCGCTTCCGTGTGCGTCTGATGCCGCCGGCGGAGGCGAGCCTGCCCGGCGGCTATGACTTTGCGCGTCGGAGCTATTTTCAGGGGATCGGCGCGACCGGCCGTGCCCTGAGGCCGGTCGAGCTGTTGCGGCCGTCGACCCAGGCGCCGCCGCTGCGCGCCCGGCTGTTCGCGCATGTGGTCGAGCGGGTGGCGGGAGACGGAGCCGGCATCGCCGCGGCGCTGGCGACCGGCGACCAAGGGGCGATCAGCGAGGCCGATGCCGAGGCGATGCGCCGCAGCGGGCTGGCGCATCTTCTTTCGATCAGCGGGCTGCATGTGACGGCGCTGATCGGCGCGGTGATTTTCCTGCTGATGCGGATGATGGCGCTCAGCCGGCGGGCGGCGCTGGATTGGCCGCTGATGCTGATCGCGGGCGCCGGCGGCGCGCTTGCGGGCATCGGCTATACGGTGCTGACGGGTGCGGAGGTGCCGACCGTGCGGTCCTGCGTCGCCGCGCTGCTGGTGCTTGCAGGACTGGCGCTGGGGCGCGAGGCGATCACCTTGCGGCTGGTCGCCGCGGGGGCGCTGATTGTCCTGCTGCTATGGCCGGAGGCGCTGATCGGCCCGAGTTTCCAGATGAGTTTCGCGGCCGTGATCGCCATCGTCGCCCTGGGCGAGCATCCGCGCTTCCGTGCCTTGGCCGCGCCGCGCGAGGAAGCGGTGGGGCGGCGGGGCGCGCGGGCTATCGCTGTCATGCTGCTGACGGGCTTTGCCGTGGAGCTGGTGCTGGCGCCGATCGCCCTGTTTCATTTTCATAAGGCGGGCATGCTCGGCGCCTTTGCCAATCTGATCGCCATTCCGCTGACGACCTTCGTCGTCATGCCGTTGGAGGCGCTCGCGCTGCTGCTGGATCCGGTGGGACTGGGCGGGCCGCTTTGGTGGCTGACTGGCCGCGCGCTCGATCTGCTGTTGCTTGTCGCCCATGGCGTGGCTGCCAGCCCCTGGGCCGTGGTGATGGCGCCGACCGTGTCCGTCGCGGTTTTTGCCATGATCGTCCTTGGCGGACTTTGGTGTCTGTTGTGGCGCAGTGGCTTGCGTTGGGCAGGGCTGCTGCCCGTGGCGGCGGGCGTGGTCGCAATCCTGATGACCTCACCTCCTGACCTGTTGGTGACGGGGGACGGACGCCATGTCGCAGTGCGCACGGCGAGCGGCGGCATGGCCATGTTGCGGGCGAGGGCGGGCGATTATGTGCGCGACCTCATGGCCGAAAGCGGCGGTTATGATGGAGAAATGGACGCGATCGCCGACCTGCCCGAGGCACGCTGTTCGACCGACCTCTGTGCAATGGAGCTCAGAAGAGGCGCGCGCATCTGGCACCTGCTCGTCACCCGCAGCGATGTGCTGGTCACGAAGGCCGCACTCGCCGGCGACTGTGCCCGTGCCGATATCGTGATTGCCGACCGGCGCCTGCCGCACTGGTGCCGCCCGCGCTGGCTGAAAGCTGACCGGCGGCTGCTGGCCCGCACGGGCGGGCTGGCCATCGATCTGGATAAGGCGCTGGTGCGCACCGCCAAGATCACAGGAGACGCGCATCCCTGGATCAGGGCAGCGCCGGTGGTGGCGCCCCGACGCGCCGATCCTCAGTTATAGCGTCGCAGCAACCCAGCGAGCTTGCCCTGGATGCGGACCTGGCGCGGATCATAGACCTGCGGCTCATAGGCGCTGTTGGCCGGATCAAGCCGCACCTGCGGACCCTGCCGATGAAAATATTTCAGCGTTGCCTCGGCCTCGTCGATCAGCGCGACGACGATCTGTCCTTCGCGCGCGACATCGGTCCGTTGAATCAGCGCAAAATCGCCGTCCAATATGCCCGCCTCGATCATCGAATCGCCCGCCACCTCCAGCGCATAATGATCGCCCGCGCCCAGCAGCGCGGCGGGGACGGAGAGCATGTTCTGACCCTCCAGCGCCTCGATCGGCACGCCGGCGGCGATCCGGCCGTGCAGCGGAATGTCGATCACGTCATTCGCCGCGATGGGCGGTTTTGCGACGAGCTGAGGCTTGGCGGGCACGATCACCTTGGGCGAACGGTGCATCGCTTCGGGGAGCTTTACGACTTCAAGCGCGCGCGCGCGATTGGGCAGGCGGCGGATGAAGCCGCGCTCCTCCAGCGCGTTGATCAGCCGGTGAATGCCGGACTTGGAACGCAGGTCCAGCGCCTCCTTCATTTCCTCGAACGAGGGCGACACGCCGCCTTCCTCCAGCCGGGTCTGAATGAAGCTGAGCAATTCCTGTTGCTTTGGCGTCAGCATGGCAGCCTTGTCCTTCCATGGAACGGATGGAGAACGCATAGGAAACGTAAAGGGGCAAGTCAAGCGTCTGGTGATTATCCCCTTTGCATACGTAATAAATTGCGCTATACAATGAGGCATGAGCAAGAAGCCCCAGACCATCGCGCAGTTCTTCAAGCAGTTTCCCGATGACGAAAGCTGCCTGAACCATCTGTTTGAAATCCGGTTTGGGCAGGGCTTCGAATGTCCGTCTTGCGAGCGCCCTTCCAACTGGTATCGGATCAAGGCCGAGCGCGCCTATTCCTGCCAGTGGTGCGGCCACCATCTGCACCCGACCGTGGGCACACCGTTCGAGCAGACCCGGACACCGCTCCAACTTTGGTTCTATGCCATCTACCTTTTCACCACGACCCGCAACGGCGTGGCAGCGAAGGAACTGGAGCGCCAGCTAGGCGTGACCTACAAGACGGCGTGGCGCATGGCCCACCTGATCCGCGAGCATATGGCGGCGGTGGATGGTGAAGATCCGATCGGTGGCGCGTTCAAGACCGTCGAGATTGACGAAACCTACATCGGCGGCGAAGCGACCGGCAAAGGCGCCGGCTACAAGGGCAACAAGACCGCGATCATGGCAATGGTGGAGCGTGGCGGGGACGTTATCACGAAGGTCATTCCGAACCGCCGCAAGACCACGATGGAAGGCCACATCATCGCCAACGTCCGCCCCCACTCGGAAATCCACACCGACGAATTTGCCAGCTATGGCGACCTTGGCGAAATCAAGGGCTATTGGCACAAGACGGTCAATCACTCGACCGGCGAATATGTGCGCGGCCATGTCACCACCAACGGCGTCGAAGGCTTCTGGTCGCAGCTAAAGCGGTCGATCAACGGCACCCACATTCATGTGAGCGGCAAGCACCTGTGGAAATATGCCAAGGAAACCGAATATCGCTTCAATCGTCGGGATTGCTCGGAGACGATGCTTTCGGAGCTTCTTTCGACTTTTGGGCCATTGCCCGAACGGCGCGATTGAAGGCTTCCGCATCCCCTTCGGGATCGGCCTGATGTTCCTTGATGAACTGGTTTATTTTCCCGCTTTCGCGGGCCTGCTTAAGCGTCGTCATTTTTTCAGCCTCCGATCCGGCGGGATGGCAAACACGGCACTTGTTAGGTCAATCAAAGCGAGCATGTTCAACACTATCACCAAGATCGCCGCTCCGTTGAACAGCGATTTCACGCTTTCAGTTTCAGCCACCACTGGCTTTGCGATGACTAGAGCGAGGGCCGCGCCAAAGAGCGTAATCAGAAGATAAGCATACGCCTTCGTAGCAGACCGCGCTTCTAAAAATTCCTCGCCCGTATCATTTTCTAGCCTGTTCAACTCAAGGTGGAGGCTTGCAGCCGACGCTAGCGTTATCGTTACAATAACCCCCAAGACCGCCAGCAGCTCATGGTTTACGAAGTTTTTAAGGAAAGAATTAGAATCCCCAAATATTTCTGGACGGATGCAGCTAGTTATCCCGATGCCAATCGTCAGGATTATCAAACCCGCTATCGCTAGAATCCTGCTCACGGTTCAAAGCCTGCTTGAGCCATTCTTGAACCTCTTCAACCTTCGCTTTTGGCAAATCTAAAACGCTCTGGACTTTAGCAGTCATTTTCTGCTTTGTCGATGACCATCTGTCGCCATTCAGTGATTTTGCAGTAACCGATGCATTTCCCTCTTCGCCATAAGCAACGCCTTCTTTAACGGCCTCACTATTGGCATCTATTCCCTCTGCGCTTTCTATCTTAACTTCGATCTCTTGAGCGTTTGTATCGCTGCCTATTCTTCTAAGTCCCTGCTTAACGCCGCCTCCAGCGCCGAATATCATATTCGGAACAGTGAACTTAAACCTCACATATTCCAGCTGACCGCCGTGTCTCTCCGCGAAACGCCAGAATGAGCCGCCTTCGAAGAGTGCTTTGAATTGTATGGCGTATTGGTGGGGTAGAATTGCGTTCATATGGCCCACCAGGGACGACAATATCGCGCTGGGCTGACCAACATTGGAGTTGGCCTCTACAGCCACTCCCTGTCCGCCGGGTATGTTCCTTGGGTCGATAACGACCATGGAACCAGTCCAGAAGCTGCCTTCAATTTCCGCCGCTCCATCATTTGGGGGAGTGCGGACCACATGAAATTTCTGGCGTTCGATAATGCCGACCACATAATCGCCCGCCCAGTTTTGCGGCACCCAAGAGAACGGCTTCCCTTGATGCTGGAAATCAAAACGGACCCCGAACTTCGCTCTAAGCCAATCCTCCCGAGACATTTTTGCCTCAAGTAGGTCAGGCTGGTCCCGTTCAATCAGGGAAAAGTGAAACTGTTCAAAGGTTTTTGCCATAAATCCCCCTCATGGGGGCTATCGCGTCCAATGATTAACGAGTCAATCACGTATGCAAAGGGGATAATCACCAAGCGTCTAACCACCAAGCGTAACGAACGGAACGGAGCAGCGCGCCAGCCGTTTTACCGCCGCCTTCCTCAAGAGGGTGAATAGGAGAGAAAGATGGCGAACCAGAACAACCAGGACGACAAGCGCCGCCAGCAGGGTGGCGACCGTTCCAGCCAGGGCGGACGTCAGCAACAGCAAGAGAACCGTCAAGGCCAGATGGGGACCGAACGCAAGGACAAGGGCGACCAGGGCGGCAAGCAGCAGCGCTAGGAAGTGCCGGTTGAATCACGGGGAGGGGCCGCTTTGCGGCCCCTTTTCTCATGGCGTGAGGGGGAGGATGACGACCTCTTCGCCCGCGTGCGCCGCCGGCGACCCGGCGGGGCGCAGGATGAGGCTGTCGGCCTGCGCCAGGGCGGCGGTGGCAGCGCTGTCCTGCGAGGTGACGGAGACCATCCCTTCTCTGCTGCGGAAGGCGCGCAGATAATCGTCGCGCTCGCCTGTAGCGGGCAGGGGGGCGGCCAGTTTGGCCAGGCTCGTGCGGGGCAGCGCGGATGCGGCGCCGGCCATGTGGCGGACCAGCGGCAGCAGGAACAGGGTCGCGGTGACGAAGGCGGACACTGGATTTCCGGGGAGGCCAAGGAAGACCGCGCCGTCAAGCGTGCCGGCCATCAGCGGTTTGCCGGGTCGCATGCGGATCTTCCAGAAATCGAGCTGGCCGCCGGCGCGCACGAAGGCGGGACGGACCACATCATGGTCGCCGACCGAGGCGCCGCCCGTCGAGAGGATGATGTCGGCGCGGGCGGCGCTTTCCAGTGCTTGCTTCACGGCGTCGAGATCGTCGGACACGATGCCGAGGTCGATGATGTCGCACGGGAGGCTGGCGAGCAGCGCGGCCAGCATCGGTGCGTTGGAGGAGGGCAGGCGGCCCGGAGGCGTCGGCGCGCCGGGCGGCACCAGTTCATTGCCGGTGGACAGCAGCGCCACGCGCGGACGGGTGCCGACCGGCAGGATGCCGTGGCCGCCCAGCACGGCCAGCGCGATCTGCGCGGGGCCGAGGAAGGCGCCTGCCGTAAGCAAGGTCTGCCCTGAACGGAAATCGGATGCGGCCGGACGCACATTGCGCCCAAGGGAAAGGGGTGATCCTTGCGGACGGAGCAGATCGCCTTCGAGGACCGCATCTTCCTGGATCAAGACCGTGTCCGCGCCGGGGGGCAGCGGTGCGCCGGTGAAGATGCGGCAGGCCTCGCCGGGGGTGAGCGGTTGTGGCAGCGCGCCGCCTGCGGGGCTTTCGGAGGTGATGCGCCAAGGCCCCGGCCATTCCGCAACGCGGATCGCATAGCCGTCCATAGCGGAAAGGTCGGCCCAGGGCTGGTCGCGCAGCGCCGGCACATCGCGGGCCAGCCAGCGGCCGGCGCAGGCGGAAACGGGCAGTTCCTCCATCGGCAGGCGCTTCGCCAGCCCCAACAGGCGGGCCTGCGCTTGCGCGACCGGCAGCAGGCTCATGCCGCGCGCCAGTCGCCGGACTTGCCGCCGCTCTTGGCGAGCAGCCGGACATTGCCGATGACCATCCCCTTGTCGAGCGCCTTGGCCATGTCATAGATGGTGAGCAGCGCGACCGAGGCGGCGGTCAGCGCCTCCATTTCGACGCCGGTCTGCCCTGCCGTCTTCGCGGTGGCGGTCACGGTGACGCCTGCCGGCTCCAGATCGAAATCGATGGTCACGGACGTCAGGGCTAGCGGATGGCAGAGCGGGATGAGGTCGGACGTGCGCTTGGCGGCCATGATGCCGGCCACGCGCGCAACGGCAAGCACGTCGCCCTTCTTCACGAGGCCCTGTGCGATCGCGGCGGCCGCGTCCTCGCTCATGGCGATATGGCCGGTGGCGATGCCTTCGCGCACCGTTACCGCCTTGGCCGACACGTCGACCATGCGCGCCGAGCCGTCCTCGTCCAGGTGAGTGAGGCGGCTCATGCGCCGGTCAGCAGCGCGTGGGTTGCGGCTTCCAAATCGGGCTGGCGCATCAGGCTCTCGCCGACCAGGAAGCAGCGCACGCCATGATCGGCCATCGCGACCAGATCGGCATGGCTGCCAAGGCCGCTTTCGGCGACGAACGTGCAGCCCGCTGGCGCCTGGCCGACCAGTTCATAGGTGCGGGCGAAATCGACGGAAAAGTCGCGCAGGTCACGATTATTGACGCCGATCAGGCGCGAGCGGAGCTTCAGCGCGCGCTCCAATTCCTGCGCGTCATGCACTTCGACCAGCACGTCCATGCCGAGGCCAAGCGCGGCGTCCTCGATTTCCGCCATCTGACCATCGTCGAGTGCGGCGACGATGATGAGGATCGCGTCGGCGCCCAAGGAGCGGCTTTCCAGCACCTGCCAGGGATCGACCATGAAATCCTTGCGCAGCACCGGCAGGGCGCAGGCCGAGCGGGCGGCCATCAGATAATCGTCATGACCCTGAAAATAGGGCTCGTCGGTCAGCACCGAAAGGCAGGCGGCGCCGGCGGCCGCATAGGCCTGGGCATGGGCGGGGGGATCGAAATTTTCGCGGATCAGTCCCTTGGACGGGCTTGCCTTCTTTACCTCCGCGATCAGGCCGAAGCCGGAGCGGGCGGCACTGTCGAGCGCCTGGCGGAAGCCGCGCGGGGGCGTCTGCTCGGCGGCGCGGGCATGCAGCGAGGAGACCGTGATCGCGGCCCTGCGGCGCGCCACTTCCTCCCGCTTGGTGTTGCAGATTTCGATCAGCTTGTTGGTCATGAATAGGCAATCCAGCAATTGAGCAGCGCGTTGGCAAGACCGCGGTCGATGGTTTCGGCCGCTTCCTCCACCCCATCGCGGAAATCGGGCACGGCATCGGCGACGACAAGGGCGGCGGCGGCGTTGAGCAGCACCGCGTCGCGATAAGGCCCCGGCTCGCCCTGAAGCAGCCCGCGCAGGGCCGCGGCGTTGCGCGCGGGGTCGCCGCCACGGATCGCTTCGACCGGGTGGGTGGACAGGCCAAGCTCGGCGGCGGTCAGGCGGTGCATGGCGACCAGGCTGTGGCCCTTCACCTCCGCCAGGTCATTGCCGCCGGCAAGCGAGAGTTCGTCCAGCCCTTCGTCGCCCGAAATGATCATCGCGCGGTCGACGCCCAGCTCGGCGAGCGCCTCGGCATAGATGGGCACATAAGCCGGGCGGGCGATGCCGATCAGCTGGCGGCGAACCCTGGCGGGATTGGCGAGCGGCCCCATCAGGTTGAAGATGGTGCGCTCGCCGATCGCCTTGCGGATCGGGCCGAGGCGCCTCAGCGCCGGGTGATGATTTTGCGCGAACAGAAAGCAGATGCCGAGATCGGCGAGCGTCGCTTCGGCGGTCGCGGCGGCGCGGTCGAGGTCGAGGCCCAGCGCTTCCAACGTGTCCGCGGCGCCGGCCTTGGAGGAAGCGGCGCGATTGCCATGCTTGGCGACCGGCACGCCAGCAGCGGCGACGACCAGGCTGACGGCGGTGGAGACATTGAGCGTGTGGTGGCCGTCTCCGCCCGTGCCGCAGACGTCGATCGCGCCGGGAGGGGCGCTGACCGGGATCATGCGCGCGCGCATGGCGCGGGCGGCGGCGGCAATCTCGATCGAGCTTTCACCCCGCCGCGCCATGGTGACGAGGAAGGAGGCAATCTCCGCTTCGGGAAGATCGGCGTCGAACAACTGGTCGAAGGCGCGGGCGGCCTCTGCGGCGTCAAGCGGCGTGGCGGGATCGGGCAGGCGGGTCATCGCCGCTGCCTTAATCACGGGAGGGCGCCGGAGTCGAGGGTGGGATTGATTCCTGCCGCTCAGGCGCTTTCGCGTTGCCGCACCGGCAGGCCCGCGATCGCCATGAAATTCGCCAGCATCTCATGCCCATATTCGGTCGCGATGCTTTCCGGATGGAACTGCACCGAATGGATCGGCAGGCTCCGGTGCCGGAAGCCCATGACGGAGCCATCCTCGCTGGTGGCGTTGACGATGAGGCTGTCGGGAATATCCTCCACGATCAGCGAATGATAGCGGGTGGCGGTGAAGGGTGAGGGCAGCCCCTGGAACAGGCCGGTGCCGTCATGGCGGACGGGCGAGGTCTTGCCGTGCATCAGGCCGCCGCGCACCACCTTGCCGCCGAAATGCTGGCCGATCGCCTGATGGCCCAGGCACACGCCCAGCAGCGGCGCGCCGGCGTCCGCGCAGGCGGCGACCAGGTCCAGGCTGACGCCCGCTTCGTTGGGTGTGCAGGGGCCAGGCGAGAGCAGGAAGGCGCTGGCCCCGCTCGAAAGCGCCTGGCCGGCCGAAATCGCGTCGTTGCGCACCACTTCCACCTGCGCGCCCAGTTCCATCAGATAATGGACCAGGTTCCAGGTGAAGCTGTCATAATTGTCGATGACGAGGATCATGGGACCAGCGCTATAATGCGCGAAACGCGGTGGGCCAATCGGAATCGCCACACCCTGCTGCTGACCCATGGGCCTGACATGCGTTATGAATGAGGGCGCCTTGCGATTTTCCCCTGGAACCCCCAAGCCGCTCAGCCGCTTCTTGACGACACATGCGTCTTGAGGAGGACATGACATGGCCAAGGCTGAATTTACCGATGCGATTGCCCTGCTGAAAGCCGACCATCGCAAGGTCGAGCATCTGTTCGAACAGTTCGAAAAGGCGGGCGGAGATAGTCGCAAGCAGGCGCTGGCGCACGAAATCTGCACCGAACTGAAGATCCATACGATGATCGAGGAGGAGATTTTCTATCCCGCCTTCCGCGGCAAGATAGAGGATGACACGTTGGACGAAGCCTATGTCGAGCATGACGGCGCCAAGGTGCTGGTGAACGATATCGAAGCGGGGTCGCCCCAGGACGATTTCTACGATGCCAAGGTCAAGGTGCTGTCCGAGGAGATCAAGCATCATGTCCATGAGGAGGAAATGCCCTCCGAAGGCATGTTCGCCCAGTGCCGCAAGACGGACGTCGACCTGGTGGTATTGCGCGACCGGATGATCGCGCGCAAGCAGGCGTTGTTCGCCCAGGCGAAGGCGGCGGGGCTGCCGGCGGCCAAGCCGAACGCCGTCAATCTGATGCCGGCGTGATCCCATGTTCGCAGGTTGAAAAAGCCGGCGGCTTGCCCCATATGCGTCGGGCCGGGTTCGCCCGGCTATGGTGATAAATCGTGTCGTGTAATAGGCGCAGCGGACCCGGGGGCAGTACCCGGCGGCTCCACCACCTTCCCCGGCTTGTCGGGGAATATGACGGGGCCGAACTAGGATCGACGTGTGTTGAAAGGCGATGTCTTCACCCGGCCTGAGTAAGCCGTAAAAAGGTTCAAAACACGTAAGTGCCAACGATAACGAGGCTCTTGCTCTTGCTGCGTAATTGATGGCCTCACGGCCGGACATTACCCAAAAAGAACGCGGTTGAACCCACCGGGCAACAGAAGGGAATTCAGCGGCCGCCGGAGGGGCCGGGCAACAGAACCCTCCGGACCTTTCCTCCCCTTTTTCAAACCGTCCTGGGTGCCAGGGTAGTGCGCGCGGCTGTGCCGACGCGAATAGCCTGCCGGTATCTCGATGTGCTCCTGCCTTGGCGGGAGTATGGCGTGTTTGGTTGAACGACTCGGATTTATATCACGCAATATTTGATTACATATTTATGACAGTTCGGCGAAAACTTCCTAAGTTATTGATTTAAATAGATTCAATTTCATTTTTCGCGGCATCAACCTATCTTGCCCAATTGTCATCAAGATGAAATAATCAAGACTATTATAAAAAGTTTTTTGGAGAAATGGGATGATGAAGGTGGCAGCGATTCTTGGGCTCGCTCTGGCCTCCATGGTGCCGGGAGCGGCTTTCGCTGCGTCCGAAGAGGTGGTCGTGGTCGGCGTGCCCGATGGCGGGCTGGCTGCAGCTTCGCTCATGTCCCATGATTATACAAAGGCTGCTCGCCGACTGGCCGCGCCGCGTCCGGATGCCGCCAATGATCCGGCGCGGCTCATCAATCTGGGC
>DATFDS010000058.1:0-2243 GCA_035251955.1 Sphingobium sp. | reverse complement strand
CCCGGCCGGGGTGCCTGGATCGGCGTATCCCGCACGGAACTCGAACAGGCGTTGGCCAAGGGCAAGCTCAAGGGCGCGCTCGCCCGCGCGTTCAAGACCGGCGATCTTGCGATTCCCGATACTCTGCCCGATCTGATCGAGGATGGCCTGCGCAAGGCGCTGCTTGATCGGCTGGGGCTGGAGGCACGGGCGTCCATGGTCCTCACCGGCTCGGAAAAGATCGACGTCGCCTGCCGCAAGGGCCAGGTGCAGCTGCTGCTCCACGCCGCCGATGCGGCCGCCGACGGCAACCGCAAGCTCGACCAGGCGTTGCGTGTCGGACAGGAAGCCGAGGGCACGGATTTGGCGGGCATCGTCTTGCCTGTGGACCGACACGCCCTATCTATGGCAATGGGGCGGGACAATGTCGTCCATATCGCAGTGACCGACTCGCGTGCGGCGTCGCGTCTGCGTGCGGCCATAGGCCGCTTGGAAAGCTATCTGGGTTGCGCTACCGGGGCGCCCGTGCATGGGGAGCAGGACTCCGCCGGTGCGCAGGGCGTCTAGGCTGCATGGAATGAAGGCGCCGACGGGCCTTGCCGGTCGGAACGAAGCGAAGGGTATAGTTCAGTCGTATGAGTGACAGCAAGGAAGACAAGCCGGTTCTGGGCCGCAAGCCGCTGGGCATCAAGCGGACCGTGGAATCCGGCCAGGTGCAGCAGCAGTTCAGCCATGGCCGCAAGAATACGGTCGTGGTTGAGGTGAAGCGGCGCCGCATCCTGGGCAAGCCGGGCGAAGCCGGCGCTGCGCCCGTGGCTGCGCCCCAGGCTGATCCGACCCCGGTTCCCGCCGCACCCGTGCCGCAACAGCCCCAGGCTCGCGCACCGCAGCCGGCCGCGCCCGTTCGCCCGGCGCCGCCGCAGAGCCTGATGTCGCGTCAGGAATTGCAGGCCAAGCTGCTGCGCGAGGCGGAAGAAGCCCGCATGACCGCGCTGGAAGATGCGCGCCGCCGCGAAGATGCGCAGCGTCTGGCCGCGACGGAAGATGAGAAGCGCCGGGCCGAGGAAAACCGCCTGGCCGCCGAAGCGGCTGAGGCGGAAGCCGCTCGCCGGGTCGAGGAAGAGGCCAAGGCTCCCGAGCAGCCGGTCGCCGAGCCCGCGCCTGCACCGTCAGAACCCCAGGCTCCGGTCGAGGTGGCCGAGGAGCGTCCGGCGGCTGCGCCGACGACCACCGGCTCGACCATGCCGCCGCCGCGCCGGTTCACGCCGGTCGCGCCGGTCAAGCGCCCCGAACCGGCCAAGCCCGATCGCGCCAAGCGCGGCGACGACAATCGCCGTCAGGCGGGCAAGCTTACCGTCACACGCGCCCTTGCGGACGACGACAGCGCCCGCGCCCGCAGCCTCGCCGCGCTCAAGCGCGCCCGCGAAAAGGAACGCCGCGCCCATTATTCGGGCGGCGCCCAGGCCCGTGAAAAGCAGTCGCGCGACGTGGTCGTGCCGGAAAGCATCACCGTTCAGGAACTCGCCAACCGCATGGCCGAAAAGGGCGCGGACCTGGTGAAGGCCCTGTTCAAGATGGGCACCGCCGTCACGCTCAACCAGCCGATCGATCAGGATACGGCGGAGCTGCTGGTCGAGGAATTCGGCCACCGCATCCAGCGCGTATCCGATGCCGACGTCGAAATCGGCATCGAGGGTCAGGATGACGCGCCCGAAACGCTTAAAGGCCGTGCGCCGGTCGTGACCATCATGGGCCATGTCGACCATGGCAAGACCTCGCTGCTCGACGCGCTGCGCGGGACCGATGTGGTTGCGGGCGAAAGCGGCGGCATCACCCAGCATATCGGCGCCTATCAGGTGACGACCGCCGGCGGCGATGTCATCACCTTCCTCGACACGCCGGGCCATGAGGCCTTTTCGGAAATGCGCGCTCGCGGCGCCAACGTCACCGATATCGTCATCCTCGTGGTGGCGGCCGATGACGGGCTGATGCCGCAGACCATCGAGGCCATCAACCACACCAAGGCGGCGGGCGTCCCGATGATCGTGGCGATCAACAAATGCGACAAGCCCGAAGCCAATCCGCAGAAGGTGCGCGAGCGCCTGCTGGAGCATGAGATCGTGGTCGAGGATATGGGCGGCGACGTGCAGGACGTGCAGGTTTCGGCGCTCAAGAAGACCGGTCTGGACGAGCTGATCGAAAAGATCCTGCTCCAGGCCGAGGTCATGGAACTGACCGCCAACCCCGATCGCCAGGCCGAAGGC
>DATFDS010000057.1:0-25764 GCA_035251955.1 Sphingobium sp. | reverse complement strand
TGAACAGGTTGAGCGCGCCGCTGTTCGCCGAGGCGATGACCGGGCAGCCGCAGGCCATGGCTTCCGCCATGACGAGGGCCAGGCCTTCCTCCAGGCTGGGCAGGACCATGGCGTCGGCGCCGCTGTAATGGCCGGCGAGCGCGGCGTTGGGGACGGGCCCGAGAAATTCGACCGAGGCCAGCGGCAGGGTGCGCAGCAGCGGCTCGGTTTCCGGGTCGACCGCGCCGATGATCTTCAGCCGTTTGCGCGGATGCGACAGGCCGGCAAAGGCCTGCAGCAGATAGGGGATGCCCTTGCGGATCGTGACATTGCCGACGAACAGCAGCGTGAAGGCGTCGGGATCGGGTGCGCCGGTGGGGGCGAAGCGGTCGAGCCGGCCGCCATAGGGGATGACCCGGATATGATCGGCTGGAACGCCGGCGTCGACGAAGGTCTGGAAGCAGAATTGCGAGGGGACGGTGATCAGGTCCGCATTGGCATATTCGGCTTCTTCCTTGGCGATGACGCGCGGGTCGATCGGGTGGTAGGGGATGTCCCAGCGCGCATATTCTTGCGCCAGTATCGCGTCCTGGAATCGGATATGGGTCGAGCCGCGGTCGCAGATATGGGCGCCCCCCAGCGCCTGGGCACGCCGCCCGGCATGCAGGCCGCCGCCGGACAGGCCGACGAGGATGGTGGGCGCGTCGAGGCTCGCCGCGACCCTGCGGTCGATCGCTTCGATCGCGCGCCAGTGCATATAGTGCCGCAGCGAGGGCGAAGCGCCGATGACCGGCAGGCGCGGTGTGGCCTGGGCGGGGACGTAGAACCAGGGAAAGCTGTGGATCTTGTGCGGCGCGATGCCGCCTTCATCCTTCAGCTTGAAGCGGGGATAGCCGCTCCAGATCGCGGCGAGCCGGCCGCGCTGTTCCAGCTGGCGCGCGAGATGGAAATGATGGAAGCGCCCCAGGGCGACCTGCGTGACCGGCATCATGCGCTGTGCGGCTCCCTGATGGCGAGAGGCGGGTGCGGCAGCGTGATCGCGTGCCGCAGCATCTGGCTGAGGATGAGGATGGCGCCATGGATGGTGAGCATCGCGGCGGCCGTGCCGCCGAGCCCTAAGTGCAGGGTGGCGATGTAGCACAGGCCAATGCCCAGCAGCGCGATCAGCAGCGACAGGTTGGCGAAGGTCACATGGCGGTTGATCGAGGAGAGCGGGGTCGCGATGCCACTCCACATCATTTCCGCCGCGACGGTCAGGATCACCAGCAGGAAGAAGGGATCGACCGCCGCCACCTGCCCATGGGTGTAGAGCCGCATCAGCGGTTCGCGCAGCAGATAGAGCGGCAGGCCGTAAGCGACGATCGCGGCCAGCCCGACCCGCTGGTGATAGCGCAGCACCTTGTGCAGCATCGCGTGGTCGGCGCGGCCGAAGGCGATGCTATATTCGCCCTGCACCGTGCCGTTGAGCAGGTTGGTGAGCGCCGTGCCGGTGCGCGCGAGCGTGCGCGTGGTGGCGAAGGTGACGACCGCCGCCGGGCCGATCAGCAGCCCCACGATCATCAGCGGCGCCTGGATCAGAAGGGATTGCGAGATCGGCATCAGCATGAAGGCGAGGGCGGGCTTGAGCAGGCGTTTCACCTCTTGCGCGCTGCTCCTGGCGTGGCCGAGCGACAGCCAGGGCGAGGCGGAACGCAGCCAGAAATAGAGGCTGATGCAGCAGATCAGCTTGGTCGCAAGCGCGGCGGCGGCGGCGATGACCAGATCGCCGCCCGCCAGCGCCGCGCCGGCAACGGCGAGCCCTTCGGCCAGCCGGGACAGCGCGCCCCAGCTCGCCTCCGTCGCCAGCCGGTTCTCGCAGCGCACGCCGCCGCAGATCAGCAGGAAATATTGATAGGCGACGACGTTGAGCAGCAGCAGGATCAGCACCAAGCGCGCGCTGCCATTGGCATAGCTGCCAAGGTTCAGCGCGTGCGACAGGTCGACGCTGCAGATCAGCAGCACCGACAGGGCGATGAGGCAGGGCATGATGAGGTTGAGCAGCGCGAATATGCTGTGGAAGGTGCGCAGCGCATCGTCCCGCCGCCCGCCCGCGACCTGCATCAGCATCTCGTTCTTGGCGATCAGGGTGAAGCCGAAATCGCTGAAGGTAAGATAGGTGGGCACCGCCGAAAGCAGCAGCCAGACGCCATAGCTCTGCTTGCCCCAGGCGTAGAGCAGCACCGGCACCAGGCCGATCTGGAGGATCACGGTGATCGCCTGGTTGAGGAACTGCGCCGACATCACGCGCGACAGGCGCCGGCCCGCTTGCGTCGACAGGGCGTGGGCGACGCGCCGCCTCATGCGACCGCTCGCGTCGAAGCTGCTGCCTCATGGCCGAGCGCGAGGCTCAGCATGGCGCGCATCAGCGGCTCGTTGAAATGGTCGTTGCGCAGCGCGCGCGCGCGGCCGGCCTGCGCGATCCGCCGGCGGCGATCGGGATCGGCCAGAAGCTGGCGGCAATGGTCGATACACTCCTGCGCGTCCGACCAGAACAGCGCCTCGCGCCCTTCGTCGTAGAGCGCCAGATGCTCGGGCGTGCGCTCGCCGCAGAGCAGGCTGCCGAGCGCGGGGATCTCCATCGATCGCGTCGTATGCTGGTCGCGATTGCCCTTGGAAAGGAGCGCGATCGAAATGTCGGCCGCCGCGACCGCCGCGTCATAAGCCGCGCTGTCCAACGCGCCAAGGGTGATGAAGGGCTCCAGCGCGCCATATTCGGGCGCCTTGTGCCAGCGCGGGCCGAAGATGCGCAGCGGCAGCCCGGCCTGTGCCAGCTTCAGCAGGAAGGGGCCGCGTTCGGGCATCCAGGTGCCGACGAAGGCGATGGTCGACAGATAGGGTTTCTTCGCTTCGTCGGACGGCTGATGCCGCGGACCGCGCAAGGGATCGTCGGCGGCGAACCAGACGCGGTGCACGCGTCGCGCGCCCGCCAGCCGGGCCTGCGCGACATTGCTCTCGCGCGGCACGAACAGGCAGTCATATTGCGGCACGGCGGTGAGGAAAGCGCGCCAGCGGCCGCCGTCCCGCCCGACATAGGGATTGTCGGGATTGTAATTCGCCGCGACAGGCGCGAAGCGGCGCAGCATCCGGACCGTTTTGCCGTCGATCAGTTCGCCGCTGTCGACATAGGCAAGGTCGAAGGTCTCGCTCCCCAGGGAGGCCGCGATATGGTTGCGCACCAGCGCGCCGAAGCCGAAGCCGCCCGTCTTGAACGACCAGATACGCGCAAGATTGCCGAGCGGCAGGGCGGCGAAGGGATCGACGACCTTGACCCTGTGGCCCATGCGTTCGAGCGCGAGCCGGCGGGCGCGGCAGGTGCCGCTGTCGGGGCCGATATAGAGGATGGAGCGCGGGCCGTTCATCGCGCGGCCTCCGATCCTGCAATGGGTGCGGAGCAAGCGGCCAGGACCAGTTCCGCCGCTTGCGCCAGGGTGGCGCAGACCGGCTTGCCAGTTGCTTCGGCCCAATCGCTGTGTCGCGCACCCTCGCCGGTCAGCAGCAGGATGGAGCAGGCGCCCACCGCATCGGCCAACTGCAGGTCCGATCGTTTGTCGCCGATCATCCAGCAGCGGCGCAGGTCCAGCGCGAAATCCTTCGCCGCCCGCAGCGCCAGTCCCGGCAGCGGCTTGCGGCAATCGCAATCGTCCGCCGGCGCGTGCGGGCAGATATACCAGCCGGCGACGCTGATATCATGCGCGGCCAGCTGTTCGGCGATGGAGCGGTTGACGTCCACCACAGCGCACAGGTCGAAATAGCCGCGCCCGACGCCGGACTGGTTGGACAGGATGATCAGCGGCAGCCCGGCCGCCGTCAGCCGCCGCAGCCCGTCGAGCACGCCGTCCTCCAGGCAGATGCTGGCGGGATCGCTGACATAGCCGGTGTCGACGTTGATCGTGCCGTCCCGGTCGAGCAGCACGGCTGCGCCCGTCGCCTCAGACATGGGCGCACCGCGACAGGGCAAGGGCGCGGGCGACGACATGATCGACGCCGATGTGGCGCACGCCGGCCATGTCCTGGATCGCCTCGCAATGGGCGCCATAGGGATGCCATTTGCGCGGCGGATTATTGTCGCCGAACAGGCCGAGCGTCGGCGCCCCCGCCGTCGCGGCCAGGTGCATCGGGCCGCTGTCGTGGCCGATGAACAGCGCCGCCCTCCCCAGCACCGCGGCCGACTGGCGCGGGGTGAGCGGGCCGCACAGGTTCAGCTTATCCCCCGGCCAGCGGCGCAGCAGCCGCTCGGTGGCTGCGAAATCGCCGCCGCCGCCCAGGCCGACGAGCGGCAGGCCCTGCATCTCTTCGCCCAGGCGGGAAAGCAGCGCGAGCCAATTATCCTTGCCCCAGTCATTGGCGGGCAGCTTGGTGCCGATGCTGATCGCCAGGAAGGGCTTGCCCGCCAGGGGCGCCAGCGCCTCTCGCGCCTTCGCCATCTCGCCGGCGGTCAGGCACAGGTCCCAATTGTCACGGTGGGCAAGGTCGATCGGGCCGAGATCGGCGATGGTGCGCGCCAGCCGTTCGGCCTCCGGCTCGATCGCCGCGCCGTCCTGTTCGATGCGGTTGTCGTGTAGGTCGGGCGTGGTCGGCGCGCCGATGACCTTGCGGATGCCGGCATAGCGGAAGAATTTCAGATCGCGCGCGACCGTCTCCAGCCCCCGCCCGGCGGCGAGATAGATCATGGTGCGCGCGCCGGTCGCGCGGACCTTCAGCAGCAGCCGGATCAACTGGGTGCGGGACCGTTCGCCCACATCATAGGCGATGGAGCGGTGGATGAGGCCGCTGCCGCCGATCACCGCTTCCAGCGCGGGCGCGGCGCCCGACACCGGATTGTTGGTCAGCACGATGCGCTCGCTGTCCGGGAAGGCGCGCGCGATCTGGTGAAAGCAGGGGAGCGCGACCAGCGTGTCGCCCAGGCTGCCGAGCCGGTAGATGAGGACAGGGGAGCTCAAGACGCGGCCGTCCCGGTCAGCCCGGCGCCGCCATTCTGCCGCGCCTGCACGATCGTGCGCGACGTGCTGCGGTCGGGCAGCAGGTCGAAGGTCACGACCCGGCCGCCGCGCGCCTGTACCACGTCCGCGCCGACAATCTCCTCGATCCTGTAGTCCGCTCCCTTGATCAGCAGGTCGGGCTGCAGGGCCTGGATCGCCGCCAGCGGCGTGTCTTCCTCGAAGATCACCACCTGGTCGACAAAGGCCAGCGCGGCCAATATCTGCGCGCGGTCCATTTCCATGTTGAGCGGGCGGGTGGGGCCCTTCAGCCGCTTGACCGACGCGTCGCTGTTGAGCCCGACGATCAGCCGGTCGCACTGGCTGCGGGCGAATTCCAGCAGCTTGACATGGCCGAGGTGCAATATGTCGAAACAGCCGTTGGTGAAGCCGACCGCCATGCCCCGCGCGGCCCAATCCTCGCGCTCGATGCGGGCCGCGCGCAGGCTGCGCACCTTGCCGCTGGGGATCTGCAGATGCTGCTCCGCGAGCCGGTTCAACTCCTCCTGCACTTCGGAGATCGACACCGTCGCGGTGCCGCGCTTGCCCACCACCAGGCCGGCGGCGGCATTGGCCATGCGCGCGGAATCCTCCATCGTCATGCCGCCGCCCAGCGCCACGGCGAGCGTCGCGACCACCGTGTCGCCGGCGCCCGAGACGTCGAATACTTCGCGCGCGCTGGCACCGATATGGACGGGGGCCTGATCGCGGCGGAACAGCGACATGCCCTGTTCGGAGCGGGTGAGCAGGATCGCGTCGCACTGCGCCATGTCCAGCATCTTGAGGCCCGCGGCTTCCGCCTCGGCATCGGTCGTGATCATCATGCCGGTCGCGGCCCGCGCCTCGCTGATATTGGGCGTCAGGATCGTCGCGCCGGCATAGCGCGCAAGATCGCTGGACTTGGGATCGATGATGACGGGCACACCCGCCAGACGCGCGGCCGGGATCAGCCGACGCAGCAGCCCGTCGGTGACGACGCCCTTGGCATAATCGGAAATGACAAGAATATCTCGCGATTGCAGCAATTCTACCGCGCATGCGTAGATGCGCTCCTCGGCGCTGTCCGACACGCTGTAGACGCGTTCATGATCGGCGCGCAGCAGCTGCTGTCCCTGCGCGACAAAGCGGGTCTTTTCGCTGGTCGGCCGGCCGTCGTCCATGATCGGGATGAAATGGATATGTTCAAACGCAGACAAGGCGCCGATCAGGTCGGACCCGACCTTGTCATTGCCGATGACGCCGACAAGACTGCACTCGCCACTCAGCGAGGCAATGTTACGCGTGACGTTGGCCGCGCCACCCGGAATACTATCGGTGCGCTCTATCGAAATAATGGGAACCGGACTTTCCGGCGATATCCGAGTAACCGCACCATAAACGAAGCGATCCAGCATGAGATCACCCACGCAAATCGTGCGGACGAACGACAAATCCTGCGGCCGAATCATTTCGCTAATGCTCCATTCACGCCGTTAATTGGGAGTGTGCTTCAAACTTCATTCATTCGCAAGTGCACAAATAAATGCTTTTGACTCAGAATATTGTCCCGAAATCATGCGCTCTGTTTTGCGGTGCGCCATGACTATTCGATCACCGTATTGACGGCCTGCTCCGTCGCCGCCGTGGTCTTCCAATTGTCGAACAGTTTGCCGCTCCCCAGGGTGCGCGCGCCGCTGATCACCGTGCCGCCGCTGCCGGCGCCGATGCGGTAGCCGACCTCGCAGTCGGTGCAGCTGTTGCGCTGGAAGATGGTGCCCAGCACGCGGGGCACGGCCATCGGTTCGTAGCGCGTATAATTTTCCACGCGCATCATCGCGAAATAGCCTTCATTGCCGGCATATTCCTCGGAGTTGAGGGTGAAGGGCGGGTTGTGCGCGGTGATGCTGTTGCCGCGAAAGCTGACGCCCAGCATCGCGATGCCGAAGGCGTGCGCGTCCGCATTGACGAACACCGATGTCATGTAAGAGGGCCAGGACTGGGTGAGATTCCTGACCTCATTATCCTCGATCGCGACATTGTAGATCGGATCGAACATGCCGCTGTCGAGATTCTGGTAGGCGCGCAGATAGATGCCGCCGCTTTCCAGGAAGCGGTTGCCGCTGATCAGCACCTGGCGGATCGCGGCCTGGTAAAGCCAGACGCCGCGCGGCATCTGGTTGAAGACATTGTCCTTGATCAGCGCCTTTTCCAGGCCCCAGGTGAAAGCCGCATAGGTGCTGCTGCTGTCGGGGATGCTGTCCCACGCGCGATCCACGGTCAGCGTCGACGCGTTGACGCTGCGCACGGTGCGCGTCTGCCCCGCGCCCTTGCCGGCGACGATGGCGATTCCGTAATTGGCGGGCAGTTGCGCGAAGGGGCCGAGCTTGGCTGCAAACCGGCTGTCGGTGATACTGTCCGCGCCGGCGCTCTGTACCGTGCCGATGCTTTCGGTGCGGCTGGCGCCGCCGCCTTCGGTCAGGATCGCCTCGCCATCATTGCGGCTGCGGTTGGTGATGGCGCCGGCTGTCGTGTCGAAGATATTGCCGACGATGGCGATGCCGGACGCGAAGTCGACGGTCATCATGTGCAGCGCGCCGCTGTCGTCCTGCCGGCTGGCATCGCGACGGAACAGGCTGTTCCCGATATAGGTGTTGCGGACCCGTTCGAAGGCAGCGGCGCCCATCACCAGCCGGGTGACATTGTTTTCGAACAGCAGGCCGTCGGAATCGCTGAACAGATAGGGCGACTGCTGGTTCATGCTGCCGCCCTGGTTGAAGATGCATCCCGTCACCAGCATGTTGCTGTTGGCGTCGAAGAAGGACTGGCGCTGGGTGCCGAAATTCATCGTCACATTCTGCAGCAGCAGGAAGCTGCTCTTGTGCAGGATCGGCCCTTCCGACGCGCCGCCGGCATTGGTCAGCGTCAGTTCCCGGATCGCGATCGCCCGCTTCTGCTCGGCCGAGAGCGGATAGTCGGTCTGGTAGAGCAGTTCGGTCGCATTCTGCCCGGCGCCCTGGAGGATGATGTTGCTGGGCAGCGACACGCCGCCGTCCAGCACGCACACGCCCTGGCTGAGTTCGATGACCCCGCCGCCATTTTGGGCGAGCGCGTTCGCCTGCGTCTGGATCGCCTGGGCGACGGGCCGCTGGCCACTGCAATCGATCCGCGCGATGCGGTCGAGCAAGGGCGCGAAAATCTCCAGCCATCCGGCCTGTCCGCCGAACAGGCTGCGTCCCGTGCCGGGCAGGATCTGCAGCATCTGATCGGCGGTGGTCGGCGCCAGCCCATTGCCATTGTCGACGCGCACCGACGCGGCCTGTTTCTGCGCCAGGTTCAAGGGCGCGCGAACGACCAGCATGTCCGCATCGCTCGCCGCCAGGTCGACCGAGGCGGCGATGCCGTCCACCTCCACGCGCGGGGTGCTGGCGGCAGTTAAGAGATTGCGGCCGAAGATGCGGAACATGCCGCCCGGCGCGGTGGCGGTGCTGTCGAAATGATGGACGACCGCCGCGTTCAGTGCCACCGTCGCGCTCGACAGCGTGCCGCTCATGACGCGGACGGCGAGGGCGGGGCCGGCATCCGAAGGGATCTCCGCCGCCAGC
This sequence comes from Sphingobium sp., assembly GCA_035251955.1. Classification (GTDB taxonomy): domain Bacteria; phylum Pseudomonadota; class Alphaproteobacteria; order Sphingomonadales; family Sphingomonadaceae; genus Sphingobium. Next base: position 17,189 of record DATFDS010000057.1, on the reverse strand, counting down.
CAGTCCCCGACCTGGTTGACGATGCGCAGCCGGCGTTCCGCGCTTGACCCCGACGCCTGCAGCACCACCGCCGGGTTCGTGCCGAAATTCTCGCCCTGCAGATAGATGATGTCGCCCGCGTGCGCCGACTCCGGCGCGTTGAAGATGATCGGTGCGGTGGAGGATGACGGGCTGGCGCCGGTGCCGATCGGGCCGGATGGGCTCGGGTCAGCGGCGGTGTTCGAGGAAGATCCGCCGCACGCCGTCACCAGGATGACGCTCGCGCGCAAGGTGGCGCGCCAGATGGCGGCACCCATCCGGTTGCTCCTGAAGTGCAGCATCAATTCCCGATATTTCTTCACTTTTGATCCCGAAATATCAACTAATGATAATCGGCAACCCATCCTAATGAATATTTATCTGTTATGTGGAAGTAAAATGCAGTATTTTAATTATCATAATATTATATATGATCTATGTCTTGTAAATTGTATTTTTCGATTCTCTATCAAGGTTGAGGAGGTCTTATGCAGTTTCGATATCCGGCGGTGGTGATACTGGGTTTGTTCGTGGCTTCTTGCGGTAATTCCGGGGAGGAACGGCAAGCGCTTGCCAGCGTGTGCGGACCGTCGCCATCGGCTGCGGCCATCCCGGACGAGGAAGGCAAGGCCGCCTCCGAAGCCGTCAAGGGCAAGTTGCAAGCGGCGGCCGGGGACAATCTGGGCGAGGTCGTCGGCCAGATGTCCTGGCACCTGTGCAACGCGCGCGCCAATGGCTGGATCGACGATGCCTTCTACCGCAAGGAAAGCGTGGCGCTGCGCCAGGCGATCTTCAACAAGCTGGGCGTCGGCACGGCCACGACCGCTTCCGAAGAGGAAGGAACCGGGCAGATTGCCGAAACCAGCGAGGATATCCGCAAGCAGGCGTGCCTGAAGGCGGCGGGCAGCGACCCGGCGGCGATCCAGGCCTGCCAGTGAGGCGCCGGGGCGTGCGGATCGCCGCCGCCCCGCCCATGCATCCGGAAAGATCTGAGAGATTGTTTGGAAATGCGCGGAAGAGCGTATTTCGAGGCCGCACCGGCCCTCTCCCCCACCCGGCCACCCATAAGATACTGCCGTTGGGTGGCCGGGTGGGGGAGAGGGCTGGTGCCGAGATGCGCCGAACGGCGCATTTCCAAACGGATTCTGAGGCATGACCGCCGCTCCTCAATAGCGATATTGGGGCAGTTCGCGGTCATATTTGGTGAGTACGGCGCCGCACAGCGTCACGCCGCTCTCATCCAGCCGCCGGATCGCCGCCCGCGCCTCGCGCGCCTTGGCTCCATTGGCTTCGACCACGAAGATCGTCGCCTTGGCCGCCGATGCCAGCGCGATCGCGTCCGCCAGCAGCAGTACGGGCGCGCTGTCGACGATCACCAGATCATAGCTCTGCTCGGCCGCCGAGATCACCGATGCCAGCACCGGTTCGGCCAGCAGTTCGGCGGGGTTGCGCGTGGGCTGGCCCGCCGTGACGACATCCAGCCGGTCGACGACGCCATAGCGGATCGCTTCGCGCAGCGTCGTTTCGCCGGCCAGGATATTCGCCAGCCCCTTGTCATTGGGCAGGGCGATGGCGCGATGGATGGTCGGCCGGCGCAGGTCACCGTCGATGAACAGCACACGGCGTCCGGTGCGCGCGAAATTGACCGCGACCGCATAGGCGCAGGTCGATTTGCCCTCCGACGAGCGGCTGCTGGTGAACAGCAGCGAGCGCGGCACGCCGCCCGGTGAAGCGCGTTCGACCGCCAGCCGCAACGACCAGAAAGCCTCCGACAGCGACGATCCCTCGATCACCTCCGCCATGGACAGGCCCGACGGGCGCGAGGGGATGGCGGCCAGTACCGGCAGGTCGAGCGCGCTCACCACATCTTCGGGCGAGCGGATGATATCGTCCAGCCGCGCGCGGATGCCCACCAGCACCAGCGCCAGCGCAAAGCCGGACGCCAGGCTGGAGAGCAGGGTCATGGTCACGCGCGGGGTGAAGGGGCGGCCCGGCACTTCCGCCCGATCGACGATCGAGATGTTGTTCGCGGTCACGCCGGCCGCCGCGCTCACTTCCTTGAAGCGCTGCAGCAGCCCGTCATACATCAGCCGGTTGGTGTCGACCTCGCGCCGCAGGATGTTGTAGCCGATGCTCTTGCCCTGTTCCTCGACCGTCCGGCTTTTCAGCGCTTCCAGCTGGCCGGTCAGCGCATTTTCCTGGGTCAGCGCGATCTCATAATTGTTGCGCAGGCCGCCGCGGATGGTCTGGGCGATCTTCTGCACCTCATTGTTGAGCGCCGCCAGTTCGGTCGCGCGGTCGCGCATGCCGGGATAGTCTGGTTCGAACTTCTCGCGATCCTTGCTGTAGTCGGCGGCGCTGATCGCGCGCTTTTCCAGCAGCTGCTGCACCGCCGGATTGGTCATCACCTCCGGCATGTCGAGCGCGGGGGTGGCCTGCGCCTGGCGCCAGCGCCGCTCCGCCTCGATCCGCGCGACCTTGGCGCGGCCCAGCGCGGCGTTGATGTCCATGAGGTTGGAGGAGGTCAGCATGCGCACGCCGTCCTCCGTGCCCTTGCCGCCGGCCGCGTCGATCAGCCGGGTGCGGCGGGCATAGTCGACCACCGCGACTTCCGATGTTTCCAGGCGCTTCTTTGCCTTGCCCAGCTCATTTTCCAGGAAGGTGCGCGCATAGCTGGTCTCACCGAAGCGCCGGCCGAGATTATATTGGATGAACTCTTCGGCATAGGCGTTGGCGGCATCGGCGACGAAGCGCGGGTCGCCATCGGTGATGGTGATCTGCGCCACGCGGGAGTCGCGCGGCAGGGTCAGGCTCATCGACGACTGCAGCTTGGCGATGGCCGCTTCCTGACGCTCCTCGGGCGAAAGGACGCGGCCGTCGGGGCCGGGCTGGAGGCGCGAGGCGAGGCTGAGCTTCTTGGCGACCAGTTCGGCCATGGCGCGGCTGTTCAGGAGGCTGAGCTGGGTTTGCAGAAAACGCTCGGCCTCCTGCGACCCGTTGGCGGGGCGTCCGTCGTCGCTGCTCAGCACCTTGGCCGACTGCTCCTCGATCTGCACCGTCGCGGTCGCGCGATAGAGCCGCTCGGCGCGCAGGAGGATGACGAGGCCGATCAGCAGCGCGATTCCGACGACCCCGCCGATCAGATAGACGTTGCGCCGCAGCACGCTCCAGATCGCCGCGAAGTCGATGTCCATGCCTTCGCTGCTGCTCGGTTCGCGCCGGGGGCGCTCGGCCAATTGGGAGGGGGCAATCGTCGCCATAAACCTGTTCCTTGTCGCTCCGGCATGGAGCTTTGCAAAAAGTCGATCCGGTCAGTTGCTGTTGAGCTGCGCGAAGATCCCCAGCAGCGGCGCGGCCAGCAGCGCGTCGCGCCAGGCGGCCTCGAGATGGTTGATGCCCACCACGACCTTGTCGCCGCCCAAAAGCAGCGGGTCCGCCATCTCGCCGCGCCTTATCTTGCGCATGTCGAACAATGCGCCCGACTGCTGGCCACCCACCGTGCGCAGGATCGTCACCTGCTTCTGGTCGGCGATGCGGGTGAAGCCCTTGGCGAGCGCGATGGCGTCCATCAGGGTCGTCGGCCCGACCAGCTTGAACTTGCCCGCTTCGGTGACGGACCCAAGGACGGTGACGGTATTGAGCGCCGATTCCTTGACGAACACCGTCACGCGCGGGTTGACGAGATAGCGGCGCAGCCCGTCCGCCATCTCGGTCGACAGCATATGAGGGGACTTGCCCCCGGCCTCGATCGTCCCGAGCAGCGGATAGGAAAAATGCCCCGCCGGGTCGACCCGGATGCCCTCGACACTCAGCTGCTCGACATCATAGACCTGGACGTCGATCAGGTCGCCCGCGCCGATCACCGTCTGGCCCGGCGTGGCATCAGGCAGGACGGTCGCCGCTGTCACCGGCGCATTCGCGGCCTGGGCCGCCTGCGCGGTCAGCAGCGTGGCGAGGAAAAATGCTGTCATTCGGACGGCGCCATATCGGCTGCCAAGTCCTGATCGATAGTGCTGCATATCTTCAAACACCTTTGTGCCTGCATCCGATGATGGCGATGCCCCGCCTTCAATTTACCCGTGGCGGTCGAGAGTGCTGATGACGAACAGCCATCGCCCCAGTCTGTAGATGCGCGAAAATTTTATCGAATAATGGTCGGGGACGGCCACAACCCAGGACGCATTGAGGGCGAAGTCATAACGTCCGATGTGGACGCCCCAAATGCCCCGTTCGACCATATTGGAAAGGCGTGCGATCATTGACATGTCTCTTGTTCAGGTCTGTTTCACGCGTTCGGGCTGGTGACATTCTCCAGATACCAGCGGTAGGTGCGCTCTATGCCTTCGCGCAGGCCGATTTTCGGCGCCCATCCCATGCCGTTGAGGCGCGCCGACGACATGAGCTTGCGCGGCGTGCCATCGGGCCGGGACGTGTCGTAATCGATCGATCCGGCAAAGCCCGTCACCTCGGCGATCAGCGCCGCCAGTTCCGCTATCGTCACGTCCGATCCTAAGCCGATATTGACGAACTGATCGCCGGAATAGGATTGGAGCAGGAAGACGCAGGCATCGGCGCAATCGTCGACATGCAGGAACTCCCGCCGCGGCGCGCCGGTGCCCCACAGGGTCACGCTGGCCGCGCCCGACCGTTTGGCATCGTCGAACTTGCGGATCAGCGCCGGCAGCACATGACTCGATTCCAGGTCGAAATTGTCATTCGGCCCGTAGAGGTTGGTCGGCATGCCCGCGATGAAATCGGCGCCATGTTGCTGGCGATAGGCCTGGCACAGCTTGATGCCCGCGATCTTGGCGATGGCATACCATTCATTGGTCGCCTCCAGCGGCCCCGTCAGCAGCGCTTCCTCCTCGATCGGCTGGGGCGCGAATTTGGGGAAGATGCAGGAGGAACCGAGGAACAGCAGTTTGGATACGCCGGCGCGGAAGCTGCCTTCGATGATGTTCGTCTCGATGACGAGGTTGTCGTAGAGAAAGTCCGCCGGAAAGCGCGCATTGGCAAGGATGCCGCCGACCTTGGCTGCCGCGATGATCACCGCGTCGGGCTTGCGGTCCTGAAGCCAGGCGCGGGTCGCGGCCTGGTCCAGAAGGTCCAGCTCGTCCCGGCCCGCGGTCAGTATCTCGCAATGCTCGCTCGCCAGCCGTCGCACGATCGCACTGCCGACCATGCCGCGATGGCCGGCAACCCATATCCGCTTGTTCTGCAAGGGGAAGCTCATCAGGCGTCCTTCTGGATCTTCTCATAGCGCATGACCTTCAGATCCTCGCGCATCATGTCCGCCACCAGGTCACGCACCGAAACCTCATGCGACCAGCCGAGCTTCGTGCGCGCCTTGGTCGGATCGCCGATCAGCAGGTCGACTTCGGTCGGGCGGAAATAGCGCGGGTCGATTTCGACCAGGCATTTGCCGGTCCGTGCGCACAGGCCCCTTTCCTCGACGCCCCGGCCGGTCCATTCGATCGTGACGCCGACCTCGGCAAAGGCCCAGGAAACGAAATCGCGCACCGTCGTCGTCTCGCCGGTCGCGAGGACAAAGTCGTCCGGCTCCTGCTGTTGCAGGATCAGCCACATGCCGCGCACATATTCGCGCGCATGACCCCAGTCGCGCTTGGCGTCGAGATTGCCGAGATAGAGTTTCGACTGGCGCCCGAGCGAGATCGCCGCCGCCGCGCGCGTGATCTTGCGCGTGACGAAGGTTTCGCCGCGCAGCGGGCTTTCATGGTTGAACAGGATGCCGTTCGACGCGTGCATGCCATAGGCTTCGCGATAATTGACGACGATCCAATAGGCATAGAGCTTCGCCACCGCATAGGGGGAGCGGGGATAGAAGGGGGTCGTCTCGCGCTGCGGCACTTCCTGGACGAGCCCGTACAACTCCGACGTCGACGCCTGGTAGAAGCGGGTCGCCTTCTCCATCTTGAGGATGCGGATCGCCTCCAGGAAGCGCAGCGTACCCAGGCCATCGGCATTGCCGGTATATTCCGGCGCATCGAAACTCACCTGCACATGGCTCTGCGCGGCCAGATTGTAGATTTCGTCCGGCTGGCAATGTTCGACCAGGCGAATGAGGTTCGACCCGTCGGTCAGATCGCCATAATGGAGGAAGAAGTTGCGGTCGGGTTCGTGCGGGTCCTGGTAGATGTCCTCGATACGGCCGGTGTTGAAGGAAGAGGATCGGCGCTTGATCCCGTGAACATGATACCCCTTGTCGAGCAGGAAGCGCGCGAGATAGGCGCCGTCCTGCCCGGTAATGCCCGATATGAGAGCGGTCTTTTTAGCCATGTCGTAACCTCAAAATCACATAAGGAAGGCTAAGCTGGTGTCGTCCTTGTTGGACGTTAATGTGCGACCACTTCCATTTTGATTTTATCGGTAGGAACGTCTCTCTCCCGGATCGTCTCGAGCATGATGCGTTCGAGATCTTCTACTGCACTGTCCATATCGTAGCGGCGCAGAAACGCTGTCCGCGCCGCGGTTTCCATCGCGCTGCGCTGGTCATCGCTCATCGATGTCCAGCGTCGCAACAGGGCCTCCACGCCTTCCACCGAGTCGGTTTCAACGATTCCCGCGCCATCATCCGCCACTTCGCGCCAGATATTGACCTTGTCGCTGATCAGGACCGGGCGGGAACAGGCCATCGCTTCGGCGACGACGATGCCGAAATTTTCCTGATGCGACGGCAGGATGAAGGCGTCGCAGCGGCGGAAGGCGCCCCATTTGGCGTCGCCTTTCAGCATGCCCGGCCAGTGGATGCGCCTTTCGACGCCTTCATGCCCTGCCAGCGCTTCCATCCGTCCGCGCAGGCCGTTGCTGTCCGGGCCGGCGATGACCAGGTCGAATCCGGTATCCGACTCGGCGCGCAGCAAGGCCGCGTAGCCGCGAATGAGAAGGTCGACGCCCTTCTTCTCATGGATGCGGCTCAGGAACAGCAGGAAGGGGCGGCCGCCAAGATCGGGCACATGCGCCGCAAAGGCGGCCGTCTGCGCTTCGGAGGGCGGGGGGGCGTCGGCGGTGCCGAACGCCACGACCCGCTCGTGCGCCGCATAGGGGCGATAGCTTTGTCGGGCGAGTCGGCGTTCCTCCTCGCAGGTGAAAAGCACGCGGTCGGCGCGGCGGACCAGGACCCGTTCATTCACCAGCCAGAGCAGCTGTTTGATGAGGGATTTCAGCGGGTTGGCGCGCTTGAAATAGGGGTCCAGCATGCCGTGGGTGAAGAGGATATAGGGCGTCCTCCCGCCCGGCAGGCCAAGGCGCGCGGCCAGCGTCGCGACGTTCCACAGCCCCGACACCACCACCATGTCATAATCTGTCAGATGCTTGCGCATCCAGCTCAGCGCACGGGGTATATCCAGGGCGGCGCTGGCGAACTTGCCGAGCCATCCGGAGCGCGGCCGGCCGGCAAAGGCGAAGACGCGCGCGTCCAGCTCCTCGGCGCAGAGCGCGGCGGGATGATCGAAAGTCAGAAGGTCCTGGCGATGACCGCGCAGCGCAAGCGCACGGCCGGTGCGCACCGCATGTTCGATCGGGCCTCCGTCCTTCAAATCAGCAGATGCGATAACATGAAGAATATGCACTCGGCGGTGCCTTTCATGCTGAATTGCTGCTCAATTTTGCGCTGCCGCAGTCATGTATGCTGCATCGCAGCGATAGCATCCTTCCTAACGGCCGGTAAAGTCCCGCTGATGCGATTGGACCAATTCGGCACGGCAAAGACTCTATCCATCGACATATTAGTAGTGATTTTTCAATTGCTTAAAATTTTATTGGACGGACGCTCCCAAGCAAGAAGAACAGGGTAAACGCGGCTGTCCTTCTCATCGAAATGAGGCCAATGACCCCGCCGTCCGCTTGGAATTTAAGGCGATTCGCCTCCATTAATCATCTATATCCAAGGTTAAAATAGCCGTTGACTTGTGCTTGCGAATCAAAGAAAGTCTGCTTCTCCAGAAGCTCTAGCAAGAATGCCGGTGGTGGTTGCTGGAAGGTCGCAATAACAAGTAAAGGCAATAACTTTACTGCGCCAAAGAGATAATTGACGTTCGTTCCGTTCCACGATGCCGCGCTGCGGCAAACGGCAGGCGCATGCCTGGTTGCAATGTGTCAGCAAGAGTGTCGAAAAGTCACCGTTCTTGTTGAAGCCAAGAAGAATCAGAACATCACAATATTGGGTCGCTCCGATTGAACAAACACACGCGTCAGCGTGAATGACATAAGATCAGGAGAGGATTGGCACCGGTTCAATATTGGGGTTACCCATGAATGTGCTGATCGTCGGGCTCAATTATGCGCCAGAACCTATCGGGATAGGCCCCTATACGCGCGACATGGCGACGTTCCTGGCGCAGTCGGGGACGCGCGTCTCCGTGGTATCTGCGACGCCCTATTATCCTTATTGGCAGGTGGCCAGGGGCTATAGCCGCTTTCTCTATCGTCATGCGGTCGAGGAGGGCGTCACCGTCACGCGCTGCCCCCTTTATGTGCCCGAAAACCCGACCGGGCTTCGGCGCATCCTCCACCATTTGAGCTTCGTCTTCAGCGCCTTCATACCCGTCCTGCTGAACGTCCTGTTCCGGCGGCCGGATGTCGTGATCGCCATCGCGCCGTCGCTGATGTCGGCACCGCTGGCGCGGCTGGCGGGCTGGCTTTGCGGCGCGCGGACCTGGGTGCATGTGCAGGATTTCGAGGTCGAGGCCGCCTTTGCCACCGGGCTTGTAGCGCAGGACAGCCGCACCGCGCGGCTGGCGCTCGCCTTCCAGCGCCGGGCCTTTTGCGGCTTCGACCGCTACAGCAGCATTTCGCCGCAAATGTGCGCCAAGCTCGCGCAATTGCTGCCCGCCACCGTGCAGGTGCTGGAGGTGCGCAACTGGGCCGACATGAGCCTGGCCGAAAGCAACCCCAATGATGGCAGCTATCGCGCCGCCTGGGATCTCGATGGCAAGCATGTCGCGCTCTATTCCGGCAATGTCAGCCGCAAGCAGGGCATCGGCATCGTCGTCGATGCGGCGCGCAGGCTGAAGGCGCGGGACGATGTCCGTTTCGTCATCTGCGGCGACGGGCCGGAGATGATCCATCTGGCCGAAGCGACGCGCGACCTGCCCAATGTGCTGCTCAAGGGCCTTCAGCCGCGCGAACAACTGGGCGCGCTCCTCTCGCTGGCATCGGTGCATCTGCTGCCGCAGATCGAGGATGCCGCCGATCTTGTGCTGCCCTCCAAGCTCACCAACATGCTCGCCTCGGGCCGCCCCGTCATCGCGACGGCAAAGGCGGATACGGGCCTGGCGTGGGAGATCGAAGGCTGCGGCCTGGCGACGCCGCCCGGCGATGCCGAGGCTTTTTCGGCCGCGATCACGACAGTGCTGGACTCGCCCGCGATGCGGTCGGGCCTGGGCGAGGTGGCGCGGCAGCGGGCGCGCGAGCGCTGGTCCAAGGTCGCGATCATGGGCGCGGTGCAAGCGGAATTGGCGGCGCTGTGCGTGCGCGATCTGCCCAAGCCGGCGGACGCGATCCCCGACGCCGCGATCAACTGAAAAGCAGGACAGCGCGCATGAGCCGCCCGATCCATTCGGCACCGCTTTTTCCTAAAGGCGCAGCGACATGAGGACGATCGACGTCTCGCGGCCCAGCCTGCGGATGCTGCTGATCTGCGCGATCGGCGCAACGGTGCTGGTCCTGGCGCAAATCATCATCGATCCGTCGGTGGTCAATATCTATTGTTCGATCCTCTGTGCCGTGGCCGGAGTGGCGACGACCATTCATTGTCTCCGGCGCAAGACGATCGACCGTTTCCCAATCTCCAGCATGGCGGTGATGGGTTTTGCCGTCACCACCTATGCGTTGCCGCTGGTTGCTCAGACGATGAGCTGGCGGCCACTGATCTATAATCTGCTGGTCCCGCGCGAAGTCTTCGAAGCAACTATCGCATTCCAGGCGGTGATCCTGGCTGCGCACATCGTCTATGCCAACGCGCCGGCCCTGCAGGCGCCCTCGCGCTGGCTCGCCCGGCGGATGCTGAAGCCGATCTGGATCTTTCGCGTGCCACGGCCGATGGAGTTCTGGGCGCTGGGGCTGCTCGGCATCGGCGCTACCTGGATTTCGCGCATCATGTTCGGCGATGCGGTCGAGTTCGGCAATGTCGGCGGCAAGTTTCTGCAGGCGCTGGTGCCCTTCATCGTCGCGCCCTTCTTCATCCCGCTGCGGCGCTATTTCTTCGACCGCGACATTGTCGATCCGCCCGCGACCATCCCCATGCTCGCCGGCTATTTCGTGCTGGTGCTGGTGACGGCGCTGTTCTTCAATGCGCGCGTCATCTTCGCGGTCTGCATCTTCACCGTGCTGCTGTCGATCCTGATGATGGCGGCGATGGGGCGGGTGCGTTTCTCCCGCCGGGCCAAGATCATGGTCGCCATCGGCGCGCTGCTCGCGCTGCCGGTCGCCAGCGTGGCGCAGGATCTGGCGACCGCCATGCAGGCCGGGCGATTGCTGCGCGGGCAGGCGACGCCGGCGGAAATCGCGATGGAGACGGTGCGCGCCTTTGGCGACAAGGCGCGGCTGGAAGCGATGCGCCGCGACGAAGCGAGCATGACGATGGAGTCGGGCTTTTCCGGCATCTCGGAAATCTATCTGGAAAGCGAATTCTTCCAGCGGCTGACCTATACCAAATATACCGACCTGACGATGGCGGCGTCTCTGCGCCTGTCCGATTTCCAGCAGTCGCAGATCCGGCGCGATTCCTATGAAGGCATCGTCAGCATCTTGCCGACGCCGATCATCAAGGCGCTGGGACTGTCGGTCGACAAGGCGAATCGCGACTTTTCGACCGGCGACGTCTATGCCAACCTTGCCTTCAACCAGGATCTGGGCGGCTATCGCACCGGCTCCTCGATCACCAACACGATCGACGTCTTGAGCATCTTCTGGCCGCTCGCTGTGTTCGTCATCTGCATCCTGATGTTCATCGAGTTCGACAGCTATTCGCTGATGCATGACGGGCGGCTGCTGGTTTCCGCCATTTCCTTCGTCCTGCTCTATGAAATCGTCGCGCGCGGGCTGGTCTATGAATCCTTCCGCAGCCTCGTGGAGAGCGCAAGCCGGGCCTACATCCAGGCCATCGTCGTCTACACCATTTTGACTTTCGGCATCCGCCTGGGCCTCGCGCCTCTGGCGGGTTTCCAGGGTCGGAGAAAACTGGCCCATGGCTAAAGTTCTACGCGAAAATCTCACGCCGCTCGCCGCGCCTGATCGCTCGAAGATCCTGGATGCGCGGGACACGACGCCGCTGACCGGCGGTCCCAGCTTCTCGCTGGCGAACCGGTTGGAACGCCTGGCCTGGCAGCTCTGCTGGACGTTGCTGGCGCGCTGGACGCCGCCCATGTTCAGCCCCTGGCGCATCCTGCTGCTAAAGGCCTTTGGCGCGCAGGTGGAACAGGGCGCGGCGATCGCGGCCGACGTCGATATCTGGTATCCCCGCCACCTGCGGCTGGGCGCCCATGCGACGATCGGGCCGGGCGTCAATTGTTACTGCATGGCGATGATCAGCATCGGGCCGCGCACCATCATCTCGCAACGCGCGCATCTGTGCGCCGGATCGCATGACGTGGCAGACCCGGATTTTCAGCTGATCGCCCGGCCGATCACCATCGGCGCGGATGTATGGATCGCCGCCGAAGCCTTTGTCGGCCCCGGCGTGCAGGTGGACGACGGCGCCGTGCTGGGCGCGCGCGGCTGTGCTTTTGCCGCGCTTGATCCCTGGACGATCTATCGCGGCAATCCGGCGGTGGCGGTGCGGCCCCGTGTCTGGCGGCCGCGCAGCGACGGCCGCCCGGCCGCCATGATCCCCTTACGGAAGGACTAATGTCGTGCGCATCAACTGCATCGTCGGTCCCTTTCTGCCTTTGCCGCCCGTGCTTGGCGGCGCGTGCGAGAAGATATTCTACGCCCTGTGCGAAGAGTTTGCGCGGCGCGGGCATGATGTGACCATGATTTCCCGCGAATATCGGGATTTCCCGCCGGAGGAGATCATCGACGGCGTGTGCCATGTGCGGGTCAAGTCGCGGGACATGCCAGGTAATAAGCTCGTCTTCCGTATCGCCGACATTCTCTATGCCTGGCGCATCCGCAAGGTGCTGCCCAGGGCGGATGTGACGATTACCAACAGCGTATCCGCACCGGTCATCATCCCGCGTCGCAAGGCCGGCAAGATCTATGTCGATGTCGCCCGCTATCCCAAGGGCCAGATGGGGCTCTACAGCCGGGTCGATCGGCTGCAATGCTGCTCCAGCCATATTGCACGCGCGGTGATCGCGCAGACGCCCTCGGTCGCCCATCTGGTCAAGGCCATTCCCAACACGCTGACCAGCCTCTTTGCGGAGGAGGCAAAGGCGCCGCTGCAATCGGAGAAGGCGAAGCAGATCGTCTTTGTCGGGCGCATCGCGCGGGAAAAGGGCGTGCAGCTGTTGATCAAGGCGTTCGCCCTGCTGTCGACGCGGCATCCCGACTGGCGGCTGGTGGTCGTCGGGCCGCATCTGGAAACGCAGGGTGGCGATGGCGAGGCATTCCTGACAGAGTTGAAGGACCTGGCGCAGCAATCGGGCGCCGCGGTCGACTTCACCGGCCCGGTGTTCGACGAGCATCGACTGGCCGACCATTTCCGCCGCTCGGCGATCTTCGTCTATCCGTCGGTCGCGGAACTGGGCGAAGCCTTTCCCGTCGCGCCGCTCGAGGCCATGGCCTGCGGCTGCGCGCCGATCGTGTCGGACCTGGGCTGTTTCGAGGATGCGATCACGCCTGGCGTGCATGGCCTGAGCTTCGACCATCGCGATCCTACCGGCAAACCGCTGGCGGAAGCGCTGGAACGGCTGATTCTGGACGAAGGGCTCCGCCACCATTTTGCCGAGGCGTCCAAGGTCAAGAGCCGGGATTATGTGCCCGAACGGGTCGCGCAGCTGTTCCTGGAGGATTTCGCCGCGCTGACCGGCCTGCCGGTGGATGGCGGCCCGCGCCCGGCCGTTCCCGCGCGCCGCGGGCCAGTGGCCATGCCCGGCCTTGCCACCGCCCAACTCGGCGGAGTGCAGCCGTCATGAGGCAAGCGACGCAGGGATTGAAGTTCGCCGCTCTATGGGCCGAAGGCTGGTTGTTCGATCATGCGCTGCCCTTGTGGCGCGAGGCGGGGCATGATCGTGACGCTGGAGGATTCCATGATCGGCTCGACCTGGACGGGCGCCCGGTCGACCTGCCCAAGCGGGTGCGCGTGCAGGCGCGCCAGATCTACGTCTTCGGGCAGGCTGGAGCGATGGGTTGGAATGGCGACTGGCGTGGCGCGATGCGCGCCGGCCTCGCTTTTCTGGAGGCCTATCGCCGGGAGGACGGCCTGTATCGTGGAACCGTTGCGCGCGACGGGTCTGCGATCGACGATGCAGCCGACCTCTACGACCAGGCGTTCGTTCTTTTTGCCCTGGCGGCCGCCCAGCGCGCCTTTCCTGACGAACCGGGCCATGAGGACCGCGCGACGCGGCTGCTGACGCGGCTGATCGAACGCCATGCCCATGCCGATGGCGGCTTTGCGGAGACGGACGGCAGGCCGGGGCTGCGCGCCAACCCGCATATGCATATGCTCGAAGCGCTGCTGGCCTGGACCGAACTGTCGCCCGGATCGCTGATGAATCGTGTGGCCTGCGGCCTCGTGCCGCTGGCGCTTGACTGCATGATCGATGGTCGGACCGGCGCGGTGGCTGAATATTTCGACGATCGATGGCGGCCGATGCCGGACGAGAGCGGCCGCGTCCGCGAGCCCGGCCACCAGTTCGAATGGGCGTTCCTGCTGAGCGAGGCCGACCGGCTGCTGGGCACCGACACCCGCTTCGCCAGCGACCGGCTCTATCGGTTCGGCCGGCAATGGGGCATTTGCGACGGCCGCGCGCTCTTCTCCGTGGACCCGGATGGCAAGGTGATCGATGCTTCGTCCCGCCTATGGGCCCAGACCGAGCGGCTGCGAACGGCCGTCGCACGCCGGTGCGAGCAGGACGCGATCGACAGTTTCGAATGTGTCCGCGCGTTTCTGGATGTCGGGACGCCGGGCCTATGGCACGACCGCATCACACCCGAAGGCGAATGGGTAGAGGAAGCGGTGCCTGCCTCGTCCCTCTATCATATCATGACCGGTTTCCAGACGCTGATCGCCTGGGACGTCGCCCAGTCGCTGCTGCCGGTTCATCCGCAGCAGGACATCAGGATCGGAAACAGCCTGTGATCATCCTTCTTTTGGCGCTTGCGGCGCTTTGGGCGGTCGGACTTTACCATCTCTGGCCAAGGCAGACACGCTCGGCGGCGGTGGTGCCGCTGCACTGGACCGACCGGCTGATCGCCATCTTCTGGCTGCCCCTGTTCCTGCCCTTCGTCATCCTGGCGCTGCTCGCTGCGGCGGGGCAGCCGAGAAAGCGGCTATAGCGAGGGAATTCAACGGATTTTTCCCGCCCGTTAAGGCTTTTTCAACCAGCCCCGGCCTAGCAGAGGCAAAGGCTTTTTCACGGGGCTGCGGCATGAAACAGGTAAAGATTGCGGGCGGTTCGCCCTCTCAGGATCATGCGCCCGGCTTCGACGCCGGCGGGTTGGTGGGCGCGATCCATCAGGCGATGGAAGTGCGGCTCGACGGCCGCTCAGCCGTTGCGGACTGGAAGGATTTTTCCGATCCGCTGTCGGGTGGCGAACGCTTCATCCAGGCCCTGTCCCGCACGGCCGGCATCGTCGCGCTGATCGGCGGCGTGGCCGCCACGCTGTTCGCCCTCGCGCAGCTTTTCTGACCACCGCGCGCCTGCTTCCCGTCCGCACAGGAAGGGAAAGCAATGTTGCGCCAGCCTTCGCCACGCGCCGATGCCTGGCCCGCAAGGTCTTGATACAGCGCCAGAGCGCGCTGCGTTAAATCGGACGCAGGTCGCGCGCTCCAAGTTTTTGTTGTCGCATCGTTTTAGCGCAAAACCGGTTCCCACTTTTGCGCACGATGCTCTAGATAATCCAGGATCAGAGGAACCAGCCGGTGCGCGGGACCGGCGGATGGGCTGTGCCGATCAACGGATGTCGCGCGGATTGACTGGACATCAAAGTCCTCCCATGTCCACAGTCGCGCGCAGGAGCGATCAGGGATGAACCGCGAGACATGGGTCGAAGGGAAGATGGGCGCTAACGCCATGATGTCGGTCATGCCCCATGGGGATGATCTGATCTGCATCTTCGCCAACGGGCAGAGGCTTGGCGTCGACTGGCGTCAGGCCTGGACCTACCGCCGCGCCGAAGATGGCGACGACCCGTTGGCGATTGCGCGGCGGGCTTATGAGCAGGCGCCCGACCTCTTCTCTCCCGCCCGGCTGCCGGTCCTTGCCGATGACCAGCCGGGCTTGCGGCCTTCGCCTGCCGCGACGGGCTTCGTCGGCAGAATGCGGAAAGCCGGCGCGCAGATATTGGCCTCGATCGGCCGGGCGAGGGCCACGGACAAGGGCGAATAGGTGCCTCAATAGGCATTTTTATGGATCAGGACCTTGAAGGTCTTGAGGATGATCATGATCTCGTGCAGCAGCGACCAGTCGCGCAGATATTCCAGATCCGCCATCAGTCGATTTTCCAGATCCTCGACCTTTTCCGTCGCGCCGCGAAAGCCCCGCACCTGCGCAAGGCCCGTCATCCCCGGCTTGAGCGCATGGCGGCGCCAATAATTCTGGCTGACTTCCCAGAACAGTTTGCGGTCGGCGGTGGACGCCAGCGCATGCGGGCGCGGGCCGACGATGCTCATGTCGCCCATCACCACATTGAACAGCTGCGGCAGCTCATCGATGCTGGTCCGGCGGATGAAGCGGCCGACACGGGTGATGCGGTCGTCCGATCGGCTGGCCGAGCGGGCGCCGCCCAGGTCGGATGATTCGGCCCGCATGCTGCGGAACTTGGCGATCTTGAACAATCGGTTGCCCAGGCCCACCCGATCCTGGAAGAACAGGACAGGGCCGGGGCTCTCCAGCTTGATCGCGATCGCCGTCAGGATGAGCAGCGGGCTCAGCAGCAGCAGCGCCGGCACGGTCAGCGCCAGGTCGAACAGCCGCTTCTGCAGCCGGTTCGCCATGTTGAGCGGGCCCTTGGACACGATATGGGTGTCATGGTCGAAGCAGCGGCCGATGCCGATGGCACCGGCATTGCTGTCGTCCATCAGCATGATTTCGCCCTGGACCGCCGCGCCCTGCAGCACGATCGTCCAGGCCGAACGGCGCTCGGCCGGGCAGGCGACGACGACGCGGTCGAAGGTGCGCAGCCAGCGGCCGAGGCGGTTGAGCATATAGGGATCGCTGAGGTCGGGGCGCAGCTTGTGCAACTCGGCGTCGAGGATGTCGGTCCGCGGCATGCGGTCGCCGGGCACCCCATCGCTGATGATCAGCTCGTTGGTCAGCGTGCCCTGCGCGCGGGTGAGGGCATGTTGGCCGAAAGGTTTGCGCAGCGCGGGAAGCAGTATCGCGCTGCACAAGATGCCGACGGCGAAGGGCAGGCGGGCAAAGGCATCGCTGACATGGGCGAAATAGAGCACGCACTGCACGGCGAGCATGGTGAAGGCAATGTTGAGCGCCGCCTTGACGGCCGCCTGCAATGGCTGCGTCAATGCGCGCAAGGAATAGGCGTTGCTGTTGACGGCCGCGCCGACATAGATCGGCACGATCATCGCGACCAGGTTGATCGCATCGCGGCTGAACCAGCTTTCCTGAAACAGACCTTCCGTCAGGACCAGCAGCGCCGTGATGCAAATACAGTCGAGCAGGAGAAGTTCGACATAGAGGCGCCAGCGAATTTCGCTCTTCGACCCATGGATGGGCGGAAGAGCTTCGGATTTGGCGCGCACGATCTGAGTCTGCAGATACACTGAAACCACCTTCCGGGTCATGGACCCGATCAGCTATGGTGTTCAGCCATCCTCTCCAGTCGATGGCAGGATGAAAATTCAGCGAAGACGGTGCCGGAGCGGTTTGGCTCCCTCCTCAACAGTCTTCGCCAATGCCATCCGGCATCGATATTCTTTACTTATGGCGCGACCATATGAGTTTTTTCTGTAGAGGCCCAACCCGCCGCTTTCGCGCGGGAGGCCGGGCCAGCGATCATCATGCTACTGAATCGTTCAGGAAACAATAGCC
>DATFDS010000056.1:0-7470 GCA_035251955.1 Sphingobium sp. | reverse complement strand
CCGGTGTCGGAACTGGGCGAATTGCGCTTCAACGCTGACGTCATGTATTCGAGCCATGTGCAGAATGATGCGATCAACTCCAAATATCTGTACCAGAAAGCCTATGCGATCGCGAATGCCTCGATCGGCTACTGGTTCGACGAGGGTAAATGGAGCCTGACGGCCTTTGTCGACAATCTGACCAACCAGCGGATCATCGAAAGCGGCGATTCCAATTATTCCATCGGTTTCCATGAGGCCAACTTCAACCGGCCGCGCCAATATGGACTGACCTTGGGCACGCGCTTCTAGGTAATAAAGGCAGGACCGGCGGCTTCGGCGCCCTGGCTGACCCAGCTCAGCCAGGGCGCCGGACCGCCGTGCCGAAGGTCATTCAGGAAGATGGCGATGCTCAACAAACCGATCAGCCCGTGGTGGACGGTGGCCGCTGGCGCCGCCGCTTCCGCATTCGGCAGCGGGACGATCATGGTCTATGCCTTCGGTATCCTGTCTCTCGGCCTGACGTCTGAGTTCGGCTGGAGCCCGGCGACGGTCGCATCGCTTTTCACCGCGTTCCTGGCCGGCAGCGGCATAGGGTTCGCGCTGCTGGGCCGATGGATCAGTCGTGCCGGAATCCGATTGCCGTCGGCCTTGTTCGCCATGATTTTCGGGCTGACATTCTCCGCCGTCGGCATCATGCCGCCGTCGCCGCCGTGGTTTGCCCTTCTTTTCCTGATCATCGGCATCAGCGGCGCCGCTTGCACGGTTCTGCCCTACACCGTTGCCGTTGCCGGTTTCTTCGATGGGCGGCGCGGACTGGCGTTGGGCATCGTCGTGGCGGGCAGCGGGATCGGCGCTTTCGCATTGCCGCAGATTGCCCGGCATGCGTCGGCCGCCTTCGGCTGGCGCGGGGGATTTGCGCTGATCGGTTTCCTCGCGGCGTTCCTGCCGTTGATCGCCCTGACCTTCTTCGTCCGCACTCCGCCCGGCATGATCGCGTCCCGCACCCGGAACGCGGGCGGGGTCGACCGGCGGACGATAGCGCAGATCTATCTGGCCAACAGAAGTTTCTGGCTGATCCTGGCGGCGATCCTCGCTGTCTCGGTCGCGGCTTTCGGCGGCATGTCCAGCCTGGTGCCGCTGTTTACCGGTCGCGGTTTTTCCAGCGGAACCGTTGCGACGATATTGTCCGTCGTCGGCCTGGCATCCTGGATCGGGCGATTGGCCGTGGGCTATCTTCTCGACCGCGTTTTCGCGCCCTATCTGACGGCTGGCGTGATGCTGCTTGCCGCCGCCGGCCTGATGATCCTCATCATGGCTCATTCTCCCTGGGCGGCCTGTCTGGGCGCGATCTGCGTCAGCCTTGCGCTGGGCGCGGAGGCTGACATGCTGTCTTTCCTGGTCAGCCGCTATTTCCCGTTGAAGGAATTCAGCCAGGTCACGGGGTTGATCTGGGTGGTATGGGCGTGGAGTGGCGGCGTCGGTGCCGCGCTGGCCGCAGGCGCGGTCACGCAATATCAGTCCTATGGCCCCGCCCTGGCCGGCTTCGCCATCCTGCTGCTGGCCGGCGCGTTTCTCATCTGTCGGCTCGGCGCTTATCGCAATCCGGTTCACGCAAGCACCGAAACGGCGCTGGCCGGGTCATGATCGTGGCGCCATTCCTGCAATGGTCATGCCTATCGGTTATCGCTTCGGCGTAAATAGGAAATGGACGCCCAATCACGCCGCTGGCAAGAGCGAGGGCGTCATCATCATCACATTCACAGCTACTTTTGCAAACGGAGCGGGGGAGCACTCGTGCGTAAGCAGAAGCATTGCATGCAGGAGAGAGAGACCAGAATGGCACATTCAGGCGCCGTCGCCGGCCAGGCCGACCTTCGGACCAACATGACTGTGCGGGACGCGGTCATCGACCTTTTGCGGGGGTTCGGCATAAGGTCGGTCTTCGCCAATCCTGGCTCGACCGAATTGCCTCTGTTCCGGAATTTTCCGGAAGACTTCCGTTACGTGCTGGGGCTTCAGGAGGCGACGGTCGTCGGCATGGCGGACGGCTTCGCCCAGGCCACGCGCAACGCGTCCTTCGTGAATCTCCATTCCGCGGCGGGCGTCGGCAATGCGATGGGCAACATCTTCACGGCCTACAAGAACCGCACGCCCATCATCCTCACCGCCGGCCAGCAGGCGCGGTCGATCCTGCCTTTCGATCCCTTTCTGGCTTCGCCGCAGGCGACTGAACTGCCCAAGCCCTACGTAAAGTGGAGCATCGAGCCCGCGCGGGCGGAGGATGTTCCCCAGGCGATCGCCCGGGCCTATTATATCGCCATGATGCCGCCGCGCGGTCCGGTGATGGTGTCGGTGCCGGTGGACGATTGGGACCGGCCCGCCCAACTGGTGGTCCCGCGTCTGGTGGGCACGGAAATCAGGCCGCAGCCCTCGATCCTGGAGGCGATCGGAGCCGCGCTCGACGCCAGCGAGCGCCCTGCCATCATCGTCGGCGGGGCGGTGGATCGCGACAATGCGTGGGAACAGGCGATCGCCCTTGCCGAGCGGCATAATGCCCGCGTCTGGGCGGCCCCCATGTCGGGCCGGTGCAGCTTTCCGGAAGATCACCGCCTGTTCGCCGGCTTCCTGCCGGCCATGCGCGAACGGATCGTCTCGCTGCTTGAGGGGCATGACGTCCTTTTCGCGCTGGGCGCGCCGCTGTTCACCTATCATGTCGAAGGGGCGGGGCCTCATGTTCCGGAAGGCGCATCGGTGTTCCAGATCATCGACGATCCGGATACCGCATCCTGGGCGCCGGTGGGAACCGCCGCGCTAGGCAGCGTCCGGCTTGGCCTGGAGGATCTTCTCGCGCGGCCGATGCGGCCGTCCCGGCCCGCGCCCCCCGTGCGCGAGCCCGCTCCGCGCGCCGAGCCATCATTGCCCATGAGCGCCGCCTTTGTGCTGCAAACATTGGCGGAGGTGCGCGATCCCGAAGATATCGTGGTCGAGGAAGCGCCGAGCACCCGGCCGGTGATGCACCGATATCTGCCGATGACCCGCAGCGAGACCTTCTACACGATGGACAGCGGCGGCCTGGGCTATGGGATGCCGGCGGCGGTCGGCGTCGCGCTCGCCAAGCCCTCGGCGCGGGTCATCGGCCTGATCGGCGACGGGTCGAGCCTCTATTCGATCCAGGCGCTCTGGACGGCGGCGCAGCTCAATCTGCCCATCACGTTCGTCATCCTCAATAACCGGCGCTATGCCGCGTTGCAGGATTTCGCCCCCGTCTTCGGTTTCACGCCGGAGGAAGAGGTCCAGGGCACCGACCTGCCGGACCTCGATTTCATGGCGCTGGCGGCGGGCATGGGATGCCGGGCGCGGCGCGTCACCGAACCCGGCCAGCTTCGGGAGGCGCTCGCAGAGGCGCTGGCGAGCGGGACGCCCAATCTTGTCGAAATCAGGATCGCCTGATCCATGCCGGAGAACGACCGATGAATGATATTTCGATGCTGATCGATGGGGAGCGGGTGCGCGCGAGCACGGGCGCGACCTTCGAACGCCGCAATCCGCTCGATGGCGAGGTGGTCACGGTCGCGCCGGCGGCGACGGTGGAGGATGCGCGGGCGGCGGTGAAGGCGGCGTCCGATGCGTTCGGGCCATGGGCGCGCATGGGGCCGGGCGAACGGCGTGCGCTGCTGATGAGCGCGTCGCGCGCATTGGCGGCCAAGGCGGATGCGTTCGCGGCGGCGATGGCGCGGGAAACGGGCGCATCGGCGCAATGGGCCGACTTCAACGTGCATCTGGCCGCCGGCATGCTGCTGGAGGCTGCGTCCCTGACCACCCAGATCAGCGGCGAGGTTATCCCGTCCGATACGCCCGGCAGCCTCGCCATGGCGGTGCGTCGGCCCGCAGGCGTGGTGCTGGGCATCGCGCCCTGGAATGCGCCGGTGATCCTGGCGGTGCGCGCGATCGCGACCCCGCTGGCCTGCGGCAACAGCGTCATCCTGAAGGGCAGCGAGATTTGCCCGGAGACGCAGGGCATCATCGTCGAGGCGTTTCAGGAGGCGGGATTTCCCAAGGGCGTCGTGAACTTCATCACCAACGCCCCCGCCGATGCGGCGGCGGTGGTGGAAGCCATCATCGCCGAGCCCGCCGTGCGGCGCGTCAACTTCACCGGGTCCACCCATGTGGGCAAGTTGATCGCGGCAAGCTGCGCTCGGCATCTGAAGCCCGTCGTGCTGGAACTGGGCGGCAAGGCGCCGTTCGTGGTGCTGGACGATGCGGATGTGGATGCGGCCGTGAACGCCGCGCTCTTCGGTGCCTTCGCCAATTCCGGCCAGATCTGCATGTCGACCGAGCGCATCATCGTCGACGAAGCGGTGGCGGATGCCTTCGTGGGCCGGCTGAGCGCCCGCGCGGCAGCCCTGCCGGTCGGCGATCCGCGCGAGGGGCCAGTGGTGCTGGGGTCGCTGGTGGACTGGAGTGCGGCGCAACGCTGCAACGAGCTGATCGACGACGCGCTGGCGAAAGGCGCACGGCTGCTGACCGGCGGCAAGGCCAACGGTACGCTGATGGGGGCGACATTGCTGGACCATGTGACGCCGGAGATGCGCATTTTCCGCGAAGAGGCGTTCGGGCCGGTGAAGGGCATCGTCCGCGTCGCCGGCGTGGAGGCGGCCGTGGCCTGCGCGAACGACAATGATTACGGCCTTGCCGCCGCCGTGTTCGGCCGCGACGTGTCCCGCGCGATGCAGGTGGCAGAGCGCATCGACTCCGGCATCTGCCATATCAACGGTCCTACCGTGCAGGACGAGGCGCAGATGCCCTTCGGCGGAGTGAAGGGCAGCGGCATCGGGCGGTTCGGCGGCCGGGCCGGCATCGATGCGTTCACCGAGTTGCGCTGGCTGACGGTGCAGAACGGGCCGCGCCACTATCCGTTCTGAGCGGGCGCCTCCCCCAGTCAGGTAAATAGGATCGACGATGAAGATAGCGGTTTTGGGTGCCGGCGCGATGGGGTCCCTTTTCGGCGGGCTGCTCGCGGAAAGCGGCCAGGCCGTCACGCTGATAGATGTCAACGACGCCCATGTGGGAGCCGTCCGGGAGCATGGCTTGCGGCTGGAAACCGATGCGGGCGACCGGCGGCTGGATGGGCTTCATGCCTGCCGTCCCGAGCAGGCGGAGGCCGCACCGGACCTGCTCCTGATCTTCACCAAGACGCTGCATACGGCCGCGGCGCTGGAGGCGGTGGCTCATATCATCGCCCCGCACACCCTGGTCCTGACGCTGCAGAACGGGCTGGGCAATGTGGAGACGGTGCGCCGCCATGTCCCGGAAGACCGGATCCTGGTCGGCGTCACGACCTGGCCCGCCGATTATGTAGGCCCCGGCCATGTCCGTTCCCACGGGGCGGGCATGGTCCGGATCATGGCGGCGGACGGGCGGGACGATCCCCTTGTGCGCAGCGTGGTGCGGGTGCTGGGCGGAGCGGGGCTCAACGGTGACATCGACCCGCAGGTCTGGAAGGCCATATGGGAAAAGGTCGCCTTCAACGCGGCGCTCAACGGCATCTGCGCCGTGACGGGATGTTCGGTGGATCAGGTCGGCGCAATCCCCCAAGGCATGGTCCTGGCATCGTCCGTGGTTGCCGAAGTCGTCGCCGTGGCGCGCGCGGAAGGGGTCGACGCCGACGCCGATCGGTGCTGCCGCACCGTTGCAGACGCGGTGGCCCGTCATCTTGGCCACAAGCCTTCGATGTTGCAGGATGTTCTTGCCGGTCGACCCACCGAAACGGATGCGATTCACGGGGCCGTCGTGGAAAGGGCGCGAAAGCACGGTCTTGCGGTCCCGTGCACCGAAACATTGCTGCAACTGGTGCGCTTGATCGAGGCGCGCAACCGGAGCAGCCAGGCAACAGGCGCCTGACGCGCGCAATTGCGTTTTAGTCCCAAGTCATTAAAAGGTGTTATGGCTTTGGATTTCCGCCAACTCGCCGCATTCAACGCCGTCGCCTCGACAGGGAGCCTTGGACGCGCCGCCGAGCAGCTCCATGTGACGCAGCCCGCCCTCAGCCGGACTATACGCAAGCTGGAGGAGGAAACCGGCGGCCCGCTGTTCGAGCGCCACTCCAAGGGCATGCAACTCACCGACATCGGCCGCGCCCTGCTGCCGCATGCGACCCTTCTGGAGCGGAAGGCGGAGCAGGCGATCGAGGAGGTCAGGGTCATGCTGGGGCTGGGCAAGGGCACGATCCGCGTGGGCGCCGTGGGTAGCATCGCCTGCATGGTCCTGCCCCAGGCGATCGCCAATCTCTGCCGCAAATGGCCTAATTTGCAGGTCCTTGTCACCGAAGGGGTGTGGGACCGCCTGGCCGACGCGCTGGTGTCCCACGAAATCGACCTGGCGCTGGGCGTCGCCATTGACGATGTCGGCGAAGAGATCATGGCGATCAAGAACTGCCGCTGGGAAGATATGAGCTATATCGTGGCCGGCAAGGATCATCCGCTGCACAAGAAGGACAAGCTGACGCTATCCGATACCTTGGGCGAACAATGGGCGATATTGCCTAAGGGCACCGATCCTTTCGCGCACCTGATGAAGATTTTCTCCAGAAGCGGCCTCTCGCTGCCGAATGTCGTGGTCCAGACCCGTTCGGTGACGCTGCTCAAAAGCCTGGTCGCGCAATCCGGTTTTCTGGGCTGGATGCCTGAACCCATGTATGACGCGGAACGCAAGGCGGGCCTGATCGATGCCCTGCCGATTGCGGAGGCCAGGGACAGCAGAACCTTGACCGCCTATCGCCGGCGCGACGGCATGTTGCCTGCGCCTTGCGTTAAGTTGTTGGATGAATTGAGAAAATTTACCGTTCCCGTGTCGGCCTGAGCTGAACTATCCGCTTTGCCGGAACCGATAGTTTCCGTAACGAATAGGGCATTATCCTTATTTCGCAACAACTTGTCCTGCGGACCAAATCATGCCCGCGGCAGAGAGGTGGCCATACGCGTTGGTTATGCCTTTTCTGCAGATCGGCAATAGGATTGCATGAACTGATCAGCATATCATCCCAGTGGTTTCCATGAGCAAGTCTCTATCGGGATAAAAAGACACTGTGATAAGTATTGACGTATTTAGTCCATAATGACATTATCCGTATAAGATGCAGCGACGCATTGCCCGCCTGTAAAAGGGCGCGCCGGCTTCCGGGATCGGTGTTGGCGGTATTCGCTGGCATCGCATTACGTGCGCCTCGTTCCCGAAGGCGGGGCGCGGCCGAACGGCTGTGGTCCGGGTCGGATTATAAAAAAACTGGGGAGAGAAGATGAAGAAGAATGCATATTGGTTCGGCTTGAGCGCCATCACCCTTGCCGGTCTGTCGATGTCGTCCGCCGCCCTGGCGCAGCAGCCCGAGCAGGCGGCTGATGAAGGGGCAGGCAGTCCCGACGCTTCCGAAATCGTCGTCACCGCGCTCAAGCGCAGCGGAACCGCGCAGAATACGCCCACGACAATCCTGGT
>DATFDS010000055.1:0-38756 GCA_035251955.1 Sphingobium sp. | reverse complement strand
ATTATCACTTCCGCCAGGTCGACACCATCTTCCAGCGGGTGTTCGGACAAGCCTGATTGCGACAAGCCAGGGTGACATAAGTGACACGAGAAGGGCGCAGAAATGCGCCCTTTTTTGTTGCGCACCGATCGACATATGATGTTGGAAAGAGCAGCTTCCGACTAGGCGGAACCAGCCTGAATAGGACAGCGAAAACTGCTCGGTAGCATAGGATTTTGAAGGGTCGGCCATGCGCCGAAGACCTGCGAACAGGCGAATTGGTCGGGGAGAGAGGATTCGAACCTCCGGCCCCTGCCTCCCGAAGACAGTGCTCTACCAGGCTGAGCTACTCCCCGACCGTCGGCGGCTTCGCACTGGGCGGAGCCGCTGGGCAGGCCGCAGCCTATAGAGGCGGCTTTTGGGGCTGGCAAGCGGCTGGATGCGCTTTTTTTGACATGGTCAGAGCAGCCCCGCGTCGCGGAAGCTGAACCGGCCGCGCCGCCCCAGGATCACATGGTCGGCGAGTTTGACTTCCATGGCGCGCAGGCGGCGGGCAAGCGTGCGGCACAGGGCGATATCCTCCCAGCGCGGCATGGGCGGACGTTCGTCGTCGCGGCGCTGTTCGATGACGAGCCAGCGGCTGTCGAGCCGCAGGAGCTGCGCCGCAATGTCGCGCCATTCATTCTCGCCCGCCAAGCGGGCCAGAGGCTGGCCGGCATCGTCAAGCGCCAGAAGATGCGTCGTTTCCCTAACGTCCATGCGGGCAGGATGCGGTGGGACGTCCGCGATCGGGAGGGGAAGCTGGTCCGATCCGGACCGGACTGACGGACATTTGATCCGAAGCGAAAGATTGGACTGGCAGGGCGGCTCGGCTACATGCGGAAGGATGCCGTTCCCCAGGGAATCGGCCGCATCAGAAAAGAGCCCGCCTTGACCAGCATGATCCATCCGACCGCCCATTATGAGCAGCAATATCTGGACCTGATGCGCCGGATCTGGACCCAAGGGGATGAACGTATCGATCGGACCGGGGTCGGCACGCGATCGATCCTGGGCGCCGCCATGCGTTTCTCGCTGGCCGATGACGCGGTGCCCTTGCTGACCACCAAGCGGGTCTATTGGAAGGTCGCCGCGCGGGAGATGCTGTGGTTCCTGACCGGCGACACCAATATCCGCGAACTGGTGCGGCAGGGCGTGCATATCTGGACCGACTGGCCGCTGGACGCCTATCGCAAGGCGACGGGCGAGGCGATCGACCGGGACGCGTTCGAGGCGCGAATCATCGAGGATGAGGCGTTCGCCGAGCGTTGGGGCGATCTGGGCCCGGTCTATGGCGCCCAATGGGTGAACTGGCCACGCTATGAGCCGGCCGGCGAGGGGCTCTACCGACGTGCGGCGACAGGGCATAATCAGATCGCCGAACTGGTCGAGGGGATCAGGACCAATCCCGGTTCCCGCCGGCTGTTGTTTACCGGATGGAATGTGGCGGAGGTCGCGCACATGGCGCTGCCGCCCTGCCACATGACCTATCAGTTCCAGGTGGCGAGCGGGCGCCTGAACGGCCTGCTGTTCCAGCGCAGCTGCGACCTGGGCCTGGGCTTTGCCTTCAACATCTTCGGCCTGTCGATGATCACGCGCATGCTGGCGCAGCAATGCGATCTGGAGCCGGGAGAGATCGTCTGGCAGGGCGGGGACGTGCATCTCTACCTGAACCATGCCGCGCTGGTGGAGGAGCAGATCGGCCGCACCCCGGCGGGCGCGCCAAGGCTGCGGATCAATCGGCGGCCTTCAAGCATTTTCGATTACAGGATCGAGGATTTCGAGGTGCTGGACTATGCGCCGCAGACGCATATCGCGGCACCCGTGGCGGTGTGAGGCAAGGGCAAAAGATTGGGTAAGCAACCCTTGCCTATTTTGTGGCGTGTAATATAGTAATTGCAAGACGCAATATTATTGCACTGCGCAAAAGGAGGCGGGATGAGCGACCGGCAGGATGGGGACGCGGGAAAGGCGGGCGATGGGCGCAATTTGCCGCCGCTCGCCTTGCATGTGCCGGAGCCGAAATTTCGGCCGGGCGACATCGCGGATTTCAGCGAGTTCGAAATCCCCGCAGCAGGGGCCGCGCCGCGCCCCGACGAAGTGGCGGATGCGGGCGCGATGCGCGACATGGCCTATGGGCTGGTGCGCGTGCTGGACGAAGCCGGAGCGGCGGTCGGTCCCTGGGATCCCAAGCTGCCGCCCGAAACGCTGCTGAAGATGCTGCGCGCCATGGCGCTGACGCGGGCGTTCGACGCGCGCATGTTCCGGGCGCAGCGGCAGGGCAAGACCAGTTTCTACATGAAGTCCACCGGCGAGGAGGCGGTGTCGATCGCTGCGGCGGCCGCCTTGGCGAGCGACGACATGTGCTTCCCCAGCTATCGCCAGCAGGGCATCCTGATCGCGCGCGGCTGGCCCATCATCGACATGATGAACCAGATTTATTCGAACAAGGGTGACCGGCTGAAGGGGCGCCAGCTGCCGATCATGTATTCGGCGCGCGAGGCGGGCTTCTTTTCCATTTCCGGCAACCTTGCGACGCAATATCCGCAGGCGGTGGGCTGGGCGATGGCTAGCGCGGCGCGCGGCGACACGCGGATCGCGGCGACCTGGTGCGGCGAGGGATCGACGGCGGAGGGCGATTTCCATTCCGCCTGCACCTTTGCCAGTGTCTATCGCGCGCCGGTGATCCTGAATATCGTCAATAATCAATGGGCTATCAGCAGCTTTTCGGGCTTTGCCGGAGCCGAGGCGACCACCTTTGCCGCGCGCGCGATCGGCTATGGCATCGCTGGTCTCAGGGTCGACGGCAATGATGCGCTGGCCGTCTATGCCGCGACGCGCTGGGCCGCCGACCGCGCGCGGGCCAATGCCGGGCCGACGCTGATCGAGCATTTCACCTATCGGGTCGAAGGCCACAGCACATCGGACGATCCCAGCGCCTATCGATCGGCCGACGAGGGCAGCCACTGGCCGCTGGGCGATCCGATCGCGCGGTTGAAGCAGCACTGCATCGGCCTGCGGATCTGGGATGAGGAGCGCCACGCCGCCATGGACAAGGAATTGGCCGAACAAGTGCGCGATGCCGCGCGGGAGGCGGAGAAGAACGGCATTCTGGGCCACGGCCTCCACCATCCGATGGAATCCATGTTCGAGGATGTGTTCGAGCACATGCCCTGGCACCTTCAGGAACAGCAGCGCCAGATGCTGGACGAATGGAAGGCGGCGGGGCTGTGAGCGAGATGCCGGCGCAAGCGCACGAGGACATCACGCAGATGAACATGATCCAGGCGATCAACAGCGCGCTGGACGTGATGATGGATCGCGACCCCGACGTGGTCGTGATGGGCGAGGATGTCGGCTATTTCGGCGGCGTGTTCCGCGCGACCGCCGGGCTGCAGCGGAAATATGGCAAGAACCGGGTATTCGACACGCCGATCACCGAATGCGGGATCATCGGCGTGGCGGTGGGGATGGGCGCCTATGGCCTGCGTCCCGTGCCGGAAATCCAGTTCGCCGACTATATCTATCCCGCGCTCGACCAACTGGTGAGCGAGGCGGCGCGGCTGCGCTATCGGTCGGCGGGGGAGTTCATCGCGCCGATGACGGTGCGCTCGCCCTTTGGCGGCGGCATTTTCGGCGGCCAGACGCACAGCCAGTCGCCCGAAGGCATCTTCACCCACGTGTCGGGCGTGAAGACGGTGATTCCGTCGACCCCCTATGATGCCAAGGGGCTGCTGATCGCGGCGATCGAGGATAATGACCCCGTCATCTTCTTCGAACCCAAGCGTATCTATAACGGCCCCTTCGACGGTCATTACGACCGGCCGGCGAAAAGCTGGGCCGGGCATCCCCAGGCGATGGTGCCGACCGGCTATTATCGTGTGCCGCTGGGGCAGGCGCGGATCGTGCGGCCGGGCGAAGCGCTGACCATCCTGTGCTATGGTACGATGGAGCATGTCGTTGAAAATACCGCCAGGGAAATGGGCGTCGATGCCGAGGTCATCGACCTGCGGACGCTGGTGCCGCTGGATATCGAGACGATCGAGCAGTCGGTGAACAAGACCGGCCGCTGCCTGATCGTGCATGAGGCGACGCGGACGAGCGGCTTCGGCGCGGAGCTTTCCGCGCTGGTGCAGGAGCGCTGCTTCTATCATCTCGAAGCACCGGTCGAGCGTGTCACCGGTTTCGACACGCCCTATCCGCACAGCCTGGAATGGGCCTATTTCCCGGGGCCGGTGCGCATCCGCGAGGCCATCAACAAGATTATGAAGGATTGAATCCTCCAGCCGCTTCCGTTCGTTTCGAGCGAAGTCGAGAAACGGAAGCATCGTTGCAATAGGTGTCTCGACCTCGCTCGACACGAACGGAGCTTTTTCAATGCCGCTTTTCACATTCAAGCTGCCCGACATCGGCGAAGGCATCGCCCAGGCGGAGATCGTCGGCTGGCATGTGCAGGTCGGCGACCGGGTCGAGGAGGACCAGCCGATCGCCGACATGATGACCGACAAGGCGACAGTGGAGATGGAAAGCCCGGTCGCGGGAACCGTTGTGCGGCTGGCCGGAGAACCCGGCGAACAGGTCTCGATCGGCGCGATGCTGGTGGAGATCGAGACGGAGGGCGAGGGGCAGGTCGTCTCACCGCCGTCCGAGGAAGCGATCGAGGATGTTGACCCTGAGGAAGCAGGAGCACAGGTCCACACGGACAGCGCCCGGAACCCTGGGCTCCTGCTTTCGCAGGAGCGCAAGGACGGCGGGCAGGCGGTGCTCGCTTCCCCCGCCGTGCGCGCGCGGGCGAAGGAACTGGGCATCGATCTTGCTCAGGTGAAGGCGAGCGGCGACAGGGTGCGCCATGCCGATCTGGACGCTTTCCTGCTCTATGGCGCGGGGCAGGGCTACCGGCCGGCGGGACGATCGGCGCGCCGCCCCGACGAGACGGTCAAGGTCATCGGCATGCGCCGGCGGATCGCCGAGAATATGGCCGCGTCCAAGCGGCACATCCCGCATTTCTCCTATGTCGAGGAGATCGACGTCACCGCGCTGGAGGCGACCCGCGAGCAGTTGAACGCCAGCCGGGGAGAGCGGCCCAAGCTCACCATGCTGTCGCTGCTGATCGTGGCCATTTGCCGGGCGCTGCCGGACTTTCCGATGCTGAACGCGCGCTATGACGATGAAGCGGGCGTGGTGACGCGGCATGGCGCGGTGCATCTGGGCATCGCGACGCAGACCGATGCCGGGCTGATGGTGCCGGTGATCCGCGACGCGCAGGATCGCAATGTCTGGCAGCTGGCGGGCGAGGTAAGACGGCTGGCGGAAGCGGCGCGCACGGGCAAGGCGCAGTCGGAAGAGCTTTCAGGTTCGACCATCACGCTGACGTCGCTGGGACCGTTGGGCGGCATCGCGACGACCCCGGTGATCAATCGTCCGGAAGTCGCGATCATCGGCCCCAACCGGGTGATCGAGCGGCCGGTATTCCGTGGGCGGGAGGTCGTGCCGGCCAAGCTCATGAACCTGTCCATCAGCTGCGACCATCGCGTGGTGGACGGCTGGGACGCGGCGAGCTTCGTGCAGGCGGTCAAGCGACTGCTGGAGACGCCGGTGCTGTTGTTTGCGGAGTGAGGGGAGATTGCGGACAATTTCGTCATCCCAGCGAAGGCTGGGATCTCGGGAAATGAAGCGCGACATGGCCTGAGACCCCAGCTTTCGCTGGGGTGACGCTTTGGGTGGAATCACCGCACCGTCGCGCGATAGCTCAGGCGGCCGCTCTCGCCGGGGGAGATCTGCGCCGGCATGGTCCAGCGGACGTGGGTTACATCAGCAGCCACCGCGCGACGCATGCCGCCGAGCGGCGTGGGCAGCCACAGATCCTCCAGCCGGCCCCAACTCTGCCCGCCATCGACCGATAGCTGCGCGGCGGAATCCGAAAGCGAGAGGCGCGTTCCGGGCGGCACCGGCCGGGTGACGGCCAGGCCACGCAGCGGCTCGCTGCCCTCATTGCGCCAGTTGACGACGACGACGATCTGGTCGCCCGGCCCGATGCGCTGAGCCGAGGCGAGGATTCGGCGCGGACGACCGTTGAGGTCGGTGTGCACGCGCTCCACGAACATTTGGGTCTGCATCCGAAGGTCCTGCCGCGCCATCGCGCCCTGCGGCATCATCGCCCCTGCCAGCGCGCAGGGCAGCAGCAGCCGCCATGCCCGAATTCGCCACCTCATCCATGCCCCCATTCGTCAGGTTCGGCTGCCGGTTTAGGCGTAAAGCGCCGAACATTTGGTTAAGCGCAGCTTTGCCATTCGCTTTGGGCATGGGCGGCGAATGAAATTGACGGGCCGGTGCGTGCCAGTGCAGAGCTAGAACCAGGCGGCAGGGATTGATCCGAACGTGACTCCCCATGAACAGCAAGAAATCAACCGGCGGCGCGACCGGCTGCTGGCTTCGATCGCCTTGACGTCCGGCATCGGCCTCTGCCTCGCGCTGCCCTTCGTGCTGCGGGAGGGGGCGGAATTCTTCCTGCCGCTGACCGCCGCTCTGGTGATCGCCATCGCGCTCGTGCCGTTCCTGGAGTGGATGGAGCGGCGGCGGGTGCCGTCCTCGGTCGCGGCGCTGATGGCGGTGATAGCCTTCCTGCTGGTGGCGAATACCGCGCTGGTGCTGATCGTGGTGCCGGCGGCCGACTGGTTCCGCCTGCTGCCCCAGCGGCTGCCCAAGATCCAGAACAACCTCGCGCCGTTGATCGACTTCTACTCGCAACTTCAGCGTTTCGTGGACGAGACGGTGCAGATGCTGGCGACCGGGCCGGTGGCGGCGGCGCAGACGGCCGCGGTGGAGGCGCCGCGATCCCTGCTGCAATTTGCCGCGACATCGGCGCCATCGGCCATCATCGAGATGGTGTTCGCATTGCTCATCATCTATTTTTTCCTGGCTGGCTGGACCGGCTTGCGGCGGCGGACGATCAACCGCCGCGGCAGTTTCGACGGCGCGATGGCGGTCGCACGGGTGATCCAGAATGTGGTCGACGCGACATCCGCCTATGTGCTGACGATCGCGACCATCAATCTGTGCCTGGGGATGGCGATCGCGCTGGCGCTGTGGCTGATCGGCATGCCGTCGCCCCTGATGTGGGGCGGCATCGTCGCGCTGCTCAATTTCATCCCCTATTTCGGACCGATGCTGGCGGCGGCGCTGCTGGCGCTGGGCGGCCTGATGGTGTTCGACGATGTGTGGCGGGCGCTGGCGCCGGCCGCGATCCAGATCGGCTTCCACCTTGTCGAGGCGAACGCCATCACGCCGACGGTGCTCGGTCGGCGGCTGACGATGAATCCGCTGCTGATTCTGGTGTCGCTGACCTTCTGGGGGTGGGTGTGGGGCACGCCCGGCGCATTGTTGGCGGTGCCGCTGCTGATCATCATCCAGACCGTGGTATCGGCCGCCGGAACCCCGGATATCGCCGGTTTCCTGTTCGAGCGCGGCACGCTGACGGTGAGCCCGCGCAAAGAAAATGACAATTACGAGAAAAGTGATGAAAGAGCCGGTTGACAGGTCCGGCGGTCCCGCATAGATGCCCGCCCACACCGAACGCGGGTGTAGCTCAGTTGGTTAGAGCGCCGGCCTGTCACGCCGGAGGTCGCGGGTTCGAGCCCCGTCACTCGCGCCACTCTTTACAGGGTGGAACTGCCGCAAGGCACAGAATTTTCTCTCAAATTCATGTCGTCATGCCAGCGAAAGCTGGCATCTCTTGCGACTATGTTGCGCCATCCGGCCTGAGCTCCCAGCTTGCGCCGGGATGACGTTAGATGGATTCAAGTTGCCTCCGTTCGTTTCGAGCGAAGTCGAGAAACGCAAGCGCAGTTCTCGACTGCGCTCGAAACGAACGGATCAAGGTAAAGTCATCCTACTCTAGCGGCGCCAGCGCCCCGTTTCCATCCAGGCGAGCAGGCGCTTGAGCGGCAGCAGCCAGATCCAGACCAGCCCCAGGACGATATAGACCGGCACCTGCAGGATCATCGGCAGATGGCCGATCGGGCCGGACAGGCTGCCCACCATGACGGCCCAGAGTGCGATCAGCGCCAGGATGATGAACATGCCCACGGGCTTGCGCCAGCTCGGCTGATAGGGATCGGGGCGGCGCTGGATGGTCATGCGTCGGTTCCTTCGATCAGTTCGACTTCGGTGAGGATGATGTTGAGCGGCAGGTCCCAGGGGTCGGCGGGCAGCGCGTCATGTTCCTGCACCGACCAGGCCAGGCCGACGCGCAGGGCGTCGGGATGGCGGGCGAAGGCGCGGTCATAATAGCCGCCGCCCTGGCCCAGGCGGTTCATCGCCCGGTCGAATCCCAGCAGCGGCGCAAAGATGACGTCGGGCGTCACCGGCGGGCCGCTCGGCTGGGGGTGGCTGGTATTGTAGAGGCCGGGGAAAAGATGGTCCTCCGGCTGCCAGGTGAGGAAGTCCATGCCGCCGAGCCGGTCGAGAACGCGGGGGAGGGCGATGGTCTTGCCCATCGCCTGAAGCGGCGCGGCGAGGCGTTGGGCGGGTGCTTCGTCGTCCAGGCCCATATAGAGGGCGACGGTCTGCGCACCATCGAGGCGGCGAGCGAGGGGAGAGGGAAGCGCCTTGAACGCCAACCGGTGCGCCAGCGGGTCGAGCGAGGCCATGAAGGCCCGGCGGCGCTGGCGGGAGAGGGTGCGCAGGGCGGCTTTGTCGGGTTCGTCGCTCATCAGGCTTTCTTCTGCAGTATACAGACGTCATGCTGAAACAAGTTCGGGATGACGGCTTTCCTCCGGGAAAGAGCGAGCGTCGATCGGCCTTGGCTTCGCCAGGAAAAAAGGGTGACGGGACCACCTTGGCCGTTTGCTGGAAAATCCTCTGACGCCTCAACGTCAGGTGGGGACCATGTAGATCGGGCCAGGGCCCGCCCAGGGACAGCCCCCGTGGATGTGATTATCGCCTCAGGGATGTTCGCTAAAGCTCGTACCAGGCAGTACCCGTCGCGATCAATCTAGGCGTCGGAGGCCGTCTCGGCAAGCCTGTCGCGCAGCTTTTCCACGCGCGCGGCCAAAGCCTCGATCGCGCGGGCGGCCTGTTCGTCCTCGTTTTCCAGCTGCAGGCTCTGTTGCCGGCCGATCGCTTCGCGCTTCAGGTCATTGAGTTCGTCGGCCAGGAACAGCGCCGCGAACAGCAGCGTGCGCACTTCGGTCAGGCCCGGCGTGTTCTGCTGGGCAAGCCGCGCCTTGCGCTCGATCAGGCTGGCGAGATGGGCGAGATGCGCTTCCTCCCCGTCGCGGCAGCGGATGGGATAATGCCGCCCGGCGATCTGCAAGCTGGTTTCAGCCACGGGCCTCTCCCTTGAGTTCGGTGATCAGCTCGTCGAGCGAGCGCAGCGCCGCGCGGGCGGCGGCTGGATCGATATTGGGGGAAGAAGATGCCGGACCCGCACTCGCGAGGCCATCCACATCCTGTTCGAGCCGGCTGATCGCACGCTCCAGCGTGCCGATCGCCTGCATCATGCGGTCGCTTGCCATGCAACTGGCATAGACAAAGTTTTCGCCTTGCAAAAGCCGTCATTGGACGGCTTGGCGCAGCCCAAGGGCCTGCTACGGTTGACGCCTTGTGTGCAACGCGACAAAGGGAAGCCGATTTCGATTCGCCGGCTCGGCAGGGGCCGCTAAGCCAAGCAGGAAAGACGCCAGCCTAGATGACCGTATCCGAAAAGTCGCTCGCCAGCGCCATCAGGGCGCTTTCCATGGACGCAGTGCAGGCGGCGAACAGCGGCCATCCGGGCATGCCCATGGGCATGGCGGATGTCGCGACGGTGCTGTTCGGCGATTATCTGAAGTTCGATCCGACGCAGCCCAAATGGGCCGACCGCGACCGCTTCGTGCTGTCGGCAGGGCATGGGTCGATGCTGATCTATTCGCTGCTGCACCTGACCGGCTATGCTCGTCCGACGATCGAGGATATCCGTAATTTCCGCCAGCTGGGTTCGCCCTGCGCCGGCCATCCGGAGAATTTCGAACTGGCGGGCGTCGAAGCGACCACCGGGCCTCTGGGTTCGGGCCTCGCCACCGCCGTCGGCATGGCGATTGCCGAGCGGCACCTCAATGCGCAGTTCGGCGACGATCTGGTCGACCATCGGACCTGGGTGATCGCCGGCGACGGCTGCCTGATGGAAGGCATCAACCATGAGGCGATCGGCCTGGCCGGGCACCTGAACCTGAGCCGCCTGATCGTGCTGTGGGACGACAACAAGATCACCATCGATGGGTCGGTCGACCTGTCGAGCAGCGAGGATGTCCGCGCCCGCTATGCCGCGACCGGCTGGCATGTCGTGTCGTGCGACGGCCATGACGTCGCCGACGTGCGCCGCGCGCTCGACGAAGCGCTGGCCGATCCGCGCCCGTCGCTGGTCGCCTGCGCCACCAAGATTGGCTATGGCGCGCCGAACAAGGCGGGCACCTCGGGCGTCCACGGCTCCGCGCTGGGCGAGGCGGAAGTCGCCGCCGCGCGTGAGTTCCTGGGCTGGACCGCCGAGCCTTTCGTCATCCCCGAAGATATTGCCGCCGCTTGGGCCGCGATCGGCGCCAAGGGCGCCGGCGTGCGCGAAGCCTGGCAGGGCCGGCTCGAAGGCAACGCGCAGAAGGCCGAATTCGAGCGCCGCATGGCGGGCGAACTGCCGGCTGACTTCTCGCTCGAAGCCTATATCGACACGCTGATAGCCAATCCGCAGAAGGTCGCGACCCGCAGGGCGAGCGAACTGGCGCTGGGCGCGATCAACGACCTGCTGCCTGAAACAGTGGGCGGTTCGGCGGACCTCACCGGCTCCAACAACACCAAGACCAAGTCGACCGGGCCGTTGACGAAGGACGATTATTCGGGCCGCTACGTCTATTACGGCATTCGCGAGTTCGGCATGGCCTGCGCGATGAACGGCATGGCGCTGCATGGCGGCGTCATTCCCTATGGCGGCACCTTCCTGGTCTTTTCCGACTATATGCGCGGCGGCATCCGCCTGGGCGCGCTCCAGCAGCAGCGGGTCATCCATGTGTTGACGCATGACTCGATCGGCCTGGGCGAAGACGGTCCGACCCACCAGCCGATCGAGCATGTCATGTCGCTGCGCATGATCCCGAACCTGGACGTCTATCGCCCCGCCGACATTGTCGAGACGGCGGAGTGCTGGGAACTGGCGCTCAAGGACAGGGACGGCCCGTCGGTGCTGGCGCTGACCCGCCAGAATCTGGCGCAGCTGCGCACCGAAAAGGCGGGTGAGAATCTGTCGGCCAAGGGCGCCTATCGCCTCAAGGCCGCCACCGGCGAGCGCAAGGTCGTGCTGGTCGCCACCGGTTCGGAAGTCGAGATTGCCGTCGCGACCGCCGCATTGCTGGAAGAACGGGGCATCGGCGCCGATGTCGTGTCGATGCCGAGCTGGGCGCATTTCGATGCGCAGCCGCAGGCGTATAAGGATGATCTCCTCCCGCACCATGTGCTGCGGGTATCGATCGAGGCAGGGACGACCTTCGGCTGGGAGCGCTATGTCGGTATCGCCGGCCTGCGCTTCGGTATCGACAGCTATGGCGCATCGGCCCCCGCGGAAGCGCTTTACGACCATTTCGGCCTGACCGCCGCCAAGATCGCGCCGCAGGTGGCGGCCGCTCTGGATCATTGAGAAACATCTACCAATCAGGAGGCTAGTGCAGTGGCAACGAAGGTAGCAATTAACGGTTTCGGACGTATCGGCCGCCTGGTGGCGCGCGCGATCCTGGAGCGCACCGACCATGACCTGGAACTGGTGAGCATCAACGACCTGGGCGATGCCAAGGCGAACGCTCTGCTGTTCAAGCGCGACAGCGTCCATGGCCCTTTCCCGGGCGAAGTCAGCGTCGATGGCGACGCGATGATCATCAACGGCAAGCGCATCGCCGTGACCGCCGAACGCGACCCGGCCAAGCTGCCGCACGCGGCGCAGGGCGTGGAGATCGCGCTGGAGTGCACCGGCTTTTTCACCGACCGGGAATCGGCGTCGAAGCACCTGTCGGCGGGCGCCAAGCGCGTCGTCATCTCGGCGCCTGCCAAGGGCGTGGACAAGACCGTCGTGTTCGGCGTCAACCATGAGACGCTGACCGCCGACGACATCGTCATTTCCAACGCTTCGTGCACCACCAACTGCCTGGCGCCGCTCGCCAAGGTGCTGAACGACGCGATCGGCATCGAGCGCGGCCTGATGACCACGATCCACAGCTACACCAACGACCAGAAGATCCTCGACCAGATCCACAGCGACGCCCGCCGTTCGCGCGCCGCCGCCATGTCGATGATCCCGACCACCACCGGCGCCGCCCGTGCGGTCGGTGAGGTGCTGCCCGAGCTGAAGGGCAAGCTGGACGGTTCGGCGATCCGCGTGCCGACCCCGAACGTCTCGGTCGTCGACCTGACCTTCACACCCAAGCGCGACACCAGCGTCGAGGAAGTGAACGGGCTGCTCAAGGCCGCTTCGGAAGCTGGGCCGCTCAAGGGCGTGCTGGCCTATACCGACGAACCGCTGGTTTCGATCGACTTCAACGGCGATCCCGCCAGCTCGACCGTCGACAGCCTGGAAACGGCGGTGATCGACGGCAAGCTGGTGCGCGTGCTCAGCTGGTACGACAATGAATGGGGATTCTCCAACCGCATGGTCGACACGACCGGCGTGGTTGCGGGCCTGCTGTAAGCGAAATGGGGGCGGGCCGAAGACCCGCCCCTTTTCGTCATCCCAGCGGAAGCTGGGATCTTGTTTTACTAGGTCCCTGCCAAGAGGCATGAGATCCCAGCGTGCGCTGGGATGACGGGCAGGGGTGGCTGGGAGCGACGTGGTGGCAAAGCCCTTCAAGACACTCGATGACATGGGCGACATCCACGGCAAGGCCGTGCTGGTGCGCGAGGATCTGAACGTCCCGATGCAGGATGGATCGGTGAGCGATGACACGCGCCTGCGGGCGGCGATGCCGACGATCCTGGAGCTGGCCGATCGCGGCGCGAAGGTGCTGATCCTGGCGCATTTCGGCCGTCCCAAGGGGCAGAAGAACCCCGAATATTCGCTGTCGAAGATCACGCGGCCGCTGACGCAGGTGCTGGGGCGCGACGTGCAGTTCATTCCCGATTGCTGCGGCCAGGCGGCGCTGGACGGTATTGCGGTGATGCGGCCGGGCGACATTTCCATCCTCGAAAATACCCGCTTCCATGCCGGTGAGGAAAAGAATGATCCCGTGCTGGCCGAAGCGATCGGGGCGATCGGCGACCTGTATGTGAACGACGCCTTCTCCGCCGCGCACCGCGCCCATGCCTCGACCGAGGGGCTGGCGCACAAGCTGCCCGCCTTTGCCGGACGGTCGATGGAAAAGGAACTGGACGCGCTGCAGGCGGCGCTGGGCGAACCGGTGAAGCCGGTCGCGGCGGTCGTCGGCGGGGCGAAGGTTTCGACCAAGCTCGACGTGCTGAACAATCTGGTCGCCAAGGTCGATCATCTGATCATCGGCGGCGGCATGGCCAACACCTTCCTGCATGCGCGCGGCGTCGATGTCGGCAAGTCGCTGTGTGAGAAGGACCTGGCGGAAACGGCCGAAGCGATTTTCGAGGCGGCGGAGAAGGCGGGGTGCACCATCCATTTGCCCTATGACGTCGTGGTGGCGAAGGAGTTTGCCGCCAATCCGCCGTCGGTCCGGACCTGCAACGTGCATGAGGTCGCGGCCGACGAGATGATCCTGGACGTGGGCCCCGCCGCCGTCGAGGCGCTGGGCGATGCGCTCAAGAATTGCCGGACGCTGGTGTGGAACGGGCCGCTCGGCGCGTTCGAGATCGCGCCTTTCGACAAGGCGACCGTGGCGCTGGCGCAGACCGCCGCCGCGCTCACCAAGGAAGGCGGGCTGGTATCGGTGGCGGGCGGCGGGGATACCGTTGCCGCGCTCAACCATGCGGGCGTGGCGGGCGACTTCACCTTTGTATCCACGGCGGGCGGCGCCTTCCTCGAATGGATGGAGGGCAAGGAGTTGCCCGGCGTGAAGGCGCTGATGGCCTGACAAATCACGGCCGCTACCCGCAAAGGTGGCGGCCTTTTCTTTCCATGATGCCGCCGCGAGGGCGGTGCCTCTTACAGAGAAAGTATGTGCAGATGCTGGATCAGGACATGACGAACAAGATCGCCGGCGGCAACGGTTTCATCGCCGCGCTCGACCAGAGCGGTGGCTCGACGCCCAAGGCGCTCAAGGGCTATGGCATCGAGGAAGGCGCGTGGAACAGCGAAGAGGAGATGTTCGGCCTGATCCACGGCATGCGCGCGCGCATCATCACCTCGCCCGCCTTTTCGGGTGACAAGGTGCTGGGCGCCATCCTGTTCGAGCGCACGATGGACGGCGAGGCCGGCGGCAAGCCGGTGCCCCAGGCGCTGATCGAGCGCGGCGTGGTGCCCTTCATCAAGATCGACAAGGGCCTGGAAGCCGAGGAGAACGGCGTCCAGATGCTCAAGCCCATTCCGGAGCTGGACGTTCTGCTGAAGCGCGCCAAGGCGCTGGGCGTGTTCGGCACCAAGGAGCGCTCGGTCATCAACCTCGCCAATCGCGCGGGCATCGCCGCCGTCGTCAAGCAGCAGTTCGAGCTGGGGAGCCAAGTCCTGGCCGCCGGGCTGGTGCCGATCATCGAGCCGGAAATCAACATCAAGAGCCCCGAGCGTGCCGAGGCGGACCAGATCCTGCTGGAGGAGCTGATCAAGAATCTTGACGCGCTGCCGGGCGATGACAGGGTGATCCTGAAGCTGTCGCTGCCCACCAAGGCCGGCCTGTTCGACCCGCTGGTCGATCATCCGCGCGTGCTGCGCGTTGTCGCGCTGTCGGGCGGTTTTGCGCGCCCCGAGGCCTGCGTCGAACTGGCGAAGAATCGCGGCATCATCGCCAGCTTCAGCCGCGCTCTGCTGGAAGATCTGCGCCACCAGATGAGCGACGACGAGTTCAACGCGTCGCTCGGGCAGGCGATCGACGAGATCTACACTGCGTCGACGAAGAAGGCGGCCTGAGGCATCCCCGGCATGGAGGGCGGCCCGGCGGGTCGCCTTTCTATGCCGCCGCCATGCTTGCCCGGCTGAGCCAATCCAGTGCCTCCGTTCGGCTGTCGACCAATGCGACATTCTCTCGATTGAGCGCACGCTGGGCCTGCATGCGCGCGAGCGACGTGGCGCGGACCAGCGCCACGTTCCGGGCGCGGCAGGGTGTGTTCGCGATCATGCTTTGAAAGGCGGCGATCACATCCTGCGGCTGGATGTCGCATCGCGTGGTATCGACCAGCAGGTCGAATTCGCCGCTGCCCAGGCCCATGGCCCGCGCGGCTGCGACTTTCTGTCGTTCCAGGTCGGCGACATCCTGCACTGACAGAAAGCCCGACAGCTCGGCGATCACCAGTTGGCGGAAGGGGAGCGAGGAAATCTGTATCATCGGCCTTGCGCATGAATTGTATCGATAAAGAAATGATTAAATTGGTTGGCCCTGGCCGCTCGACAAATATGGCCGGCTTTCCTAATCCGTCTCCATGACCGATTTCACTGAGGACGAGCTGGCGCTTGACCCGCATTTCGCCGATCAGTTCGAGCGCGGCTTCCGTCCGGCCTGCCAGCTTTATCTGATTTCGCCGCCGGCTATCGGCGACCGCTTCGCCGAGCAGTTGGCGCAGGCCTTTGACGGGGGAAGCGTGGCGGCGTTCCAGTTGCGGCTCAAAGGGCTGAACGACCATGCGATCGCCAGTGCGGCCGAACCGCTGCAGCAGCTGTGCGCCGAGCGGGACGTGGCGTTCATCGTCAACGACAGTGTCGCGCTTGCCAAGCAACTGGGCGCGGATGGCGTGCATCTGGGGCAGGGCGACGGCGACCCGCGCGAGGCGCGCAAGCTGCTGGGCCCTTCCGTGCAGATCGGCATCACCTGCCATGACAGCCGGCATCTGGCGATGGAAGCGGGCGAGGCGGGGGCGGATTATGTCGCCTTCGGCGCCTTCTACCCCACCACGACCAAGGAGACAGTCCACCGGCCCGATCCGTCGATCCTGAGCTGGTGGACGACCGTGTTCGAACTGCCCTGCGTCGCGATCGGCGGGATCACGGCGGACAATGCCGCGCCGCTGGTGAAGGCCGGGGCCGATTTTCTGGCGGTGAGTGGCGCGGTGTGGAACCATCCCGATGGCCCGCAGGCGGGTGTTGCCGCATTTGGGGCTGTGCTGGGCGAGGGCGTCAGGGGCCGATAACGGCCAGGAGTGGACATGTTCCCCCTCCCGCAAGCGGGAGGGGGAGTGTCCGCTCACCACCCCAAAGCCGACGCGCCCTACAGCCACCCTTTCCGGCGATAGGCCTCCGCCGTTGCCTGCAGCCCTTCCTCGGTCGCGACCTTGGGCACCCAGAGCTTCTTGGGCGGCTGTTTGCGCTTGGTGACGACCCAGTCGGGATGGCAGAAATAGCGCACCCGATCCTGCGTCAGCTTGGCGCCCTTGCCGCGCAGCATCCGGTCGATCCGCGCGCCAAGCCCCAGTGCCCAGTTGGGCGTTGCAAAGGTCCGTACCGGTCGCCCGACCGCCCGACCTATCGCCTGGCCGAAATCCAGATGGTCCCAGCCGCCTGGCGTCCCGTCGTCGGCCTCATAGCTACGGGCGAGGCTGACTTCGCTCTCGCCCACCAGCGCCAGAAGCAATCGCGCCAGATCGCCGACTTCGATCAGCGACAGACGCCCGCCGGGGGGCAGCAGCATGATGCCGCGCCGCGCCATGCGAAATAATTCCAGCATTTCCCGATCGCCCGGCCCGTAAATGGCCGGCGGGCGCACGATCGTCCAGTCGAGCCCGCTGGCCTTCACCTGCCGCTCAGCCATCAGCTTGGACCAGCCATAGTCGGACAGCTTGGGTTCGCGCGCCGCCAGCGAGGAGACGTGGATCAGCCGGCGCACGCCGCGCTGCCGCATCGCATCCACCACGGCCATGGTGCCGCGCGCGTTCCCGGCCTCGAAACCCTCGCGGTCCGGCGCGTTCACCACGCCCGCAATATGGATCACGACATCGGCGTCACGCATCAGCGTGTTGAGCGCCGCCCGATCCTCCAGCGATCCCGGCACCCATTTGAGGCGCGCGCGCGGTGGCTGTGCCCGGCGCGTGATGGCGGTGACATGATGGCCGGCGGCGAGCGCCTGTTCGAGCGTTTCGGCACCGACGAATCCCGTCGCGCCGGTCATTGCAATGCGTAAGCTCATGGCGCTTCAGACCATCGCCATATGATCGCGATGCACCAGCACCGAGCGGGGCAGGTGTCCCAGCAGGGCGGCGATGTCCTCGCTGCGCTTGCCAGCGATGCGCGCGGCTTCCTCGCTGTCATATTCGCTGAGGCCCCGCGCGATCACCCGGCCGTCCTCGGCCAATATGTCGACCACGTCGCCGCGCGCGAAAATGCCCTCGACCTTCGCAACCCCCGCGGGCAGCAGGCTGTTGCCCTGGCCCAGGGCGCGTTCGGCGCCGGCGTCGACGATGATCCGCCCGCGCACGATCAGCCGCCCGGCCAGCCAGCCCTTGCGGGCACGCTTTGCCGGTGCCGCCAGGAAGATGGAG
The DNA here is from genome assembly GCA_035251955.1 of Sphingobium sp. GTDB lineage: Bacteria > Pseudomonadota > Alphaproteobacteria > Sphingomonadales > Sphingomonadaceae > Sphingobium. The sequence continues at coordinate 21,146 of DATFDS010000055.1, read as the reverse complement.
CCCGGCCCGCCATTTTCCCAGTGCGACAGTGGCGCGTCCACCTTGCCGGAAATGATCGCCAGATGCGCGCCCGCGCCGGTCGCGATCCGCGCCGCCTCGATCTTCGACGTCATGCCCCCCGACCCCATGCCCGACGCGGAGCCGCTGTCGGCCATCCCGGCGATGTGCGCGTCGATGCGCTCGATTGTCTTTATCAGCATCGCGCTCGCATCGACATGCGGGTTGGCGGTGTAAAGCCCGTCCACGTCCGACAGCAGCACAACCGCGTCCGCCCGTGCCGCCTGTCCGATGCGTGCCGCCAGCCGATCATTGTCGCCGAAGCGGATCTCGGCCGTGGCGACGCTGTCATTCTCATTGACCACCGGCACGACGTCCAGCGCCATCAGCCGCTCCAAAGTCGCCGAGGCGTTGAGATAGCGGCGCCGGTGCTCCAGATCGTCCAGCGTCACCAGCATCTGTGCGGCGGTGATGCCCTGATCCTGCAGCAGGGCGGCCCAGCATTGCGACAGGGCGATCTGGCCGGTCGCGGCTGCGGCCTGCGCATCCTCCAGGCTGCCGCGCCCGCCCTTGGGCAACTTCAGCCGGCGCGCGCCTAGCGCGATCGCGCCCGAGGAGACGATGATGATCTGTTGGCCTGCCGCCCTGCGCGCGGCGACATCGGCGACCAGTGTGCGCAGCCAGTCCAGCCGCACCTCGCCCGCCGGATCGACGAGCAGCGCCGATCCGATCTTGATGACCAGACGGCGAATCTGTGACGGCGGAAAGCCGGAGAGGGGGGAGGTCATGCCGCTAAAAACCAAAGCCGTTCGGTTCGAGCCTGTCGAAAACTTTGCTCACCGTTCTCGACAGGCTCGAACCGAACGGGCTGGGGTGCTGGGCCGTCAGAGCGGCGACCACGGCGCGTCGCCTTCCTCGCCGTCCTCATCTTCCTGCTCGGCCTTTTGCGCGTCGCCCAGCAACGGCAACGCAGCGTCGAGCAGTTCCGTCACGCCTTCGCCGGTGGCGCCGGAGATGATGAAGACCTGCTCCACGCCCGCTTCGCGCAGTTGGTCGGCAATATCCTCCATCAGTTCCTGCCCGAGCAGGTCGCCCTTGTTCAGCGCCACGATCTGCGGCTTTTCGTCCAGGCCGGCGCCATAGGCGACCAGTTCGTCCTGCACGATACGATAGGCTTCGACCGGATCGTCGCTCGTCGCGTCGATCAGGTGCAGCAGCACGCGGCAGCGCTCGATATGCCCCAGGAACCGGTCGCCGATCCCCGCGCCCTCCGCCGCGCCTTCGATCAGGCCCGGAATATCGGCCAGCACGAATTCGCGCTCGCGGTGCAGGACGACGCCCAGTTGCGGCTTGGTGGTGGTGAAGGCATAGGCGCCGACCTTCGCCTTGGTGTTCGTGACCTGGTTGATGAAGGTCGACTTGCCCGCATTGGGCATGCCGACCAGGCCGACGTCGGCGAGCAGCTTCAGCCGCAGCCACACCCACATTTCCTGCCCCGGCCAGCCCGTGCCATGCTGGCGCGGTGCGCGGTTGGTGCTGGTCTTGTAGGACAGGTTGCCGCGCCCGCCATCGCCGCCGCGCAACAGGATGAGCCGCTGGCCGACCTGGGTGAAATCGGCGAGAACTTCCTGATCCTCATAGTCGGGATAGCCGTCCTCATCCTCCGTGCCCTCGATCGGCTGGGGATCGGACAGGATCTGCGTGCCGACCGGCACCTTGATCACCAGATCGTCGCCGCCGGCGCCATAGCGATTCTTGCCCATGCCGGGCATGCCCCGCTGCGCCTTGAAATGCTGCGTGTAGCGAAAGTCGATCAGCGTGTTGAGGCCCGCCACCGCTTCGAAGATGATGTCGCCGCCCTTGCCGCCATTGCCACCGTCCGGGCCGCCATATTCGACATATTTTTCCCGCCGGAAACTGACCGCACCGGGGCCGCCCCAGCCGGATTTGATGTATATCTTCGCTTGATCCAGAAAATGCATGGGGCGCCCATAGCCGCTTATGACGCGGAATTAAACCTCGTCGCGCGCTGCATGGGTGCGGCATGTGCCATTGACGTCGCCACCAGCGAGCGGGCGGCAATTTTGCGGGCTTTTCGCCTGTGAAAATAAACGGGCCGAGCGGGGGAAGGGGCGGCGTCATCGCGCGCCGCCCCGATCATATCCTGTCAGGCCGCAAGGGCCGGCAGGGCATCATGATAAAGATCCATCGCTGGATCGGGGCTCATTGGGTCGGCCACGCCTTCCTCGAAGACCAGGCAATCCACCGCGACCCCGCGCGCGAGGCTGAAGCGCTGCTCCAGCCGGCCGGCATAGCGGAAGCCGATCTTCCGCAGGACATTGCCGGATGCGGGGTTGTCCGCGAAATGCATGGCACGGATGTCGCGGACGCCGGCGGCCCGCGCCATGCTGAGGACAGCGCGCGCGGCTTCGGTGGCGAAGCCCAGGCCCCAATAGGGGCGGGCGATCCAGTAGCCCAGTTCGGCAACGCCATCCTCGGCCAGATGCACGCCACAGCCGCCGACCAGACGCGGCGCCCCGCGCGTGCGGGAGAAAGCGAGCAGATTGGGCAGCCGCGCATCTTGCGGGCGTGCCAGAAATTCCCGCGCATCCGCCTCGCCATAGGGGGAGGGGGCGTGCGTCAGGTTGCGCAGGATCGCCGGGTCGCCGATCGCTTCGGCAAGGGCGGGTGCATCTTCGATCCAGCCGGGCCGCAGCAGCAGGCGGGGGGTGCGGGCGAACATGATTCAAGTCTCTCCTCTGTCGACACGCCAATGGCCGCAAAAAGTTACGGCTTGACGACGCTGCCTCTGGCTGAGCCCCGCTTTCATGACGCGCAGGAAAGTGAGCGGTTCCAAAGGGTTGAGGGAAATTACAGGGGAGACACCTTCAGTAACGAAAAAGGGGCGCTCCCGGATGGGGCGCCCCTTGTTTCCCTCGAACTCCGGCGGGTGACGATGAGTCATTCCACCGGGAGGATCGCCCCATTTGCGAGGGACGATCCGTCATCGATCGTCCGTTATTCGGCGGCTTCGGCCAGTGCATCGACCGACACATATTTGCGGCCGAGCTTGCCGGTGTGGAATACCACGCGGCCTTCACCGAGCGCGAACAGCGTGTGGTCCTTGCCCATGCCGACATTGCGGCCGGGGTAGACGCGGGTGCCGCGCTGGCGAATGATGATGTTGCCGCCGATCACTTCCTGACCGCCGAACTTCTTCACGCCAAGGCGCTTGGATTCCGAATCGCGACCGTTACGCGATGAACCGCCAGCTTTCTTATGTGCCATGACCTAAACTCCTTATCTCAGCTGCGGCTCAGGCGCCGATCGACACGATCTTGAGGATCGTGTGGTTCTGGCGGTGGCCGTTCTTCCGGCGATAATTGTGCCGGCGGCGCTTCTTGAACACGATGACCTTCTCGCCCTTTGCCTGCGCGATGATCTCGGCGGCAACGGTCAGCTTGCTGGCATCCTTCACGTCGCTGCCTTCGCCGGCGAACAGGATGTCGTCCAGGGTCACCTTGTCACCAGCCTCACCGGCCAGTTTCTCGACGACGATCTTGTCTCCGGCGGCGACGCGATATTGCTTGCCGCCCGTGCGCACGATTGCGAACATGGCTCTTCTCTTCTCGTTCAAATCTGCTTTACGCAGATCGTCGAGGACAACAAGTCCTTCCGACCCGCGCGGGAATGTGGCCCGGTAAGGGAATGACTCGCCCATGTCAACCGCCAAGCCCCCCATTGAGGGCTGGTTTTTGCTCCGGCCGCGCCCTATCTTCCGACGCGGAAGGAATAGCATCAAGGATGACACCGACGCCCTACAGGATCGACTCGCTGCAGGGGCGGCTGCCTTTCCTTCTGACGCTATGGCTGGCGATCGGCGTGGCTCTGCTGAGCGCGCTGGCGCCGCTGGGGCCGCCTTCCAGCCGGCAGACAGGTTCCGCTTTCAATCCCGCGACCACCAGCGTGGTGCTCAAGGCGCGCGCGCAGACCGATTCCCTGGTCGTGCGCGCGACGAGGCCCGACGGCGCCGGGAAGGCCGCGCCGCTGCCATTGGCCGCGAAATGGCTGCTGCCGTGGATGGCCATGCTGCTCGGCCTATGGCTGTTCCAGTCGCGCGACCGATTCTCCCTGGCCGATGGCCCTCCTGTGCCCCTTGGGCGGCTTTCCCGTCGCCACGCCCGCGCGCCGCCGGCCTTTTCCTGACACATTGCTGTCGGCCGCCATGCCGGCCGTGGCTGAGTAAAACAGGATAAAACCGCCGGCGGAGGGCGCACGCACCTCGCCGGCGGACAGGGAAAGACATTCATGCCCCATAACACGCCCCTGATCGGAACGATCGTCGCGGGCCTCGTCGTTGCCTTCATCATGGGCGCCATCGCCCACCGTCTGAAATTGTCGCCGCTGGTAGGCTATCTGATCGCCGGGATCATGGTCGGTCCCTTTACGCCGGGGTTTGTCGCGGATGCCAGCCTGGCCAATGAACTGGCCGAGATCGGCGTGATCCTGCTGATGTTCGGGGTCGGCCTGCACTTTTCGCTGCGCGACCTGTTGTCGGTCAAGAATATCGCGGTGCCCGGCGCGATCGGCCAGATCGCGGTGGCGACGCTGATGGGCATGGGCCTGGCCCATTATATGGGCTGGCCGCTGATGGGCGGGCTGGTCTTCGGCCTCGCGCTCTCAGTTGCCAGCACCGTCGTCCTGCTGCGCGCCCTGCAAGGCGCCGACCTGGTCGAAACCCGTCGCGGACGGATCGCGGTCGGCTGGCTGATCGTGGAAGATCTGGTGATGGTCCTGGCGCTGGTGCTGCTGCCCGCGCTGGCCGGCGTACTGAACAATGCCGACGCGTCGGCGGGGGCAGGGGATTTGCTCGGCCCGCTGTTCGGCACCTTGCTCAAGATTACGGGCTTCGTCGCGCTGATGCTGGTGGTCGGACGGCGCGTCATTCCCTGGGCGCTGCACTGGGTCGTCCATAGCGGTTCGCGCGAACTATTCCGCCTGGCGGTCCTGGCCATAGCCCTTGGTGTAGCCTTCGGCGCCGCCGTGGCGTTCGACGTTTCCTTCGCGCTCGGCGCCTTCTTCGCCGGCATGATCCTGGGCGAAACACCGCTCAGCCGCCGCGCCACCGAAGAAACGCTACCCTTGCGCGATGCGTTCGCGGTGCTGTTCTTCGTCTCGGTGGGGATGCTGTTCAACCCGGCGGTGCTGGTCGAACAGCCGCTGCCGCTGCTGGCCACCGTGGCGATCATCATCGTCGGCAAGTCCATTGCGGCCTTCGCCATCGTCCGCGCCTTCGGTCATCCCGGAGACACAGCGCTGACGATCGCGGCCAGCCTCGCCCAGATCGGCGAATTCTCCTTCATCCTGGCTTCGCTGGGCACTGGGCTGGGTGTCCTGCCCGCCGAGGCCCGGGACCTGATCCTGGCTGGCGCGATCGTCTCCATCTTCCTCAACCCGCTGATCTTCTCGGCTGTCGTGCGCGGCCACAAGATAGAGGAGATGGAGGAGGAGCAGGAGGCGGAAAAGGCGCGGCAACGGCCCCGCATCGGCCATGTCATCCTGGTGGGCTATGGCCGCGTCGGCAAGCTGATCGCGGCGCGTCTGGGCGAGCGAAAAGCCCATTTCGTGGTGATGGAAGCCGATGCCGAGCGCGCGGAGGAGGCCGAGGAAGCGGGCCTGTCCGTCGTGCGCTGGAGCGCGCTGGAGGACCGGCACCTGATCGCCGCCGGCATAAGCGACGCCCGCCGCCTGCTGATCGCGGTGCCGGAAGGCTTTGAAGGTGGCGCCATCCACCAACATGCGCGCCGGCTCAATCCGGATATCCAGGTCATCGCCCGCGCCCATTCGGACGCCGAGGTGGCCCATCTGGAAGAACTGGGCGTTCCCCATGTGGTGATGGGCGAACGCGAACTGGCGGCGCGGATGCTCTCGCTCTGCGGGGCGGGGTAGGCCGTTTATCTCCCCTCCCATTCGGTCCGACAAGCTCGAACCGAACGGAGAAGGGGGCTTTAACCTCTAGGTTTACGCGGCCCGCCCCGCTTAGGACCGCCCTTGAACGGCCGGGGGCTGTGCGCGGGCGGGCGCGGGCCACGCTCGCTATTGGGTCGCCCGCCACGCGGACCCTCACGCCGATTCTCGCGCGCCATTTCGCGCGGCTTGCCCTCGATCTGCTCGATCGCGACTTCAGCGCCTTCGTCGCTTGCCTGGCCGGTGCGCTTCACGGCGCCGACGAACTTCGCCGCGATGGCGGAGGGAATTTCGAACATCGTCTCATTGGCGGCGATCCGGATCGCGCCGATATCCTGGCGCGACACATGGCCGCGCCGGCAGATCAGCGGCAATATCCAGCGCGGATCGGCATTCTGGTTGCGGCCGATGTCCATGCGGAACCAGACGGTGTCCTCAAAGCCCGGACGCGGCCCTTCCTGACGTGCGGGCGCTTCGCTGCGGTCCAGCAGTTCCTCGGGTGCGGGCAGGGCGGCACGGGCGCTGCGCACCAGCATCGCGGCGATTTCCTTGGCGGACTTTTCGGCCAGCAGCTCGGCGCCCAGCGCCCAGTCCTGCTCGTCCAGTTCGGCCTTTTCCATCAGGCTGGCGCGCAGGCGCGCATTGTCCTGCTCCTGGATCGCTTCCTTGCTCGGCGGGGTGCCCCATTCGACCGGGATCTTCGCGCCGCGCAGCATGGATTCCACCCGGCGGCGGCGGGGATAGGGCACGATCAGCACGGCCGTTCCCTTCTTGCCCGCGCGCCCGGTGCGGCCCGAACGATGCTGCATCGTTTCCGCATCGCGCGGCAGCTCGACATGGACGACGAGGCTGAGATTGGGGAGGTCGATGCCGCGCGCCGCCACGTCGGTCGCCACGCAGACCCGCGCGCGGCGGTCGCGCAACGCTTGCAGGGCATGGTTGCGCTCATTCTGGCTGTGCTCGCCCGACAGCGCCACGGCGGCGAAACCGCGCTCGGTGAGGCTGGCGTGCAGATGCCGCACATTGTCGCGGGTCGCGCAGAAGAGGATCGCCGTCTCCGCCTCATGATAGCGCAGCAGGTTGACCACGGCATTCTCGATGTCGGCGGGCGCGACCGTGACCGCCTGGTAGCTGATGTCGCCATGGCCGCGCTCGTCGCTGACGGTGGAGATGCGCAGCGCGTCCTTCTGATAGCGTTTGGCGAGCGACACGATCGGCTTGGGCATGGTGGCCGAGAACAGCAGCGTCCGCCGTTCATCCGGCGCGCCGTCGAGAATTTCCTCCAGATCCTCGCGGAAGCCCATGTCGAGCATCTCGTCGGCTTCATCGAGCACCACGGTCTTGAGACTGGACAGGTCCAGCGCGCCGCGTTCCAGATGGTCGCGCAGACGACCCGGCGTGCCGACGACGATATGCGCGCCGTGGGAGAGGGCGCGGCGTTCCTTGGCGGCGTCCATGCCACCGACGCAGGTGGTAATGCGGGCACGAGCCTCGCCGTAGAGCCATTCCAGTTCGCGTGCGACTTGCAACGCCAGTTCGCGGGTTGGCGCGATGGCCAGCGCCAGCGGGCGGCTCGCGACGGGGAGGCGGCTCTGCTCGCCCAGCAATTCGCCGGCCATCGCAAGGCCGAACGCGACGGTCTTGCCCGAACCGGTCTGCGCCGACACTATGAGGTCGCGGCCTTCGGCTTCGGACTGGGTGACTTGCGCCTGCACTGGGGTCAGGCTTTCATAGCCCTTTCGCTTCAAAGCGTCGGACAGGAGGGCGGGGAGATGTTCAAAAGACATTATATTTTCCATCGGTAAGGCGACCCGCCATTCCCGACGGATACATGATGACCTGATGCGCTCCTGCCAAGGAGCCCGGGGTGCAAGGTCACACACCCCGAAGTTCACACCGTTGCTGGGGTATCCCCGGAGGTGTTGGAGGGATCGTGCTCCTGCGAAGGCAGGAGCACGGCATCGACCCATAGCACAAAAAGCGAAAGCCTCCTTCCCCCATGCGGAGGAAGGAGGCTCCCCTATCAGTTTAATCCGTCAGATCAGACCGACGCGACTTCCGCCACGTCGACCTTCACGCCCGGACCCATCGAGGACGACAGGGCGATCTTGCGGACGTACTTGCCCTTCGAACCCGACGGCTTCGCCTTCACGATCGCGTCGACGAAGGCATCGAAATTCTTGCGCAGATCGGCGGCCGAGAAGCTCGCTTTGCCGAGGCCGGCGTGGATGATGCCGGCCTTTTCGACGCGGAATTCGATCTGACCGCCCTTGGCGGCCTTCACGGCTTCGGCGACGTTCGGCGTCACGGTGCCCAGCTTCGGGTTCGGCATCAGGCCCTTGGGACCCAGAACCTTACCCAGACGGCCGACCAGACCCATCATGTCGGGGGTGGCGATCACGCGCTGGAAATCGATGTTGCCGGCCTGGATGCTGTCCAGCAGATCCTCGGCGCCCACGATGTCGGCGCCAGCGGCGGTCGCGGCTTCAGCCTTGTCGCCACGGGCGAACACGGCGACGCGGACGTCCTTGCCGGTGCCTGCGGGCAGGGTGACGACGCCACGGACCATCTGGTCGGCGTGACGCGGATCGACGCCCAGGTTGATCGCGATTTCGACGCTTTCGTCGAACTTGGCGGTCGCGTGGGTCTTGATCAGGCCCAGCGCCTCGTCAACGCCGTGCAGCTTTTCGCGGTCAACCGCAGCGGCCAGAACCTTGGCCTTCTTCGTCAGCTTTGCCATGGTCTTAGCCCTCCACCACTTCGAGGCCCATCGCGCGGGCGGAGCCTTCGATGATCTTCGTCGCCGCGTCGATGTCGTTCGCGTTCAGGTCAACCATCTTGGCCTGGGCGATCTCGGCGAGCTGGGCGCGGGTGATCTTGCCGGCGACGACCTTGCCCGGTTCCTTGGAGCCCGACTTCAGGTTGACGGCCTTCTTGATCAGATAGGTGGCGGGCGGCTGCTTCGTGACGAAGCTGAACGAACGGTCCGCATAGACGGTGATGATGGTCGGCAGCGGGGTGCCCTTTTCCATCTTTTCCGTCGAGGCGTTGAACGCCTTGCAGAATTCCATGATGTTCACACCGCGCTGACCCAGCGCCGGACCGATCGGCGGCGAGGGGTTGGCGGCTCCAGCGGGCACCTGGAGCTTGATATAGCCCGTAATCTTCTTGGCCATTGTCACTCACTCTGTTGCTGGACGTGCCCGAAGGCGCGCCCGGTTCAAGTTTAGCGGTCTTGACGGATCACCGAGATGATCCTCCCGCGTATGTTATCCTCGCCCCAATGGGGAGAGGATAGGAGGTCTTAGCGGCTTGCCGCTTAGACCGACTTGGAGAGGGGGCTGCCCCCTCTCCCGTTGCGACTAACCTCGCCTTGCGGCTCGGTAAGTCTCACTGCCCTCTCCCCGGCGGGGAGAGGGGAAATAGGTTACTTCGAAAGCTCGACCTGCTCGAAGTCCAGCTCGACCGGCGTGGCGCGGCCGAAGATCGACACGGACACCTTGACGCGGTTCTTTTCGAAATCCAGTTCCTCGACGGTGCCGTTGAAGCTGGCGAAGGGGCCGTCCAGCACCTTGACGCTGTCGCCGATTTCGTAATCGACGCTGACCTTGTGCTTGGGCGCGGCCTCGGCTTCCTTCTGGGCGCCGAAATAGCGGGCGGCATCGGCCTCGCTGATCGCCTGCGGCTTGCCGGAGGAACCCAGGAAGCCCGTTACCTTCGGCGTGTTCTTGACGAGGTGGTAGATGTCGTCGTTCATCGCCAGCTTGGCGAGGACATAGCCGGGCATGAACTTGCGCTCGACCTGCACCTTCTTGCCGCGCTTGACCTCGGTCACGGTCTCGGTGGGGACTTCCACCTGTTCGACCAGCTGGGAGAGGCCCATGCGCTCGGCTTCGGACAGGATCGATTCCTTGACCTTGTTTTCGAAGCCCGAATAGGCGTGGATGATGTACCAGCGCGCCATGTTACCGTCTCAAACTCCCAACCAGAGCGATTTACTTGGAAATCGCGGCAATCAAAAACTTCAGGCCTGACCGGCCGCAAAGGCCAGAAGCCATTGCACGATCTTGCCGAAGAAGGTGTCGATGCCGAAGAAGAAGATGCTCAGCAGCGAGGTCATGATCCCGACCATCACCGCCGTCATCACCGTTTCGCGGCCCGTGGGCCACACGATCTTCGACGCTTCGGTCTTCACCTGATTGACGAATTCGCCCGGAGAAACCTTCGCCATCGTCTGCCTCAACACCTTCGAACAAACACCAAAGCGCGAAGCAACAGTCCGCCCTCCCGATCCCGCCCATGTCGGCGTCCGGGGGTGCGGCCGCTGGCTCCGCGACCCATCTTCGCCTGCGCACTTAGCCGCGAAACCCTGCATTTACAAGGCTTCGCGGCAAGATGCTTGGCAGGAGTGGAGGGACTCGAACCCCCGGCATTCGGTTTTGGAGACCGACGCTCTACCAGCTGAGCTACACTCCTGTGCCGGCGAAGGAGGGCGCTTTAGCGTGGCCTGTCGGCTTCGGCAAGCAGGAAACTTTAGAGGAAGACGCCGCCCTTCATGATCCGCCGCGCGCGCCCCTGCACCGGCACCCGGTTGAAGGGCGTGTTGCCCGCCTGTGCCGCCATTTTCGTGGAATCGACGATCCAGGGCGCGTCGGGATCGATGAAGATCAGGTCTGCCGCACTGCCGGTCGTGAAACTGCCGGCGTTGACGCCAAGTATCTTCGCGGGGTTGGCGCTGAGCAGGGTCATCAGGCGACCCAGCGACACATGGCCTTCCCGCACCAGATTGAGCGAGAGCGCGAGCAGCGTTTCCGCGCCCGCCATGCCCGGCGCTGCATCGGCGAAGGGCAAGCGCTTGTCCTCCGGCCCGCGAGGGTCATGGCTGGAGGTGATGACGTCCACCGTCCCGTCGGCCACGGCGGCGATCGATGCCTTGCGGTCATCTTCCGACCGGAGCGGCGGAGAGAGGCGCGCGAAGGTGCGGAAATCGGTGACGGCATTGTCGGCGAGGAACAGATAGGCGGGGCTGATCCCGCAGGTGACTTTCAGCCCCTCCACCTTGGCGGCGCGGATCAGGTCGAAGCCCGCTTTGGTCGTGACGAGCCGGAAATGGATCGAGGCACCTGTCACGCGCGCCAGCATGATGTCGCGCGCGATCGCCATCGCCTCGGCACAGGCGGGCGCATGGGGCAGGCCGAGCCGGGTCGCCGTCTCGCCGCTGGTTGCGACCGCCTTGCCCGCCAGGCCGCCATCCTCGGCATGGGTGATCACGGTGAGGCCCAAGCCCGAGGCATAGGCCAGCACCCGCATCATCACGCCCGAATCCGCGATCCACTGGCGTCCGGTGCCGACCGCCTTGGCGCCTGCCGCCTGCATCATGCCGATTTCGGCCAGTTCAGCGCCCATGAGACCGCGCGTGGCTGCGGCGATGGGATGGACCCAGAAATCAGGCTTGCCCGCGCGGGTCGCCTGCCGGATGAGGCCGGCTTCGTCCAAGGGAGAAGACTGGTCGGGCATCAGCGCGGCGCGCGTAATCCCGCCGAAATGGAACGCCGGCTTGTCGGTCGCAAAGACGCCCAGGTCGATGAGGCCCGGCGCGACCACCAGCCCGCCCGCGTCGATCGTCTCAGCATCCTCCGGCACCGCGACATCACCCGCCCCGACGATCCGATCGCCTTCTATCAGGATGACGCCGCCGCCGACTTCCTTGCCCGCCGGATCGGCGAGCTTTCCGTTGATGATGGCGAGCTTTGTCATTGGGTCACTTTCCCCCCGTTCGCCCTGAGCTTGTCGAAGGGCTTTTCCTGTTCTTGAAGAGAAATGAAGGGCTTCGACAGGCTCAGCCCGAACGGAGGTTGTGCAAAAATCGTCATGCCCATCCCTCCATGCCGCGCGCGCCTCTTGTCAGCACGTCCAGGCAGGCCATCCGGATGGCGACCCCCATTTCCACCTGCTCGGTTATGGCGGAGCGGTCCGGATGATCGGCGACCACGCTTGAAATCTCTACCCCCCGGTTCATCGGGCCGGGGTGCATGACCAGCGCATCGGGCTTGGCGATGGCGAGCCGCTCCGGGGTCAGCCCGTAGAGCATATGATATTCGCGCGCGGAGGGGATGAAGGCTCCGTCCATCCGTTCATTCTGAAGCCGCAGCATCATCACGACGTCGGCGCCTTCCAGCCCTTCGTCCATCCGATAAAAGGGCGTCGCGCCCAGCATTTCGACCTCGGGCGGCATCAGCGTCGGCGGTGCGACGGCGCGCACCTGCGCGCCCAGGGCGGCGAGACAGAGCATGTTCGACCGCGCGACGCGGCTGTGCAGCACATCGCCGCAGATCGCCACGATCAGCCCTTCGAACCCGCCCTTGCGCCGCCGGATGGTGAGCGCGTCGAGCAGCGCCTGCGTCGGATGCTGGTGCCAGCCGTCGCCCGCGTTCAGTACCGGGCAGTCCACCTTGTCCGCGATCAGGGCGACCGCGCCCGAACTGGCATGGCGGATGACGATGACGTCGGCGGCCATGGCGTTCAGCGTCATGGCGGTGTCGATCAGCGTTTCGCCCTTCTTCACGCTGGACGTCGCCGCCGCCATGTTGACCACGTCCGCACCCAGCCGCTTGCCCGCAATTTCGAAGGACAAGAGCGTGCGTGTCGAATTCTCGAAAAAGGCGTTGATCTGCGTCATGCCCGCGAGCCGATCGTCATGCTTGCGCGCGCCGCCCCGGTTGCTTTTCGCCCAATGCTCCGCCTCATCGAGCAGAAAGCGGATTTCCCAGGGCTTGAGGTCCGCGATGGACAGCAGATGCCGATGCGGAAACAGCGCCCGGCCGGTGAGGTCAGGCGAGGCGGAAGAAACGGTGATGTCGGGCATGAACCGACCCTTTAGGCGAGGCCAGGAAAGAGGGCAAGCCAGTCGGGGCGGGCGCTGGCTTGGAAATCGGTGCGTCTTTCCTATCTGCGCACCATGCGGATTTTCACCATCGGATATGAAGGGGCGACCCAGGCCGAGGTTATCGCCGCGCTGCAGGCGGCGGGCGTCGAACTGCTGGTCGACATCAGGGCGGTGCCGCTGTCGCGGCGGCCGGGCTTTTCGAAAAATATCCTGGCGGCGGGCCTGCGGGAGGCGGGCATCGACTATGTCGGATTGAAGGCGCTGGGCACCCCCGCCGCCGGGCGGGAGGCCGCGCGCAAGGGCAATCAGGCCCGGCTGCGGGACATCTATGCCGGACAGCTGGAATTGCCCGAGGCGATGGTCGAGGCCGAGCGGCTGCGCGACCTGGCCGGGGAGCGGCCGACCGCGCTGCTCTGCTTCGAGCGGGAGGCAAGCGCCTGCCACAGGTCGCTGCTTCTCGAAATGCTCTTCGCGGATGCCGAGCGGGTCGACCTCGTCCCCTGATCCCTATCCGGCCTTCGCGGATGGCGCCTTGCCGCGTTGATAGCGGCTGAGCGCCAGGTCGTATGTAGCGATGGCGGCGCGCTTGCCGGAGATGAGGTCGGCGATGACATGGCCCGATCCGCAGGCCATCGTCCAGCCCAGCGTGCCGTGGCCGCTGTTGAGGAACAGGTTCGGGATCTTCGTTGCGCCGATGATCGGGGTGCCGTCGGGCGTCATCGGGCGCAGGCCGCTCCAGAAGGTCGCGCGGGAAAGGTCGCCCGCGCTGGGAAAAAGCGTGCCGACGCAATGGTCGAGCGTGTCGCGCCGTGCCTTGGGCAGGTGCGAGGAATAGCCGGACAGTTCCGCCATGCCGCCGACGCGGATGCGGTCGCCAAGCCGCGTGATCGCGACCTTGAAGCTTTCGTCGAGCAAGGTGGAGACGGGGGCACGACTCTCGTCGACGATGGGGATGGTCGTCGAATAGCCCTTCACCGGATAGATGGGCAGGCGAATCCCGAGCGGCGCCAGCAGCAGCGGCGAATAGCTGCCCAGCGCAACCAGATAGGCGTCGGCCCGAATGCGGCCCTGATCGGTTTCGACATGGGTGATCCGGCCGCCGTCGCTGGCGAAGCGCTTGATGGTGCGGCCGGTGAGGAAGGCCACGCCCTTCGCCTTGGCAAGCTCGGCGAGCGCATTGGTGAATTTGAAACAGTCACCGGTCTCATCATTGGGGAGGCGCAGGCCCCCGGCAATGGCTTCGCGGCTGCTGGCAAGGCCCGGCTCGGCGGCGATGCAGCCGGCGCGGTCCAGCAGCTCGAAGGGCACGCCATCGGCCTGGAGGACGGCAATGTCCTTGGCGATGCCGTCGAGTTGATGGTGTTCGCGGAAGAGTTGCAGCGTGCCTTGGCTGCGTTCGTCGTAGAGGATGCCGGTTTCGCGGCGCAGATCGACCAGGCAGTCGCGGCTATATTCGGCCAGGCGCACCATGCGGCTCTTGTTGATGGCATAGGCGCGTTCCGTGCAATTGCCGAGCATCGCGGCGATCCAGCGCAGCATCGCCATATCGGGATGGGGGCGCAGGATCAGCGGCGCATGCTTCATGAACAGCCAGCGCAGCGCCTTCATCGGAATGCCGGGGGCGGCCCATGGGGACGCATAGCCGGGCGAGATTTCCCCGGCATTGGCAAAGCTGGTTTCGAGCGCGGGGCCGCTCCGGCGGTCGATGACGGTGACGTCATGGCCGGCCTGAGCCAGATACCAGGCCGATGTGACGCCGATGACGCCGCTGCCGAGAATGGCGACTTTCATGCTGACATGCTCCGCAAGGCCGGCCGTGCGCCGCGATAGAGGCGGGCGTAGCGGGGGCCGAGCCCCGTGAGGATTTCATAGGCGATGGTGCCGGCGTCGGCGGCGACCTGGTCGATGCTCTGCCGGGGGCCGATCAGTTCGACCGGGGCGCCGGGGCGGAGCAGCGCTTCGGGAATGTCGGTGACATCCAGCGTGAGGCTGTCCATCGAGATGCGCCCGATGATCGGCACGCGATGAGGGCCGATATAGGCCGCGCCGCGATTGCCCAGCTGGCGGGGCCAGCCATCGGCATAGCCGACCGGGATGGTGGCGATGCGCGTGGGACGGCCGGTGCGATGGGTCAGGCCATAGCCGACGCCGGTCCCGGCAGGAACGGTGCGGGTCTGGATGATGCGGGCGGTGAGCGCGATCACGGGGCGCATCGGGTTGGTGCCAAGGGTGGGCGCGCCGCCGTAAAGGGCTATGCCGGCGCGGACGAGATCGAAATGCGGGCGGGGGAGGAAGCTGCCGCCGCTATTGTCGAGCGAGCGCGGGATGTGGGGGAAATGGCGGGCGAGCGCTTCGAACGCGGCGGTCTGCCGGGCGTTGAAGGCGTCGGCGGGATCGTCGGCGCAGGCGAGGTGGCTCATGAGGAGCGTGAGGTCGATGCCGTCGAGCAGGCCGGGATCGGCGAGAAGCGTCGCGACTTCTTCTGCCGGGAGGCCGAGCCGGGACATGCCGCTGTCGACCTGGAGCGCGGCGGGGAGGGGGCGGCCGAGCGATTGGGCCGTGGCGGACCAGCGCGCGATCTGGTCGAGCGCGTTGAGGACGGGGATCGCGCCCAAGGCTGCGCAGGCGTTTTCGGCGCCGGGGTGCAGCCCATTCAGGATATGGAGGGCGACGCCCTGGGGAAGGGCCGGCTTCAGAGCGGCGGCTTCGCTCAAATGGGCGACGAAGAAGTGGCGGCACCCTTCCGCGATCAGCGTGCGGGCGACGGGGATGGCGCCGATGCCGTAGCCGTCGGCCTTGACCACGGCGGCGACCGGCGTCGGGGCGACCTGAAAGCAGATCGCGCGATAGTTCTGCGCGAGTGCCTCCAAGTCGATGTGGAGGATGGCGCCGGCTGTATCTTCCTGCTGCATCAACTGTCCCTTTCGACAGGATGCTATCGCCGGATCATTCGAATAGGCTCTCTAATGCTGGCATATTCGGCTAATCTTATCCCTGGTCTGGATGATTGTTCGAAGGAAATGGCAGATATGGCGACGGCGCTGGATGGGACGGATCGGGCGATCATCCGGCTGTTGCGCCTGAATGCGCGGCGGCCCAATTCAGAGATCGCCGCGGAGGTCAGGCTGTCGCCTTCCGCCTGCCACCGGCGCATCCGGATGCTCGAGGAAGAGGGGGTGATCCGGGGCTATACGGTCGTCACCGGCGCGATCGAGGGAGAGAGCCGGGGGGTCGATGTGCTGGTGCAGGTGACGCTGGAGCGGCAGACCGAGGATTATCTGGCCCGTTTCGAACATGCGGTGCGGCAATGTCCCGAGATCCGGGAATGTTTCCTGATGACGGGGGGCGTTGATTATTGGCTGCGGGTGCAGACGGACAGTGTTGCCGCCTATGAGGCGATCCATAGCGAGATATTGTCGCGTATGCCCGGCGTGACGCGGATCAGTTCCAGCATCGCCATGCGCGACGCGTTGCGGCCCCGGAAGGGCCGGCGCTAGAGTAGGATGACTTTACCTTGATCCGTTCGTTTCGAGCGAAGTCGAGAAACAGCAAGAACTGCGCTTGCGTTTCTCGACTTCGCTCGAAACGAACGGAGGCAACTTGAAGCCATCTAACGTCATCCCGCTCTAAAAGCGGCGGGCGATGGCTCCGGCGGCCCAGCCCATGCCGACCGCCAGCGCCATGGCGGCAAGGCCGTAGAAAAAGGACCAACGCTCCGCCGCTACCGCCATGAAGCGTTCGAAGCCGGACTTGCGCACGGTGATGTCGCGGACGGCGGCGGCGACGACGCGGCCATTCTGCACCAGGAAGGTTTCGGCGGTATAGTTGCCGACGATCACGCGCGCCGACAAGGGGAGGCGGGCGCGGTAAAGAACACCGTCGCTGATCTCCACCGTGCCGGGCCGCTCGACATAGAGGCCGGCCCGTTCGCGCAGGTCGATCAGGCCGGCCTGGAAACGGTCCAGCTCTGCGTTGTCGTTGAGCGAGGAGGGAGAGAGCTGGAGCTTGTCGACGCCCATTTCATAGATGGCGGCGGTGCGTTCGTCGACGATGCGGTCGATGGGACGGGACGATGCGACGGCATAGAAGCTCGGCGCGGAGCGGAAGCGGGCGGCATCGGCGTTGATCCAGATGCCGGCGACCTTCTGCTTTTCGCGCATGGTGATGGACTGGTCGGGGCCTTTGAGCACCACCACCACGTCGGCGGGCTTGTCGGGCTGGCGGCCGCCCGGATAGACGATCGCCCCGAACAGCAGCAGGTCGGCGCCGGTGAAACTATACTGGATCTCGACGTCGCGCTGGGACACGTCGGGGACGAGCATCGGCTCGCTCGCGGCGGTGAGCAGCATCGCGGGCGCGAGGAGGGCGACGCGGCGTTTCAACGCACCTCGACCGTGTAGATTTCGTCTGGACGAAAGCCCAGGCCAAGCGCCGTGCGCGCCGCGACCAGCAGCACGATCGCGGCCAGCAGGATGCGCAGATATTCAGGCCGCACCGTCATGGAAATACGCGTACCGATCTGCGCCCCGGTGACGCTGCCGATCAGCAGCAGCATGGCAAGGACCAGATCCACCGCCTTGGTCGTCATGGCGTGCATCATCGTCGTTGCCATGGTGACGAACAGGATCTGGAACAGGGATGTGCCGACCACCGATTGGGTCGTCATCCCGAGCAGATAGAGCATGGCGGGCACCAGGATGAAGCCGCCGCCGACCCCCAGCAACATGGTGAGCACGCCCGTCGCCATGCCGAGCAGCAGCGGTGCGAGCGGCGAGATGTAGAGACCCGAGCGGTAGAAGCGCCAGCGCATCGGCAGTGCGGCGACCAGGGGATGGTGGCGGCGCTTGCGGGCCGGAGTGCGCTTTCCGGCCTTGAGCGCGATCAGCGCCTGGATCGATTCCTTCGCCATCAGCGTGCCGATGCCGCCCAACATCAGCACATAGAGTATGCCGATCACCGTATCGATCTGGCCGATCGACTGCAGCAGCCGGAAGATGAGGACGCCCAGACCCGCGCCGATCACCCCGCCGGCGATCAGCACGCCGCCCATGCGGAAATCGACCGTATTACGGGCCATATGGGTGAAGACGCCCGAGACGCTGGCGCCCGTAACCTGGCTGGCGGCGGACGCGGCGGCGACGGTGGGCGGAATGCCGTAGAAGATGAGCAACGGGGTCGTCAGAAAGCCGCCGCCCACGCCGAACATGCCCGACAACAGGCCGACCACCCCGCCCAGCAGGATGATCACCAGCGCGTTCACCGACAGATTGGCGATGGGCAGGTAGAGATCCATGGAACCATCGGGTTAGGCGCAATGCGGCCCAAGATAAAGGCGGCAGCGTGCGCCTATGTTTAAAAATCCGCACCCAGGGTTACGGCAAGGCCCGATGACGGCGCAGCGCGTCCCGCGATCCGCTCCCGCCATTCGATGCTGAGCCGGCTGGCGACGCGCGGGAGCGGCAGGCGAATTTGCAGTTCGGGGCCGATATCCAGCCGCTCGACCTGCGGCTGCGCGCCGCCCGAGACGCTCCCGCCGATGCGCAGCGGCGAATGCCCGAGCGGCGCCATCAGCGAAAATTTGCCGTCGGTGAACAAGTCCCGGCGATGGAAGCCGACCATGCCGGCCTGGGCATAGGCTTCGGCTTCCAATCCCGGCAGGACGGAGGTGGGACCAAATCCGCCGACAAGGAGCAGGGCGTTGGCATCGCGTGCCCCCTTGCCCAGCGCGATACGCCGTTCGGCAGCGACACTGATGGGCACGGCGCGAGCCGGCTGCCACGCAATGCCGAGCGCGCCTTCGGGCGAGGCGGGACGGTTCATGGCGGTACTGACGCGGCCATAGGCGGCGAGGCGG
Organism: Sphingobium sp.; assembly: GCA_035251955.1. GTDB lineage: Bacteria > Pseudomonadota > Alphaproteobacteria > Sphingomonadales > Sphingomonadaceae > Sphingobium. The sequence continues at coordinate 2,442 of DATFDS010000055.1, read as the reverse complement.
CCGGCAGTGCGAGGCGTCAGGTCATAGTCGATCCTAAGTCCGGCCTGCGACCCGCCGAGCCGGCCCACGGGTACGGCGCTGGCGGGGGTGGCGCTGCCGTCATGCCAGAGCGCCCAGGCGCTGCCGCGCCACCGATCGGGCCGGGATTGGGCGGAGGGGGCTGGCGGCGCAACCGGAATTGCTACGGGCGCGGCGATGGAAGCGGCTGGTGACGGGCCGCTGTCTTGGGTGGCATAGACCGGCGCCGCCGTCGCGACAGGCGCGGCCAGGATGGCGGGGGAAGCGGTACGGGACGCCTTCGCGATCGGGACCATGATGGCGTGCGCCAGCAGCCGAGGGCCAGCCCCAGATGCTGCGATGCCGGGCGGGCCGGATAGGGCCGGGCTATAGGCTGGAGCCGCTCCGGCGATTGGCGCGATCGTCGCCGGATGATGCGCCAAGGCCAGCTTTTCAGGCGCGGTGGTCGGAGATGTCGGCGCGGCATGGCTCGGCGCTCCCATCATGCCGCTCGCCACGCTGACGAGGCGGATGGCGGTCCAGCCGCCCATCAGGATGACGAAGAAGCGGACCGGCCGCCCGCTGGCGCCGCTGGTCATGCCGGGTCCTCAAGCTGGGGGAAGCGGTGCTGGGTCTTGTCCCAGAGCAACGGCTTTCCGAACAGGGAATCAAGATAGCGTGAGACAGCCCGGCGCGCGGCCAGCATGGCGATGAAATTGGCCAGGATGGTGCGGGGAATGGCGCCCAATCCATATAGCCAGCCATAGCTGCGGCCGACGAATATGGCCCGCATTGCCATTCGCCAGGTCATGAAGCCGAAATTCGCCCACAGCAGCAGTTCGACCAGCGGCGAAGGCTGGTAGGCGTGGCCGAGGCCGAACCATGCTCCGACCAGGATGATGCCCCACAGAAGGAAAGAGAGATAGGCGGCGAACAGGACGAGCGCGGCCACCGCGGCGCGCCGGTCGCGGATGCGCATCCACCATTCGGTCGGGCCGCCCTGCCAGCCCATGCGGTCCCATCCCGCCAGCGAGATGCCGACCATCCAGCGCGCTTTCTGTCGCACGGCGGCGTCGAGATTGTCGGGGAAATATTCGCGCGTCGCCACCAGATCGCCGTTGCGGTCGCGCATCCGCACGAATACGCCGCGTCCGCCCATATTGGCGATGCGCAGGCCCGCCTCATAATCCTCGGTCAGCGAACTTGGGTCGAAGGGGCCGCCCTTTGCGGTATCGACCAGCCTGTCCAGCGTGTCGCGATCAAAGGCGCAGGCGACGCCTGCCGAAGGCACGGAGGCGCCCATGGCCTCGCGGATAGTCAGATATTTTCCATGGCTTTCTGCGAATTCGTCGCAATAATGATTGGCGATGGCGCGCGCCCACCAGCCGCCCTGGCCGGGCAGCGGCAGGACGGGCAACTGCACCAGCTGGAAGCGGTCGATCATGAGGTCGAACAGGCGGATCTCGTCAGTGTGCACGACATCTTCCGCATCGTGCAGCGCGACCGCCTTGAAGCGGACGCCGGTGCGGCCTTCTTCCTGGACCATGGCGCGCCAGAGGAGATTGAGGCAGTCGGCCTTGGTCGTGGGGCCCGGGCGATCGTTGACGCAGAGCACCAGCCGCTCCTCGCCCTGCGCCAGCGGGGCGACAGCGGCCAGCGTCGCCTGATCATTGGGATAGACGCCGACGAAAATCCGGTAGTCGCCTGCGCTCCATTGGTTGAGCGCATTGCGCAGCATCGGGCTGATCACGTCCGCCTCACCCCAGGCAGGCACGAAGATGGCGATGCGGCCCGGACGTGCCGATGGCGGCAGGCTGGCGGTGGTCATCCGGGCGTGACGGGAATAGATGGTGAGGTTGCGCCACCAACTGCGGCACAGAAACAGGACATCCACCAGAAAGTCATCGATGCCGCCGACCGCAAGACCTACGACCGCAAACAGCAATATTTCATAATGGATGATCGCCAGGACGGCGACTAATGCTTCCCCCATAATCAAACCCCCATGTCCCCGAAAAGGTCATGACATCAAATTCTTAATAAACTAACCGATCCGGATGAGTCATCTTGGGGCTTGCGCAATTATTTCACCTTGCGCCTGTTTCTTTTAAGGCAGGTGGTCGTTTCGAAGGAAAAATCGCTGCGATGACCAATCGCCCGCCTTCGGCCTTGCGCGGTTTCGTGACCAGCGAAGCGGGCGCCGCCGTGCTGCCGGTGGGCGCGCACGCGACAGTGGCGGGCGTGCAACCTCGCCGGATCGCTGCTTTCCGCTAGGGCAGGCTATGTCGCGCGGCGCCGGGCCGTGCGCACGGGGAATTGATCCCGGTCCGGCGGACCGCTCCGGTGATGCGTCGGACTGAATCGATTCCTGGATTGTCCGGTGCTATGGTCGCTCCGCCGGAATGACGACTCACCAAGGGTTGCGGCACCTCACCAGTCTCTTTG
>DATFDS010000054.1:0-4234 GCA_035251955.1 Sphingobium sp. | reverse complement strand
GCCCCGCGACGGCGCATGCGCAAGGACGGCTCGCGCTTGCCCTGGGGCTGTTCAAGCTGCAGCGTATAGCCGGGCAGGGGATCGCGGTCGGCGATCTTCGCAATCTCGAACTTGAAGCGACGATAGGCCCCTTCGGCCCCCGACTTTTCGAACAGGGTCGGCATGGAGATGGTGAAGCCCGCCTCCCCTGCCCCGCCGGCATGTTTGCGCGCGACCTTGTAGAGCCAGCGTTCGCGCCCGCCGGTCAGGTCGAAATAGGCGCGGTCGATGGACAGCACGCCCCCCTGCATCAGCACGCCTTCATAGAACCAGTTGCTAAGTTCGATGGTCATGCCACGTGAGCGCTCTGTGCGCTCGTCGACCAGCTGGGTCCAGCCGTCGAGCCAGCTGAACGTCGCCTCCCGGCGATTCTCGGCGCGGATATTGGTCTTGATCGTGGTGGAAACGAGCCGGTCGAGCGACTGGCCGAGCAGTTCATAGGCCCGGCCCGTGGTCGGGCGATGAATGGCGCGCAGCAGATCATAGGGCATGAGGTGCAGCTTGCGGGGAATGTCGTTGAGCCCCCGCCGCGCCATGTCGGCCAGGACCGATGCGCAATAGATGAGAATGTCCGCGTCCCAGATGGTCGCCATGCCGTAATCGGGATTGGCCGAAACATGGACCCACGCCTTGCCGTCGGGCGAGGTATAGTCGATCGGCTTGATCCGCTTCGACTTGGCGAGGCTGAAGAAGGGACGCTCCATCATCTCGCGCTGATCGCGCAGCGGCATGTCCGCGATATAGGGCAGGAACAGTTCGAACTGGTCGTTGATCTGGGTCTTGCCGGCGCGGCTCATGGGCGAATCCTCGAGATCGGCCGGGCAGGGCAGAGGGACGCGGCCAGCCACGGCGATGACAGGCCGGGCGTCTTATGTGGACTGCTTGTCCGGGTTCCCGCGCTGTTTCCCCGGGGAAACGGATGGGGGAAGGGCAGGGGGAGCGGGTCAGCGCCGCCCTGTTTCCCCGGGGAAACAGCAGCGGAAAACCGTGGCCGGACGTGCGGCATTCGCCCGCTGTGGCGCTGCCTCCGCCGGCCCGCAACCACGCGAAGGCCTCGCGCCGCAACCCGAAACTGATGATCCCCCCCCAGATACGTCACCGCTGCAGGCCTATCCCCTGACGTTCCAGATGCTGCAGCGTGTCCCGCAGCGCCATCGCCAACGTGTCCAGGTCCGCGCCCGATCCGGCATGCAGCCGAATGGTCACCCCCTGCCGGTTGACCGACTGCACCGTGAGCGCCGGACGGCCATAAGGGGTGGTCCAGGTGAAGGGTTCGTCCTTGGGCGCGGCCTGGGCAGAGCGGGGTGCATCGAGCAGGCGTTTGAGTATCTCGGCCGCCGGAATCGTGGGCGCGCCCATCCTGCGCCGTTCCTGTTGTGTCGTTGCCAGCCGCGCCGCTTCCTTGCCGATCGCCTCGGCCGCCGTCGAATTGTCGAGCGCCTGTGCCAGCGCGTAAGCGGGCTTCAACTGGACATCGGCGGGCGAACCGAAGGCCGCGATAATGGTGTCGGGGATGCCCGCGACCTTGATCATCTTGCTCAGCCAGCCTTTGGAAAGCTTCAGTCGTTCGGCCATGCGGGTGAGATGGCTGCCATAATGCGCGCTGAGCGCCTCTGCATAGTTGCGCGCGCGCTCCAGGTCGGTGACGTCCTTACGCGCGCGATTCTCCAGATCGGCGAGGCGGAAAGCGGCCTCGTCGTCCAGTTGCGCCACCTGCGCCACGAACATCATCTCGGGATAGCTGTGGCGCCGCAGCCAGCTGATCGAAAAATGCCGCCGCGTGCCGGCGATCACCTCATAGTCATGGTCCGGATCGCCTTCGATACGGCGCACCACCGCCGGCACCTTCTGCCCGCCTTCCGCGATGATCGAATCGATCAGCTCGCGGCAATTTTCCTCGGTCAGATGGGCGTAGAGGCGCGCATTGCCGGACCAGATCCGCACGCGGGCGGGATCGAGCAGCAACTGCGTGACCTGCCGCACTTCTCCGGACGCCAAGCGGGCGAGCGCGGATTCGCGGCCGAGCAGGGTGGTGCTGCGCCCGCGGTCGTGGCGGACAGGGGCCGGAACGGGCGGGATCGGCCCCGGTTCGACGCGCGGATTTTCCGCCGGCAGGGCAGGGGAGGCGTTCTCCGCCTCGTCCGACAACAGCGCCGCCAGATAGTCGGATTGCTTACGCGCCATGATGCTCCCCCTTGACTCCGATTCGCAGATTCGGATAGGAACATAAAGTGAACATGTGGCCATAGGACAGAGGATTATGCCGCATTGACGATATCCTCCTCCCGTGCCGGCGCGACCCGGCCCCAACTCTGGCGCACCAGCGCCTCGATCTGGGTCATCGCCTCGTCCAGATTGGCGCGGCAACGCTTGTGGGTGCGGGGCGTGCCGATCGGCTTTTCCAGTTCGTAGACCGTCATCATGCGGAGCGCCGCATGGCTGATTTCCGCGCTGTCCAGGATGGGAATGGGGAGGAGGGCAGGGCCGAAGCTCTGCTCCATGATCGCCCGCACCATCGAATGGCTGGGATCGTTGCTGTCGAACTTCGAACAGAGCAGCCGGACGAACTGATAATCCACCTGGATACCCGCATCGGTCAGTTGCTTGATCACCTGGTCCATCATCGACAGAAACTGGACGGTCGAACAGAAATCCGGCGTGGTCGCGGCCAGCGGCACCAGCAGCGCGTTGGCCGCCTGCATCACCGCCAGGCTGATCGTGCCCAGCGCCGGCGGCGGATCCAGCAGCACCACGTCATAATGGCGCGCCAGGTCCATCAGGCCTTGCTTGAGCTTGCGGAACCGCGCCGCCAGCACCGATCCGCCGTCGCTCCCCGCCGCCGCCAGCTCATATTCGACGTCGAACAATTCCAGGTTGGACGGGATCAGGTCGACATTGGGCCAGGCCGTATGCTTGACCGCATAGAGAAGGTCGACCTGGGTCGGGTCGATCGACAGATAGGGATAGAGCGTCTCTTCCCGCTGGATGTTGAAATGCGGGTTGAAGCCGAACAGGGTGGTCGTCGTCGCCTGGCTGTCGCAATCGACCACCAGCACGCGATAGCCCTGGACGGCGAAATAATGCGCCAGATGCGTGGTAACGGTCGATTTGCCGACGCCGCCCTTGAAATTCTGCACCGCGATGATCGCGGGAATGTCCAGCGGCGCGCGCTCGGGGCTCGCGCCCAGCACCTGCCGCATGTTCAGCAGCTCGTCGACCGTATAGCCTGGCCGGCGCCCATTTTCGGTCGGCGGGGCAGGGGGCAGGCGACCATCCTCTTCCGCCATGCGAATCCGATTCGTCGAACAGCCGAGCAGATGGGCTGCTTCCGCTATGCCGAAACGGACGTTGAGCTCCTTGCGGCTGTCGGGCAGAAAAGCCTTGCGCCGCAGGCGTTCGACCATCTTTTCGCCGGCCTCGGCCAGGTCGCCGATCTGGCTAACAACTGCGTTCATTTTTGCCCTCGCCCGGGAAGTTGAAGCTCATCCGATATTCATATCTCAGAAATCCTTCAATTTCGCAATCGCGCCGACATAAAGATGCGGTTTGGCGGGAGGATGGCTGAAGCACATGCCTTTCAAAGAGAATCGGCCGATCGTCCGCAGCGCAATTCCCGGCAACGGGAGAATCGGTATGGCACTGATTCGCGCCCCGCGATTTTCCGCCTGGAGGATATGAAGCACCCGCATATACGCGCGCGTATATTGAAGCTCGCGCGCGCGACTTCGCCGGATGGGAGAGCGCTCACATAATCGGTCGGCGGCCTGAAAGGGGCCCGTCGGGAAGCGGGCGCGACACCCTTATTCCTGAGCCGAAAAGCACGGTTTTCTGCGGTGTTCAAAGGGGTCGGAGAAGAAAAAGGAGGGCACCCGTTTTTTCCTGTTGACCGACTCAGATGACGCGCCTAGATGCCACTCCACCGACGCGGTGAGCGCCCCTGGTTCTCGCCTCGATCGGTCGCCAACATTACGGACAGCTGTCCCCCGGAACATAAGGGTCGGGGAACAATCACTGTCCGCTCTGATGTTTGGTCGGTTCTTTGACATTGTGAGAATGATGAAGGGACATGTGGGCGGCGGCTCCGGGTTCTGGCGGTTTTTAGGCGTCGGATATTCGGTTAAAGTAAGCCATCCTCACAATGTCCTTACACACCATGTAAGATTTGTGCAGGAATGGCTCCTAGAAATGAGCGGTT
>DATFDS010000053.1:0-5929 GCA_035251955.1 Sphingobium sp. | reverse complement strand
CGTCCGCGACATCTTCAACCCGCATCCTGTCCGTACATTATCTGCGGGCCGTGGCGGCTCTCATGGTCGTTCTCTACCATGTCTATTCCTACCATCTGTCGATCGCAGATCATGGCCGATCCGTCCTGTGGCTCAAGGAGGGGGTAGCGATCTTCTTCGCGATTTCCGGTTTCGTCATGGTCTCATCGACCGGCCGCACGGAAATCGGGCCGGCGCAATTTCTCTGGAAGCGCGCGAAAAGGATCATCCCTCTCTATTGGCTGACAACGCTATGCGTCGTCGTCGGCAATTTGCCGGAATGGCGGCATATTATCGCATCGCTTTTCTTCATCCCGCTGACAAACCCGCAAACGGGCATGATCGACCCGCCTCTGGTCGATGTCGGCTGGACGCTGAACTTCGAAATGGCATTCTATCTGCTGTTCGCCATCTCGATGCTGCTGCCCCGCCGCGTTTCATTCTGGACCTTGACCGGCGGACTTGTCGCCTTGTCCGCAAGCGGACTGGTCTTCGACTACAGGCCATCTTTCATCGCTTATTATGGACAGTCATTCCTGCTCGATTTTGTGGCCGGCCTGCTGATCGCACATTTTCGCATCCGCCTATCGGCTTACTTCCTCCCGATCGGTTTCCTGCTGCTGGCGCTGATGCCGCAAGTGACGGAGATTCGCCTGTTGTCAGCAACCCTTCCCGCCGCATCGATACTGGCATCGGCCCTGTCGCTTGACCGCAAATTGCCTCGATGGGGCTGGCTCACACTGCTCGGCGATTCATCCTATGCCATCTACCTGTCGCATCTGTTCGTGGTGATCGGCTTCCTGTCGCTTTGGGGCGTGGACCATGGCGGAACGCTGGTCGCGATGACGACGCTCCTCATATCGGCCCTTGTCGGCATCCTGATGCATCGCCAGGTCGAATTGCCTCTCAAGGCATTGATCGAAAGCGCCGAATCCCGGTTGAGGCCGATCATCGCCAAACACGCCCGGCCAGCGGAATGCAGGGCCATCCCCGCAGCCCAGGGAGAGGGCTGAACTACCCCTGATCGGGGATGGATGCGCCAAACAGCAGCACCGGCTCGCCCGCCGGCGACAGGGCGATTTCACCGCCGGCCTTGGTGACGAGGCTGCGCACCATCCAGGCCGCAGCCGTGCGCGAGGCCAGGCCTTCGATCGGCAACGTGCCCGCCAGCGCAGCGCGCAGATCGGGGTCCAGCACCAGCTTGGGGCCCTCCGCCCGCACCACGATCTCGGTCACGCCCGGCCGCTTTTCCGCGCCGATATCGAGCTGCCCGCCGCGCACCAGCGCGTCCCCGGCGATCAACGCCAGGTTGAGCAGCACCTTGACCGGCAGCTTGTCGAGCAGATCATCCTCGACCAGCCAGCCGATCTTCACCCGGCCGGTCTGGGCAAACATGCCCTCGATCGCCACGCGCGCCTCATGGGTCGGCACCGCATCGCCGAAACCGCCGGCCGAACCGAACGCCAGGCGGAAGAATTTGAGCTTGTTGGCCGAAGTCTTGGCGCTGTCCGCCAGCAGGTCCAGGCAACGCTCCCGCATGTCCGGGTCGGTTTCGTCCGCCATCAGTTCCAGCCCGTTGTTGAGCGCGCCCACGGGGCTCAGCAAATCATGGCACAGGCGCGAACAGAGCAGGCTGGCAAATTCGATGCTGTCGGTCGGATGGGTCATGAAGTGTCGCTGCCGCCGGAAAGTGAACTGGGAGGGAGATGAACGGCTAATGCGCTGCCCTGCCCGATGATGCAAGCCCGGCCTGCCGCCTTTCGCTCACATGATGTCGAGCGAAATGGCGGTGAAGGCCACACCGCCCTGCCCGTCGGGGCCCGCCGACCACAGCCGCGCCGCACCGCCGCCCAATATCAGCCAGAGGCTGCCGTCGGGCGCCGCGCTGGCCGCATCGGTCGCAGAAGGCTCAGCCCTGCCGCTCGGGTGCGAATGATAATGGCCCAGGATCGCCGGCCCGCCTTTCCGCGCGCCACGATGGGCGGCGATCAGCACGGCTGGGTCCAGTTCGAAATGGCGGGCAGGATCGGCCGCGATATTGGCCGCGGGCCGGATATCCCGGATCACGCCCTCTTCGCCCAACAGCAAACCGCAGATTTCGTAGGGATCGGCCTGCGCCAACGCCATGATCCGCCCCAGCAGCGACCTTGAAATCCCTACCCTCATGCCTACATGCCTAGCCAATGGGTTCGGGGGTTTCCATCATCGAAGCGACGATCGGCGAAGCGCAACATGGCTTCCGCCTGGACAAGGCCCTGGCCGAGCTGCTGCCCGACCTGTCGCGCGAGCGGTTGAAGGCGCTGATCGTCGAGGGTCAGGTGACGGCGGCCGGACGGTCGCTCAACCCCTCGATGAAGGTCGCCACCGGCCAGGCCTTTGCCATCACCCTGCCCCCGCCGGTCGCTGCCGAAGCGGTCGCGCAGGATATCCCGCTGGTCATCGTCCATGAAGATGCGGACCTGATCGTCGTCGACAAGCCGGCCGGTCTGGTCGTCCATCCTGCCGCGGGCAATCTGGACGGTACGCTGGTCAATGCGCTGCTCCATCATTGCCGGGGCGAACTGTCCGGCATCGGCGGCGTGGCGCGACCGGGGATCGTTCATCGCATCGACAAGGATACTTCCGGCCTGTTGGTCGTTGCCAAATCCGACAGGGCTCATGAAGGGCTCGCCCAGCAGTTCAAGGAACACAGCATAGACCGGCTTTATGCCGCAATCGTCTATGGCGTGCCACAGCCGGCCGCCGGGACGGTCGATACGTGGATCGCCCGGTCGAACGTTGATCGAAAGAAAATGGCCGTTCATCGCGAAGGGCGCGGCAAACATGCCGTCACCCATTATCGCATGATCGAGCGGCTGCATGGCGCGGCGCTGGTGGAATGCCGCCTGGAAACCGGCCGCACGCATCAGGTCCGCGTTCACATGGCGCATTTGGGGCACCCCTTGATCGGCGACCCGGTTTACGGTAGAGAGAGAAAAGGTTTCAAATCGATACTGGAAACGCTAGGTTTCAAAAGGCAGGCATTGCACGCGAAACAGCTCGGGTTCATACATCCGGTGACGGGGCAAAAACTCAGCTTCGACAGTGCACTGCCTACCGACATGCAGGAACTGTTAAGCGAGCTTCACGTATAGATTTGGATAAGTTTGCGACGGTGTCTCGGACGCCTCTTTTGGGTCCCGCCGCGCATGAAGAGGGAAAGGTGAAGAGACATGGCCAGCAAGACCAATGTCCCCGCGGTTCCGACGCTGGGCGGTGAAGCCAGCCTCAACCGCTATCTTTCGGAAATCCGCAAATTTCCGATTCTGACGCCCGAGCAGGAATATATGCTCGCCAAGCGCTACGCCGAACATCAGGATCCTGAGGCGGCGGCGCAACTGGTGACGTCGCACCTGCGCCTGGTGGCAAAGATCGCCATGGGCTATCGCGGCTATGGCCTGCCGGTCAGCGAGCTGATCAGCGAAGGCAATATCGGCCTGATGCAGGGCGTGAAGAAGTTCGAGCCCGATCGCGGCTTCCGCCTGGCGACCTACGCCATGTGGTGGATCCGCGCATCGATCCAGGAATTCATCCTGCGGTCCTGGTCCCTCGTGAAGATGGGTACGACCGCCGCGCAGAAGAAGCTGTTCTTCAACCTGCGCCGGATGAAGAACAATATCGAAGCGTTCGAGGACGGCGACCTGCATCCCGATGACGTGAAGAAGATCGCGACCGATCTTGGCGTCAGCGAAGAGGATGTGGTGTCGATGAACCGCCGCATGGCGATGGGCGGCGACACGTCGCTCAACGTGCCGATGCGCGAGGATGGCGAGGGCCAGTGGCAGGATTGGCTGGCGGACACCGATCCGCTGCAGGACGAGCGTGTCGCGGACGAGCAGGAAAAGACGCTGCGCCACGACATGCTGGTCGAAGCGATGGACGATCTCAACGACCGGGAAAAGCATATCCTGGCCGAGCGCCGTCTGGCCGAAGAGCCCAAGACGCTTGAGGAATTGAGCCAGGTCTATGGCGTCTCGCGCGAGCGTGTGCGCCAGATCGAGGTCCGCGCCTTCGAAAAGCTGCAAAAGGCGATGATGCGGATCGCAGGTGATCGAATCGGGAAGATGGCGCGCTTCGCCATCGCCTGACATCCTCTTCCCAAAAAAAGACGAAGCCCCGGATCGGTCCGGGGCTTTTTCTATTTATAGGCGATTGCCGCGCTCGCCGGACCGGTAAGCGGCATTATCTCGCAGCGGGAAAAACCGGCCTCCAGGCACCATTGGCGGAAATCCGCGCCGGTGAAGTCGAACGCCTCGCCAAATTCGATCAGCATGTTGAGCGACATCAACAAACCGAAAATGTTGCGCCGCCGTTCGTCGTCGATGATATTTTCGATCGCCACGAACGCACCGCCCTCCGGCAAAGCGCGATAGGCCTTTTCGATCAGCATCTTCTTCGTCGGCAGGTTCCAGTCGTGCAGGATCAAGCCCATGGCGATGACGTCGGCGGACGGAAAGTCATCGTCGAAAAAGTCGATCACCCCCGTCGTGACGCGATCCGCCAGCCCCGATTCCCGGATGCGCCGGTCGGCGATGGGCTGCACCACCGGCAGGTCGTAGGAGGCGCAGCGCATATGCGGATGATGGCAGGCGATGAAGCAGCACAGCTGACCCGTCGCCCCGCCAATATCCACCAGCGTCTTGTAGGGCGCGAAGTCGAACTTGCGCGCAAAGGCTTCGAAATTCGCCATCGACACGCCGCTCATCGCGTCCATGAACTGCTCCAGCCGCGCGGGATCGGCATAGAGCGCGTCGAACATCGACTTGCCCGCATGCTTGATCTCATTTTGTGGCCTGCCCGTCCGCAGCGCGGTGCTGAGGTCCCCCCAGAAGCGGTAAAGCCGCGCATTGGCCATTTCCAAAATGCCGCCCATATAGGTCGGGCTGCGCCGGTCCAGAAAGGCCGCTGTCGCGGGGGTATTGGCGTAGCGCCCTTCCTCTCCGTCGCCCGCGCGCTCCAGCAGTCCGAGCGCCACCAGCGCGTCGAGAAAATCATAGGTCGCCCGCGGATGCAGCCCCAATGCCTGCTCCAACTCCGGCCCGGTCATCGCGCCATCGGCCAATTGCGTGAACAGCCCCAGTTCGACCGCGCTCAGCAGCGTCTTGGACGCGCAGAACCCCATGCCGATCTGCAGTATATGGTCGGAGGATATATCGGTTCGCACAGTCCCTCCTTGGCGCGCATCACGCAGTTGAAGAACAAAGCAGCGACCCTTTTCCAGCAATATAGCAGTTGCGCCCGATCAAGGCGCAGGCAATTGCGGCTTGCCTCCTCTTCGCGCGGGAGCTTGAACCGACGCGGAAGGACGCTACCACGGCGGCATGAACGCCAAGCCCGCCTCCCCTCGTCGCCGCTCGCGCTGGATCAGCATTCCGCTGAAGATCGTCGGCGGTTTCGTCGTCCTGTCGCTACTGATGGTGCTGATCTACCGGTTCGTGCCCCCACCGGTGACGCTCACCATGCTGTTCGATCCCCATGGTATCACCAAGGATTGGGTCAGCCTGGACGAGGTCGACCCCAACATGCCCCGCGCCGCCATCGCGGCCGAGGACAGCCGCTTTTGCAGCCATCATGGCTTCGACCCGGTCGCCATCGCCCAGGCCATGCGCCACAATGCCAGCGGCGGCCGCATCCGGGGCGGATCGACGATCAGCCAGCAGACGGCGAAGAATGTCTTCCTGATCCAGGGCGGCGGCTTCATCCGCAAGGGACTCGAGGCTTGGTTCACGCTGCTGATCGAAGCGATCTGGGGCAAGCGGCGCATCATGGAAGTCTATCTGAACGTCGCGGAAACCGGCATCGGCACCTATGGCGTGCAGGCGGGCGCGATCCGCTATTTCCACCATGGCGCGGGCAAGCTCAGCCGGGCGGA
>DATFDS010000052.1:0-12534 GCA_035251955.1 Sphingobium sp. | reverse complement strand
GGTCGAAGCCTATCCGCGCATGGAAGGCCGCCAGATGCTGATGGTGCTGGCGCCGAAGTAACGCGTCAGGGCTTTCGGGTCATGGATCGGGCGGGGTCTGGCGACAGGCTCCGCCCGATTGCGTTTCGGGACGGGGGCTTTTTGGCGACAAAGCCTTTACGCGCACCCGATATTGAGGAATAAGAAGCTGGTTCGCGCGACTGGCGATCAAGGTGGAGTACCACCGTGGAGCGCGAGCTTGACGAGCCGCGCGCCTGGGCATTCTTCTTATGCGGGAAATGCACCATGGCGAATTCACAGGCGAATGACCCCATCGATGTCTTCATGTGGCGGAGGATCGATGAACGGCTCACCACATCGGGACAACCAACCGAAGCACAACTGGCTGCCATTCACGCGTTAGGCGTGACTCACGTCATCAATCTCGGTCTCCACACGCACGAAATGGCGCTTGTTGACGAAGCTGCCAGCGTAGCCGCACTAGGCATGACTTATATCCATATGCCCGTCGAGTTCGGCAATCCGACCGACGCGGATTTCGACCGGTTTAAGGCGAAGATGGGCGAACTGCATGGCCAGACCATTCATGTCCATTGCATCGCCAATTTGCGCGTTTCGGCGTTTCTATATCGTTACAAGCGAAATCTGCCGGGGATGGTGGAGGCCGATGTCCGTAGCGAGATGGATGGGATCTGGCGGCCCGGCGGTGTTTGGGCAACGTTCATCGGCGATGCCGACGCAGTGACGCGTGACCATCTTTATGCAAGACGGGATTACTGAACGGCCTCACCGAGCACCCCGCTCAGGATGCGGGCTTGACCCGATACAGTGTCGGGAACATCATCTTGAGCGCCGCAACTTTGGGCATGTCCCAGCGCTGGATGTAGGGATGGCGCGGATTGCGGGTCAGGAAATTCTGGTGATAGCTGTCCGCGTCCTGGAAGCCCATGAAGCGCTCCGCCCGCGTGACGATGGGATCGCGCCACAGGCCCGCTTTTCCCAGTTGCGCGAGATAAGCCCGCGCAGCCCTGTCCTGCTGCGGGTTCAGCGGGAAAAGCGCGCTGCGATATTGGGTGCCATGGTCCGGGCCCTGATAGTTCAGCGTGGTCGGATCGGCGATGACCGAGAAGAAGACGCGCAGCAGGGTGCCGTAGCTCACTTGCTTGGGGTCGAAAGTGACGCGCACCGCTTCGGCAAAACCGGTATCGCCCTGGCTGACGCGCTCATAATCGACCTTGCGCCCGGCAGGGCCGCCGGCAAAGCCTGACACGACCTGCCGCACACCCTTCACATGCGAGAAGACGCCTTCGACACCCCAGAAGCAGCCGCCGGCGAAAACGGCTGTCTCGCTTCTGCCGGTGACGGGCGCATCGATCGCGGGAACAGGCGCCAGAACCGGCCTTTCGGCGCGCAACGGAGAGGCGACGGCGAGCGCCGCCAATAGTGCCAGTGCGATGCCGTCAGAGCGTCGCATTGCCGCCGGCCGAGGCCGGGGTGGCACTGGCCGAGGCGGCCATGGCCGGACTGGTCAGCACGGGCGGATCATTAGGCTGCAGCAGGAAGACGCCCACGGCACCCAGCACGAATCCGCCCAGGAAGCGCAAGAAAAGGTCGGATTTGAGGAATGCCATCATGGCCTTCTTCCTTTTTGGTCTTGGGGCCCTGTGAGGGGTCGGTATTTCGCGTCGGATAGCTTACCCAAATGTGAATGGGGCAAACCAGTTTCGGACCGAAACGGGATATAGAGTCCGCCGTTCCATCTGCAAGACGGCGCGGCGGAAAATTTCCGTTTCCGATTTGGGGTTGATGCGCAACGTCAGCCCACCCCGCTGCGACCAGGCCTCACCCGCGGTTCGGCAAGTCTTGCTGCCCCTCCCGCTTGCGGGAGGGGCTGGAGTTGGGCAGCGTAATCCTTACTTCAGGGCGGCGCAGGCTTCCTGAATGCGCTTGCACGCCTTTTCCAGCACTTCTTCCGATGTCGCATAGCTGATCCGGAAGGCAGGCGAGAGACCGAAGGCGGCGCCATGCACGGCTGCGACCTTGGCTTCGTCCAGGAAATAGCCGATCAGCGCTTCGTCGCTGTCGATCAGCTGCCCCTTGGGCGTGGTCTTGCCGATCACGCCGCTGGCGTCGGGATAGACGTAGAAGGCGCCTTCGGGCGTCGGGCAGTCAAGGCCCGGCGCGTCGTTCAGCATCGACACGACCATGTCGCGGCGGCGCTTGAACGCAGCGTTGCGCTCTTCCAGAAAATCCTGATCGCCGGTCAGCGCGGCAACCGCCGCCGCCTGGCTGATCGAGCAGGGGTTGCTGGTCGACTGCGACTGCAGCTTGCCCATCGCCTTGATGATCCACTCCGGGCCGCCAGCGAAGCCGATGCGCCAGCCGGTCATGGAGAAGGCCTTCGAGCAGCCGTTCACCGTCAGCGTGCGCTCGTAGAGATCGGGGCAGACCTGCGCGACGGTGGCGAAGGGGGTCGGCGCGTACCAGACATGCTCATACATGTCGTCGGTCATGATGAGGACATGGGGATGACGCCGCAGCACTTCGCCCAGTCCCTGGAGTTCGGCAGCCGAATAGGCCGCACCCGAAGGGTTGGAGGGCGAATTCAGGATCAGCCACTTGGTCTTGGGCGTGATCGCCGCGTCCAGCTGCGCCGGAGTGATCTTGTAGCCCTGGCGCGCCGGGCCTTCGACGAAGACGGGGGTGCCGCCGGCGAAGTTCACGATGTCGGGATAGCTGACCCAATAGGGCGCCGGGATTATGACTTCATCGCCCACGTCGACAGTCGCGACCAGCGCGTTGAACAGGGTGTGCTTGCCGCCGGAGTTCACGCTGATCTGGCTGCGCTTATACTCCAGGCCATTGTCGCGCTTGAACTTGAAGGCGACCGCGTCCTTCAATTCGGCGGTGCCGTCGACATCGGTATAGCGGGTCAGGTTCTTGCGGATGGCGGCGATGCCGGCTTCCTTGACGAAATCGGGCGTGTCGAAATCGGGCTCGCCCGCTGACAGGCCGATCACGTCGACGCCTTCGGCTTTGAGGGCATTCACGCGCGCGCTCATCGCCAGGGTGGCGGAGGGCTGGATGCGACCGAGGGCGGCGGAAGTCTGGCTCATCGTGACACTCTTTCTGAAGAATCCCCTGGTCCGCCACAGGCGAACGCGAGGCTCCTTAGAGCGCATCGCCAGCAGGGGCAACCGCCAGTTGATAGCGGTTGGCCGCATCTTCTGCTCCGTCATTCCAGCGAAAGCCGCAATCTCGGGAAACGAGGCGCGACATTGCCTGAGGCCGCAGCGTTCGCTGGGGTGACGAGCAATCAGGAAGGCCGCCCGCTACCGCACGAGCGACGCCGCCACCATGCCGCGCGCGGCATTGCCGATGAAGAAGCCCTTTTCCAGGTCGTGCAGGCGCAGGTCCCCCTCCACCGCCTCCCCCATCTCCAGCAGGCTGCGGCGCAGCACGCCCGGCAGCAGACCGCGGACAAGCGGCGGCGTCACCAGCTTGTCGCCGCGCTCGACGAAGAGCGAGGAGAAGCAGCCCTCGGTCAGGAAGCCATTCTCGTCGGTCATCACCACCTCATAGGTGCCGCCGCGCTTCAGCGCATCGCGATAGACAGCGCGATCGGTGGTCTTGTGCGCCAGGCGGGCGTCGTCGGCCGATGCGTTGCGGGGCACGCAGGCCACCTGCATGATCGCCTGCGGCCAGGTGCGATGCTCACGCACCTCGATCGCCACCGATCCGCGTCGCGATATCAGCAGCCGCAACCGGCTCTTGTCCCGCAGGCGGAAGGTCGCCGCCTGCAGTTCATTGCGCACATCATGGCGGTCGAAGACGAAATCGAGCGCCGTCGCGCTCGCCTTCAATCGCTCCAGATGCAGTTCCAGCAGCCTGATACCGTCAACAGGGTCGAAGGCCATCGTCTCGAGCAGGTCGAACCGTCCGTCAGCCAATGCCATTGAAACTCTGCAAGCCCCCTTAGCCTTTAACGCCAGCCGGTGTGAGAAAGCGCCCCTTCGCCAGACATTCCGCCCACTCGGATGCCGCATCCGAGTCCGCGATGATGCCCGATCCCAGGCCCAGGCGCCCCTCTCCACCGCCTTCTTCGACGCAAATCGTGCGAATGGCAACATTGAAGGCAGCGTCGCCATTCGGATCGATCCAGCCAAGCGTGCCGGTATAGACGCCGCGCGGGAAAGGCTCCACCGCAGCGATGATCTCCATCGCCCGCACCTTGGGCGCGCCGGTGATCGATCCGCAGGGAAACAGCACGCGCAGCACGTCGACGGGCGAGAGGCCCGGCAGCAGGCGCGCGCGGATGGTCGACACCAGCTGGTGGACGGTGGGAAAACTCTCCACCCGGAACAGGTCCGGCACGGTGACGCTGCCCGCCTGCGACACACGCGACAGATCGTTGCGCAGCAGGTCGACGATCATCAGATTTTCCGCCCGCTGCTTGATGTCCACCTCCAACTCGCGGGCGAGCGCGGCGTCGTGCCCGGGATCGGCGGCGCGGCCGGCGGTGCCCTTCATCGGGCGCGCGGTCAATTGGCCACGGACGTTGGTGAAGAACAGCTCGGGCGAGAAGGACAGGATATTGTGCGCGCCGGTGCGGATCATGCCGCCATAGCCCGCGCGCTGACGCGGCCGAACGGCGGCATAAAGCGCCATCGGATCCCCTGTGAACGGCACCGCGCAGGGGAAGGTCAGGTTCACCTGATAGATGTCGCCGGCGCGGATATAGTCCTGCACCCGGACGAAGGCCGCATGATAATCGGCTTCGTCGACCAGCGGGCGCAGCGTTTCGACGGCGGCACCGGACGGGTCGGGCAGCAGGCCCGGCAGCGCGTCCGGATCGATGAAGCGCAACCCTTCGAACAGGCCGAACCAGAGCAGGGGCGCCTGCCCCGCCTGGGTCTCATGGCGCGCAGCCAGGGGCCGCAGCCGGTCTTCCAGCGCCAGCCCCGCCTCATAGCTCAAAAAACCGGCCGCGTGCAGCCCGGCTTCCCCTGCCTCGGCAATCCGGTCGAGCGCGGGCTGCACCTCGTCGAGCCGATGCGCCGCGATCACCGCCACCGGATCGCGATACAGGCGCGCCGGGGCCGGCCCGCGCGCGCGCGCGTCGTCGAACAGGGCAAAGGCTTCGGTCGGACCCGGCAGGCGCATGGCCGCCGTCTTAACAGCCTTTCGGCGCGACGAAAGGGCCGAGGCGGGTTTATGCACTGTTGCGTCGTCCTGCACGAAGCCATAGGGCAGAGGAATGAGCGACCTGCCTCCCGCAAACCGTTGCGAACGGCCGTTGCGCCCGGCGCTGGCGCTCGCCTTGCGCGGGCGCTGCCCGGCTTGCGGCGAGGGGCGGATGTTCGCGCGCTTCCTGAAGCCGACGCCTGCCTGCGGGTCGTGCGGCCAGCGCTGGGACCTGTCGCGCGCCGACGACTTCCCGGCCTATATCGTCATCCTGCTGCTCGGCCACATAATGGTGCCGCTGATGATCGAGGTGAATGCCGCGCTCGCCATTCCGCTCGGCCTGCAGGCGATCCTCTGGCCCGGTCTGGCGATCATATTGGCGGCGCTGATGATCCAGCCGGCGAAAGGCGCCGTCATCGCCTTTCAGTGGACCAGGCGGATGGACGGCTTCGCCTAGACCTGGCCCTGGATCAGATCGGGGGTCAGGCCGGGCGCTTGAGGAAATTCAGCTCCATCGCCTCACGCAGCGTCTCGTCGATCGAGCGGCGCCCTTCCGCGCCGTGGGTGACGACCGTGGTGTCGCAGGTCGCGACACATACGCCCTTCTGGAAGGCGGCTGAGCTTACCGTCCAGCTGGTGCGGCCGACATGGCCGATGCCGCAATGCACTTCGAACGGGTAAGGGAAATGCGCTTCCTCGACGAAGTTCAGGTTCACATTGGCCACCAGCCAACGCACGCCCTGTTCCTGCGGATGACGGCCGAGATGATGGTGAAAGCGGATGCGCGCAGTTTCGAAAATACCCGATATCGCCACATTGTTGATGTGGCCCATGGTGTCGATATCCTGGAAGCGCGTATCGATACTGGTGATGAAGCTGTAGGCTTCCGGGCTCAGGCGCCAGGATTCGGGTTTTGCCATGTCCTGCTTTCCAATGCGTTATCCACAAAGCTCTTACCCTGTGCGGTCAGGGATGCAATCGGCCGGGGAAAATTGGCGCAACTGCGACCTTTTTAACACAGACCTTGCGTTTGATCGCGACGGTCAACGCAGCGTTTCCGGGCGCGGCGATGGACTTTGCCAGGTCCTTTCCATAGCGTTCCGACCGTCATCCTTGCTGAGGTATCATGCCGCGCTACAGCCACATCGCCATCTTCCTGCACTGGACGATCGCCGCCCTGCTCGCCTTCCAGATCAGCGTAGGATCGGCGCTGGAGGATCTGGGCGCGCGCGGCTTTGCCCTCTACCAGTTGCACAAGTCGGTGGGCATCGGCATCCTTGCCCTGACCCTGATCCGCATCGTCGTGCGCTATTGGAAACCGCGCCCGGCACCGGTCGAAGGCGGCTGGCAGGGCGCGATGGCCAAAGCGGTCCATGCGGGGCTCTACCTGTTCATGCTGGGCGCGCCGCTGACCGGATGGGCGCTGGTGTCGACCGCGCGGGTCAAGGTGCCGACGCTGCTGTTCGGCATCGTCCCGCTGCCCCACCTGCCGCTTCCCGCATCCGCGCACGACCTTGCGGCAGGCGGCCACGCCCTGCTCGCCTGGATCGGCATCGCCCTGTTCCTGCTGCATGTCGGGGGGGCATTGCGGCACCATCTGCTGCTGCGCGACGGGCTGTTGTGGCGGATGATGCCGGCACGCTCGCCCGTGCTGCTGGCGCTGCTGCCGGGGCTGATGGTAGGTGGGCTGGTGCTGGGCCAGCTGATCCTGCCGGCGCCCGCGCCGAAGGTGGACGCCGCGACCCCGTCCGAACCGGCCGAGCCGGCGCCGGACGAGGCTGCACATGCCCCCGCAGCGCCGGCCGCCAATGCCGCCGCACCCGCCGAGGCCGACAATGCGGCGGCACCCGACGAAGAGGAGAAGGCACCGCTCGGCCCGCCCCCGGGCTGGACGGTCCAGCCGGGCGGCCGCATCGGCTTTTCGGTCGACAATGGCGGCGAGACGATCAGTGGCCAGTTCGCGAAATGGAACGCGAAGATCATCATGGACCCCGACCATCCCGACAGCGCCGACATCCGCGTGGAGATAGACCTGGCCAGCGCCAGCGTCGGCAACGCCTATCAGGACGGGATGCTTGACGGCGATGAATTTTTCGCCACCGCCCTGCACCCCAGGGCGCTGTTCGCCGCCCACGGCGCCGAGCGGACGGGCCCGAACAGCTACCGCGCCTCCGGCACACTCAGCCTCAAGGGCATCAACCGCCCGCAGTCGATCCGCTTCACCCTGTCCAGCAGCGGCAAGAGCCGAAAGGTGTCGGGTTCCGCCGCCGTCACCCGCCAGCCCTTCGGCATCGGCACTGGCGAGAGCGGCGCCGGCCTCGCGCCCAAGGTCGCCGTAACCTTCAGGTTCGACGCGAAGGCCGACTAGAGCATCGGACCTGTGTTTGCCGCATGGATTTGCCGCGCAACTTCTGCCAAAGCGCGCCCATGAGCGACACGCCGCAGAATGTCCGCATCGAGGATGGAGTCTTTCTGGGCCTCGTCCTTATCGTCTCGATCGCCTTTGCGCTGGTGATCGAGCCCTTTTCCGCCGCAATCCTGTGGGGCGTGATCGCCGCCATCCTGTTCGCGCCGATGAACCAGCATCTGCTCGACCAGATGCCGGGCCGGCGCAACAGCGCTGCGGGGCTGACGCTGCTGGTGATCGTCGCCGTCGTCATCCTGCCCGCCATCATCCTGAGCATCGCGCTGGTGCAGGAAGCGACGCTGTTCTACGGCCGCATCCAGTCCGGCGAGATCAATTTCGCCCATGTCTTCGCGCAGTTCCAGGCGCGGCTGCCCCATTGGGCATCGGCCTTTCTCGCGCGGCTGGGGATCACCAATTTCGCGGCCGTGCGCGAGATGCTGAGCCAGGGCGCCGCCAACAGCTTTCGCACGGTCGCGGCGCAGCTTTTCCAGTTCGGGCAGAGCGCCTTCAGCTTCTTCGTGGCCTTGAGCGTCACGCTCTACCTGACCTTCTTCCTGCTGCGCGATGGCCCGGAGCTTGCCGCCCGGCTGGACCGCGCCGCGCCGCTGCGCTTCACCCACAGGCGGGCGCTGATGAAGCAGTTCGTCGTCGTCACCCGCGCGACGATCAAGGGCAGCCTGGTCGTCGCCATCGTTCAGGGGCTGATCGGCGGCATCATCTTCTGGGCGCTCGGCATCCCCGGCGCGCTGCTCTGGGGCGTGCTGATGGGCTGTTTCTCGCTGATCCCGGCGGTGGGCACCGGGCTCATCTGGGCCCCCGTCGCGCTCTACCTGCTGGCGACCGGCGCGGTCGTGAAGGGCGTGATCCTGATCGCCTGCGGGCTGTTCGTCATCGGCCTGGTCGACAATCTGCTGCGCCCGATCCTGGTCGGGCGCGACACGCGGATTCCCGATTATGTGGTGCTGATCACGACCCTGGGCGGGATCGACATGTTCGGCTTCAACGGCATCGTCATCGGTCCCGTGATCGCCGCGCTGTTCATCGCGACCTGGAATATCGTAACTAGGATGCGGACGGGGAATGGGCTGGAGCGACCGCTGACGAAGGAAGGGACGGCCTGAGCCCCTCCCTTATGTTCCTGCGAAGGCAGGAACACAGTTCAGACGGCGGGACTGGGCTCCTGCCTTCGCAGGAGCGCATTGCTCTATAATTGCTCCAGCGCCGCGCTCGCCTCCATCCAGGTTTCCTCGATCGCTTCCAGCTTCTTTTCGACCGTGGCGCGCTTCACCATGAGGTCGCTCATCTTCATTTTCGCCTCCGCGCCGGTCGCTGATTTGGGGTCGAACAGCGCCTGGTCGATGCGGCTGCGCTCGGCGGCAAGCGTCGCCATCTCCTTCTCCGCCTTGCTGACGGCAGCCTTCAGGCTCTTCTGCTTCTCGCGCCATTCGGCGGCGTTGCGCTTTTCCGCCTTGCGGTCGACCTTGGGCGCGTCGCCGCCGCTGCCCCCATTCCCGCCATTGCCGTCCGCCTTGCGCAGCACGATGTCGGTATAATCCTCCAGGCTGCCGGAAAATTCGCTCGCGGTGCCGCCATCGACCAGCACCAGCCGATCGGCCACCAGTTCGATCATGTGCCGGTCATGGCTGACGATCACCACCGCGCCCGAATAGTCGTTGAGCGCCTGCACCAGCGCCTCGCGGCTGTCGACGTCGAGGTGGTTGGTCGGCTCGTCGAGGATCAGCAGATGCGGCGCATCGCGGGTGATCAGCGCCAGCGCCAGCCGCGCCCGTTCACCGCCCGACATGCTGCCGACCTTCTGCGTCGCGCGCTCGCCGGAGAAGCCGAAGCGACCGAGTTGGGCGCGGACGGCGGCGGGGGTGGCGCCCTTCATCACGCGCGCCATATGTTCGAGCGGCGTGTCGGTGACGTCCAGTTCCTCCACCTGATATTGGGTGAAATAGCCGACATTCATCTTGGACGAACTGTTGATCGCGCCTTCCATCGGGGCAAGCTGCGCCGCGATCAGCCGGGCGAGCGTGGTCTTGCCATTGCCGTTGCGGCCGAGCAGCGCCAGCCGGTCGTCGGGATCGATGCGCAGGTTCACCCGCCGCAGCACCGGCGTCTCGCCATAGCCGACCGCCGCCATGTCCATGGTGATGAGCGGCGGGCGCAGTTCAGGCGGGCTGGGGAAACCGAAATGCAGCGTCGGATCCTCGATCGCCGCCGCGATGGGCTGCATCTTCGCCAGCGCCTTGGCGCGCGACTGCGCCTGTTTCGCGGTCGAGGCGCGGGCGGAGTTGCGGGCGACATAGTCCTGCAGCTTTTCCCGTTCCGCCTGCTGCTTGGCGCGGGCGGCTTCCTGCTGGGCCAGCCGCTCGGCGCGCTGCCGTTCGAACGCGTCATAACCGCCGGGATAGAGGGTGATCTTACCCCCTTCCAGATGCAGGATATAGTCGACGACATTATTCAGAAGGTCGCGCTCATGGCTGATGACGACCACGGTGCCGCGATAGGCTTTCAGGAAATTTTCGAGCCACAGCGTCGCTTCGAGATCGAGGTGGTTCGAAGGTTCGTCGAGCAGCAGCAGATCGGGCTCCGAAAAGAGCAGCGAGGCGAGCGCCACGCGCATCTTCCAGCCGCCCGAATAGCTGTCGAGCGGCCGGCCCTGCATCTCCTCGTCAAAGCCCAGGCCCACCAGGATGCGCGCCGCCCGCGCCGGAGCGGTATAGGCGTCGATCGCGTTCAGCCGCTCATAGATATGACCCAGGCGATCGGGGTCCTCCGTATGCTCCGCCTCCGCCATCAGCGCGGCGCGCTCCTTGTCGGCGGCGAGCACCGTGTCGAACGGCGTCGCCGTGCCCGCCGGCGCTTCCTGCGCGATATAGCCCAGCCGTGTGTCGCGCGGCATGTCGCAGCCGCCGCCGTCCGGATCGATCTGGCCGATCATCACCTTCATCAGCGTCGATTTGCCCGCGCCGTTGCGGCCGATGAGGCCAACGCGGCTGCGCGGCGGCAAGGCGGCGCTCGCGCGGTCGAGGATGGTACGGCCACCCAGCCGCACGGTGATGTCCTTGAGGTTCAGCATGGCGCGCCCCCTAACAGAGCGGGCCGTGCTTGTCAGCGGCAGGAATCATCTCCCTTTTTGCGACCGGCCGTACAGGAAGGCGGGCAAAAGGATGTTTCTGAATATTGGCTAACGACAATGTTCAGCATGGTTTCAGCGACCTATGTCCAGAACAGGCCCACCAGATCATTTCGGGAGGGTCCCCATGTTGAAAACCGCGATTGCATCCCTGTCCCTTGCCAGCGCGGCACTGACGGGCATCGCCGCATCGCCGGCCATGGCGCAGAGCCATTATCAATATACCGAGCGCTATGACGACGACGATGGCAGCTATTATCGCAGCGAAACCTATCGCGACGATGGCTATCGCGAACGGGACTATCGCGAATATGACCGCCGCCCGGTCCATTATCGGGATGGCTATGACTATCAGGACGATTATGTCCGCGAGCGTCCCACCTATCATGCCCGGCCGCGCTACACGCGCTGTTCTTCGGGCACGACGGGCGCGGTCGTCGGTGGCGTGTTGGGCGGTCTGTTCGGCCGGGAGATCGGACGCGGCGGCCGCTGGGATCGCCCCAGCACGACGGGCCTGATCCTGGGTGCTGGCGCAGGCGCGCTGGCAGGCCGCGCCATCGAACAGAGCGACTGCCGCTGATCCTGCGGGGGTCGCCCGCGACAGTCAGCCGGCGTAGAGCGTGAATTGGCTGTGCAGACCGCCGTCCGACGACTGGCCGACCCACAGGTCGAACAGTCCCGGCTCGGCGATCAGCCGGTTGCCCGACCCCACAAATTGCAGGTCGGCACGCGAGAGCGAGAAGCGGACCGTCTTGCTCTCGCCCGGCGCCAGCGTGACGCGTTCGATCCGTTTCAATTCGCGGATCGGACGGGTTCGGCTCGCAACCCGGTCGCGGATGTAGAGCTGCACCACTTCGCTCCCCCGCCGATCGCCCCTGTTGGTGAGCCGCGCCGTCACCGCGATCGCCCGGTCCCAGCGCAAGGCGGTGTCGGACAGCTTGAGGTTATCGAGCGCGAATTGCGTGTAGCTCAGGCCATGGCCGAAGGGGAAACGGGCGCTGTTTTCCGTGGTCGTGTAGCGCGCCCGATATTCGGTGCGGGCATCGATCGTCGGCCGGCCGGTCGACTTGCGATCGTAGAAGAAAGGCTCCTGCCCCGATTCCCAGGGGAAGCTGACCGGCAGCTTGGCCGAAGGATCGACGCGCCCGAACAGTATATCCGCAATGGCGTGGCCCGATTCCGACCCCAGGAACCAGGTCGCCAGGATCGCCTGCGCGTTGGCGACGGAGCCGTGCAGCGCCAGCGCCCGGCCGTGGCGCAGCAACACGACGATGGGCTTGCCGGTGGCGGCGACCGCGTCGGCCAGCGCCTGCTGGGCGGCAGGTATCTCGATCGACGTGCGCGACTGCGCCTCGCCCGACATGTCCTGCGATTCGCCGAGCGCGAGCAGGACGATGTCGGCAGCCTTCGCCGCCTCCACCGCCTGCGCGATGCCGCCATCGATCGGGCCGAGGATCTCACAGCCCCTGACCACAGTCAGGCGCGACGCATCGGGCAAGGCGGCGCGCAGGCCGGTGGCGATATCCACGCCCTTCCCCTTGTCGCCGTAAAAGGCCCAGGGGCCATAGACATTGGCGGTGTCCTCGCCAAAGGGACCGATCAGCGCGATCTTCTGCCCTTTGGCCGAATCGATCGGCAGGATACCGCTATTCTGCAGCAGCACGATCGATCGCGCCGCCGCGTCCCGCGCCAGCGCGCGGCGGGCGGGTGTGAATATCCGCGTCTTCTCCGCTTCCTCGCTGATCGATCGCCAGGGATTGTCGAACAGGCCGATCGCGGTCTTCACGTAAAGGATGCGGCG
>DATFDS010000051.1:0-11154 GCA_035251955.1 Sphingobium sp. | reverse complement strand
ACTGCTATCGCTGATCCGGGAGCATTTGCGCCTCAGCCTCAATGGCTATGGCGCAACGCAGAAAATTGATTTTTCCGGAAATTTTGTCGACTATCCCGCCCTTGCCGAACGGGCAGGCCCGATGGGCGCGCTGGCACTGGCGCATGAGGCGCTGATCCGATCGGGCAAGTGATCGCACCGATCGGCAAACGCCACCGCGTTCGCCGCGCAGTCGTCCGAGGGAAGCCCGGCGCAAACGTAACGGCTCAATTTGCAATGCTATTCGCCGTCGCGTGCGCCAATATGGCCGGGCATGGCTATGCCACCCCCGAAGTCGGTCCGCTTCAACCAGAAGCGGATCGCCTCTATAGAGTAGGATGACTTTACCTTGATCCGTTCGTTTCGAGCGCAGTCGAGAAACAGCAAGAACTGCGCTTGCGTTTCTCGACTTCGCTCGAAACGAACGGAGGCAACTTGAATCCATCTAACGTCATCCCGCTCTAGAAGCGGCTGCAGGTCCGCCGCACCGCGTCGCGCCAGCCTGCGACAAGACCGTCCCGCCGCTCTGCATCCATATGGGGCCGAAAGCCCCGATCGCGCGACCACAGGCGTTCGAGCGCGGGAAGGCCCGACCAGAGCCCCGTCGCCAGCCCGGCGTGAAAGGCAGCCCCGCGCGCGGTCGCTTCAAGGTCCGTCGGCCGCTCTACCGGCAGGTCGAGTATGTCGGCCAGGAAGCCGCACAGCCAATCGTTCGCCGCCATGCCGCCGTCCACCCGCACCATGTCCGGCCGGACGCCCGTGTCGGCCACCATCGCTTCCAGCAGGTCGCCGGTCTGATAGGCGACTGCCTCCAGCGCCGCACGGGCAAGATGCGCCTTGGTAGACCCCAGCGTCAGGCCGTAGATCGCGCCTCGTGCATCGGGGTCCCAATGCGGCGCGCCCAGGCCGACAAAGGCCGGCACCATATAGACGCCATGGCTGTCGGGCACCTGCGTCGCCATGTCGGTGGTGTCGCTGGCATGGGTGATGACGCCGATCCCGTCGCGCAGCCATTTGACCGCCGCCCCCGCGACGAAGATCGACCCTTCCAGCGCGAAGGTCGTCCGCCCCTCCAGGCGATAGGCCGGCGTGGTGAGCAGCCGGTGCTGCGAAGCGATGGCGGTCTCGCCGGTATTGAACAACATGAAGCAGCCCGTGCCGTAGGTGGATTTCGACATGCCCGGCGCGAAGCAGGCCTGGCCGAACAGCGCCGCCTGCTGGTCGCCCGCAATGCCGGCGATCGGGATTTCCGCGTCGAAGAGGCCGGGCGCGGTCGTGCCGTAGATATGGGCATTGTCATGCACCTGCGGCAGCATCGCCTGCGGTATGCCGAACAGCCGGCACATCTCCGCGTCCCAGCATCCGTCGAACACATTCCACAGCAGCGTGCGCGAGGCGTTGGTGACGTCCGTCGCATGGACCCGCCCGCCGGTCAGCCGCCACAGCAGGAAGCAGTCGATCGTCCCGAATGCCAATTCTCCCCTGTCGGCCCGGGCCCGCGCGCCCGGCACATTTTCGAGCAGCCAGCGCAGCTTGGTCGCGGAGAAATAGGGGTCGAGCAGCAGGCCGGTGCGGCGGCGCACATCCTCCTCCGCCCCGTCGGTCTTCAGGTCGGCACAGAAGGCGGCGGTGCGGCGGTCCTGCCAGACGATGGCGTGGTGGATCGGCTCGCCTGTCGCGCGATCCCAGACGATCGTCGTCTCGCGCTGGTTGGTGATGCCGATCGCGGCGATATCGCGCGCCGCGACGCCCCCACGCGCCATCGCCTGCCGCGCGGTCGCCAGCACGTCGCGCCAGATATCCTCAGCATCATGCTCGACCCAGCCAGGCTGCGGATAATGTTGCGCGAACTCGGTCTGCGCGGTGGCGATGCGGCGTGCGGACGCATCGAACAACAGGCTGCGGGTGGAGGTCGTCCCCTGGTCGATGGCAAGGATATGCGTGGCGGCCATGCGGCGGGCTCTCCTGTCATTTCGTTCGCGCGATTTTATGTATAGCAAGGGACGCGATGAGCGGGAACGAAGCTTTGGGCCGCTACGACCTGCTGGTCGTGGGCGGGGGCATCAATGGTGCCGGCATAGCGCGCGACGCCGCCGGGCGCGGCTACAGCGTGCTGCTGGTCGAGCAGGACGATCTTGCCGGCCATACCTCGTCCGCCTCCACCAAGCTGATCCATGGCGGGCTGCGCTATCTGGAATATGGCGAGTTCCGCCTGGTCCGCGAAGCGCTGATCGAGCGGGAGCGGCTGTGGCGCATGGCGCCGCATATCATCTGGCCGCTGCGTTTCGTGCTGCCGCAGAACCAGTCGCCGCGCCCGGCCTGGATGGTGCGCATGGGCCTGTTCCTCTACGATCATCTGGGCGGACGCAAGGCGCTGCCCGCAACGGAGACGATCGCGCTGGATCGCTCGCCTCTGGGGGCGGGGTTGGCGGATCGGACGGGCAAGGGCTTCGTCTATTCGGACTGCTGGGTGGAGGACAGCCGCCTCGTCGTCCTCAACGCTCTCGACGCGGCAGAGCGCGGCGCCGAGATCAGAGCGCGCACCCGCCTCCTCTCCGCCAGGCGCGAGGCCGGCGAATGGCGGGCGAGGATTGCGGACGAACAAGGCGAGCGGGATGTGCGTGCCCGCATCCTCGTCAACGCAGCAGGCCCTTGGGTGGCCGAGATACTGCGCGCAAGCGGCGTGCAAAGCGAACGGCATGTGCGGTTAATCAAAGGCAGCCATATCGTCGTGCCGCGCCTTTATGAGGGCGACCATGCCTTCATGCTGCAAAATCCCGATCGCCGCATCGTCTTCGCCATCCCCTATGAGGGCCGCTTCACGCTGGTCGGCACCACCGACACCCCGTGGGAAGGCCCGCCGGGCAAGGCGGAGATCGGTGAGGCGGAAAGCGACTATCTGCTGGACAGCGCCAACCGCTATTTCGCGCGGCGGATCGGGCGCGCGGATATCGTCTGGTCCTATGCCGGCATCCGCCCGCTCTATGACGATCAGGCGGGCAGCGCCGCCGCGGTCACGCGGGACTATGTGCTGGACCTGGACAGCGAGGGCCCGCCGCTGCTCAGCGTCTTCGGCGGCAAGATCACCACCTATCGCCGGCTCGCCGAACAGGCGCTGGATTTGCTTGCGCCGTATGGCAAGGCAGCGCGGGGCAGCTGGACGGCCGGGGCGACGCTGCCGGGCGGCGACTTGCCGGAGGCGGGCTTTGCCGGCTTTGTCGACGGCTTGGTCGCCGCTTATCCCGCCCTGCCCCGCCAACTGCTCCGCCGCCTCGCCCGTGCCTATGGCACGCGCAGCGCCCAACTGATCGGACGGGCCGAAAGGCTCGACGATCTGGGCCCCACATTCGGCGGCGATCTCAGCCGTGCAGAGGTCGACTATCTGGTGACGCAGGAATGGGCGCGCACCGGTGACGACATCCTCTACCGGCGCAGCAAGCTCGGCCTGCATCTGCCCGCTGATGCAGCGGAGCGGATCGACCGCTATCTGGATGAGCGCAGGACGCCCTTGCCCATGCCATGACGGTATAGGGGTGCGGCTTACACCTCCCCGCCCGGTCCATCGTCTTCCGTCGTTTCCAGCGGCACGGCGATCGAACACAGCACGCCGCCGCCCTTGAACTCCAGCGTTGCCCTGGCTCCCAGCCGATAGGGCA
Organism: Sphingobium sp.; assembly: GCA_035251955.1. Taxonomy (GTDB): domain Bacteria; phylum Pseudomonadota; class Alphaproteobacteria; order Sphingomonadales; family Sphingomonadaceae; genus Sphingobium. Next base: position 7,480 of record DATFDS010000051.1, on the reverse strand, counting down.
GCGCCTCCTCGATCAATTCGCGCCCGAACCCTTCGCGGATGGGCTGCAGCGGCACCACCGGGACGCCCTGTTCGCGCCAGCGAAGATCGAGGTGCCGATTTCCCTGCCGGTCGATCTCCACCGTCCAGCAAATCGACAGGCGCGCGCCATCTACCCGCAGCGCGCCATATTTGAGCGCGTTGGTCGTCAGTTCATGGATGACGAGCCCCAGCGTCTCCGCCATCCGCGATGTCAACTCGACATCGGGGCCGCGAATGGTGACGAGCGGTCCGGTTTGCACGCCAACACTGATCAGTTCGTCGCGTATCAGATCCTGCAGGTCGGCCGTCCCTGCCGCGCTCTGCGTGACGATCACCTGTGTCCGCGCCAGCGCGTCGAGCCGCCCTTTGAAATGATCCGCAACCTCTTCCAGGTCGCCGCTCATTTCGGCCGTGCGAGCGAAGACCGATCGGACCACGGTCAGGATGTTGCGCACTCGATGCTGCAGTTCCGCCACCAGAATGCGCAGACGCCGCTCGCTTTCCTTCAGCCCGGCTTCAGCCCGGGCCCGTTCGACGGCAGCCCAGGTGCGTTCGGCAGTTTCCTCAGTCAATGTGATCTCGCTGTCGGACCATGTCCGTGCCGTCGATTGGTGCAGGCTCAGCACGCCGACCAGCCTGGCGTTCTTGATCAGCGGGATACCGACGCAGGCGCGAATGCTCAGCGCGTCGTAGGCCCCTCGCTTGGTGGGGCTGACGCGCGGGTCCGTCGCAACGTTCCCCACCACAAGCGCGCGGCCGGCGCGAAAGTTTTCGCCGACATAGGATCCAAAATCGTCCATCCGCACGCGGCCGACAATGGGTGGCGCGTCACTGGAATAACCGCCGGCGGAGCTTAGAAACGTGCCGGTTTCATCCGCCTCATAATATTGCGCGCGGCTCACGCCCAGATGCTCGCCCAGAACCCGCATGGCCTGGAGCTGAATGTCGGACGGATCGGCAAGCGGACGCAGCGCATCGCTGAGTTTCAGCAAAAATTCCTGCTTTTCCTGATTATCGCGTAGGGTGATCTCCGCGCGCCTTCGGTCGAAAATATCGCGAAACAGCACGGCTACCTGCCGGTCTTCAGGCTCTCCCACGCGAAAGGCGAAGACGTCATACCAGCGGTTGAGCGTATCGGCGGCATCCTCGAACCGTTCGGACTGGCCCGTGCGGGCGATGCGGCCATATATTTCGAACCAATAGGGCTCAAGGTCGGGCACCATTTCGCGCGCGGTCCAGCCAGTCGCGTCGACCAGGCCGGTCTGCCGTTCGAAGGCAGGGTTTACTTCCAGGAAACGGTAGTCGACCGGCTCACCCTGATCGTCGTAAATCATCTCGATGATGCAAAAGCCTTCGTCCACCTGTTCAAACAACAGGCGATATTGCGCTTCGCTCCTGCGCAAGGCCCGCTCCGTCGTCCACCGGTCGGTCGCTTCCAGCGCGGTTGCGAGCACGCCGACCACCTGGCCCTTGTCGTCGCGCAACGGACTGAGGATGAGATCGTACCACGCGTCGGCGACGACAGGGACGAAGTCGGAATGCGCAATGTTTCGGGTATTGAGCGTCTCTCCCGCCCATGCCCGCTGCAACAGCGCCGCCACATCGGGGTCCAGCTCCGGCCGGATCGCGTCCAGCGTTTGCCCCAGCCATTCGGGATGCTTCGCGCTCATGACCGGTATATAGGCGTCATTGTAGAGCAGGACCTGGTCCAGGCCCAGCAACGCCGCCATGGGAAGGCTGTGCGCCAGTAGCAGGTCGACGGCTATGCGAAAACTTTGGGGCCAGCTTTCGACCGCGCCGAGCGCCGTGGCGCTCCAGTCATGCGCGTGGATGCGCCGGGCCATCTCGCTGTCGCCCGATGGCCAGGAGCCGGTAGAAGACGAGTCGATCGTCATCCCTTAGTCAAGCCATGAATTGGGCAAACTGCCAAGTCTTTCACCCCGGCGCGCCGGCGACGGCAACATGGGCCTGCCATGGGCGGTTTCCGGCAGCCGCCACAGGACCGGCAGGATGGAGAGCGCAACCAGGGCGATCATCAGGCCGGGCATGATCGGCCAGCCGGTTCTGCCGATCAGAAGATGCGACAGATAGGGTGTCAGCCCGCCAAACAGCGCCGTTGCGCTGGTCGCACCCAGCGCAAGTCCGCTCAGACGCCCTTCGCCCGGAAACTGCTCCGCCGTCGCGACCGCACCGACCGCACTGACCCCGCCCCCAAGCAAAGCCAGCATGATCGCGCCGGCCAAGGCGGCGGCAAAGGAAGCCTGCATCATCAGCGCGAACATCAATATCGGCAGGACCATGCTGCCCGCGGCGAGTGTCAGCAGAACGGGCCTGCGCCCCACATGATCGGCGAGCAGCCCGGTAAAAGGCGTGACGATCACCACGGCGACGGCAGCAATGGTCGACAGCCACAACGCATCCGCCTCCTGCATGACCTGCGTGCCGGTCAGAAAGCTCGGGACGTAGACGATGCCGACATAATAGGTAATCGACCCCAGTGCAGAGATGGCGAAACCGCGACCGATCGCCCGCCGCTGCCGTGCCAGGGTCAGGCGCAGGGGATGGCGTGGCACGGTTTGTTCGGCCTGCTGCCGCCGAAAATCAGGCGATTCCTCCATGGTCGAGCGCGCGAGGAGGACCAGCCCGGCCAGCGCCGCGCCGACGAAGAAAGGGATGCGCCAGCCCCAGCTTTCCAGGCTTTCGCTATCGAGCGAAGTCACGATGATCGCCGAGAGCGTCACCGCCAGCAGTGCCCCCACCTCGCTCGCGGCCGACGCCAACGAAGTGACGAGGCCCCGCCGATGCGGCGCCGCGCCCTCCAGCAGATAGGCGACGACGCCGGTATATTCTCCGCCCACGGAGAAGGCCATGAGGCAGCGTAGCGCCAGCAGCAGCCCACCCGCCCATGAGCCGATCTGCGCGTAAGTGGGCAGCATGGCGGTCGCCAGCATCGCGGCGGTCATCATCCCCATCGACAGCAGCATTGTCAGCCGACGTCCGAAACGGTCCCCGATATGGCCAAAGACGATCGCCCCCAGCGGACGCGTCAGATAGGCGATGGCAAAGCCCGCCAGCGTGTCGCCCACCCCCACCTCGCCGCCGCCGAAGAAGATGCGGGACAGCACGGTCGCGAGATAGAGGTAGAGCGTGAAATCATACCATTCGATGATGGTCGACAGCGCCGCGACGGCGATCGAGCGGTTCGACATGGGCTGGGCAGCCATGCTCGTCATGCTCCCGCGCCGCCAGGAGCCCCGTTCAGACGGCTCCCCTGGGTTTCTGCCTGGGTAGGACCATGGGTAGGACCATGCAACGGTTCAAGCGCGCGCCCGATCAGGCCGGCTCCAACCGCTTCTGGATGATCGAACTGGCGACCTTGGGATTGACCTCCGCGAAATGGTCGAAATGCGCTTCAAACTGCGCCATCCCCTGGCTCAGCGACCGCAACTCGGCCTCCAGCCCGTTCAGTTCCGCGCCCGGCAGCAGCATCTCGATCATGTCCCAGCGCGACCAGCCTTCCCGCGGCGTAATGCCCAGCAACTGCCCGCGCCGGCTCGCCAGGGAGGAGGTCACGCGTGAGGTCGCGCTGCCCGGCGCCGCGATCGTCACATGCATGAAGGGCTCCAGCAGATAGGGGCCGGCGGCCGCCAGCGCGTCGGCCATCGCGGTCCGCCCCGCCAGGCGGAAGGCCAGTTCGGAACTGTCGACGCTGTGGAACGACCCATCGGTCAGGGTGACGGCCACATCCACCACCGGGAAGCCGAGCGGCCCCTTCGCCAGCGCGTCGCGCACGCCCATTTCGACCGCCGGGATCCATTGCTTGGGGATGGCCCCGCCGGTGATCCGCTCGTCGAACTGGAAGCCCTGATCGCGCGCCAGCGGCCGTACCTCAATCACGGCGTCGCCATATTGGCCGTGCCCGCCCGACTGCTTCTTGTGCCGGCCGCGCTGCGTCACGGGTTTCCGGATCGTCTCGCGATAGGCGATCGAGGGCTGATGGGAAGACAGATCGACCCCATAGCGCCGTTTCAGCCGCTCAAGCGCCACGTTCAGATGTTCGTCGGTGACGCCGCGGATCAGCATTTCCTGGCTCAGTTCGTCCGGCGCCCAATCCAGCCCCGCATCCTCCTCCACCAGCTTGCTGACGGCGGAGGACAGCAGCACCTCATCCTTGTGATCCTTGACCGCTATCGCCAGCGCACAGTTCGCCACCGCCTTGGCGCAGGGTTCGGCCGACGCGGGCCGATTGCTGCCCATGCCGAGCCGGTCACCTGCCTGCACGCCCTCCAGCTTGGCGATGCCGACGATATCGCCGCGCTCGATCGCCTTCACTTTGGTCGAAGACGATCCCTGCAGCGCGAACAGCGCACCCGCCCGCAACGACCGGCCTTCGCCATCGACCCATTCCGATCCTTCCGCGGCCGGCCCGCCGAACAGCCGGACAAGCGCCAGCCGTCCGACCGAACTGCCGTTCAGGACCTTGAAGATCTGCGCGGTGTCTCCGCCTATGCCAAGGCGCTCGGCAGTCCGCGCCATCTCGGGCGTATCGTGCCGAAGCATCTTGAGCAGCCGCCGTATGCCAAAGCCATTGAGCGCGGAGCCGAACAGCACCGGCACCGCCTTCCCGTCCGCCAGTTCGCGATGCAGATCGCCGAAAATGACGTCGAGCGCCGGCGCCTCGTCGCTCAGCAGCTGTTCCAGCAGCACATCGTCATGATCCGCCAATTGCTCCAGCATGTGGAAGCGCGCTGCGGCTTCCGCTGCCTGCAGGTCGGCAGGAATGGGGATCTGCTCCGACGGCTTGCCGGGACAATAATGATAGGCCCGTTCCAGCGCCAGATCGACGAAGCCGTCGACATGCTCGCCCGAACGGATCGGGATCTGCCGCGCGACGACCGCCGTGTCGCTCAGCGGCTGCAGCAATTCCAGCAGATCCTGGATGCTGCCCCGCGCCTGGTCGATCTTGTTCACGAAGATGGCGTGCGGCATGCCGATCGCCTCCAGCCGCCGCAATATGGGCTCTGCCTGGGGCGCCCGCGCAGGATCGGGATCGATCACCACCAGCGCCAGGTCGGCGACCGTCAGCGCCAGATCGGCATCAGCGGCAAAGCCCGGCGATCCCGGCGCGTCCAGCAGCACATAGGGTTCGTTTCCCCAGGAAAAGCGCATCAGATTGAGTTCGGTGGAACTGCCCCGCGCCCGCGCTTCGGGGCTGGCGTCGCCTATGCTGTTGCCCTGTTTGACTGCGCCTAATCGGGGGATGGCCCCCGCCGCATGCAGCATGGCTTCTGCCAGACTGGTCTTGCCCGCGCCCGCCGGTCCGACGAGCGCGATGACTTTCGAGCCGCTGTCGATATCCTTCATATGCTTCTCCTTGCCCTCACCCGCTTATCCGTCCGGGAGGTGCCGGAGTCGGCAGAATCCGCTCAACCTTGCGCTAAAGCAAGAGGCGGCGCGACCGGACGCCGCATTAGCCGGAAGAGTTGGGGCGTTATCCGATGGAGCAACCGATCTGCCGCCGGCACCATAAAAAGGCCCGGAGACGTTACCGCCATCCGGGCCAAGAGAAGGTGGATTTTTCGGTCCAGCCTTCGGGTCGCAGTGACTGGATATATCACCAAAGACGAGTCGGATTGTATTAACCAGACATTAACTATGATTCTCTCCGTCTTTATCCGGAAGATACTTGGTTTCATCCAGGGGCGATGGAAAGATCGTCGATCCAAAGAGTCGCAAATGTCTCCCGGACTGTTCCGATCAACGCGGTCGGCGTCCGCGTTCAGCCGCACCCCGCGCCAAGCAAGCAGAGGTTAGGACGAAAAGCGGCTATCGCGGGGCCATCGCATCCAGGGCGGCTGCCGCAAGTTCGCGCCGTTCCGGATCTCGGGTCACTTCCAGCATGGAACTCAGGCTGTGCCGCGCGGCATCGACGTCGCTCTCCTGCAACTGCAGCCGGGCGAGTTGCCACCATGCATCGGGATGATCGGGCGCAACCAGAACCGCCCGCTCATAGATTTTGCGGGCGCGGTGATGGTCGCCTGCCTGTTCCGCCCGCTGCGACTGGTTCAGCAACAGCCGCATCAATATGCTGCGGTTGGACATCGGCGCGACATGCTGCTCGGCCGGCGTCGCATCGCCCAGCATCCGCTGCAGCAACGCCGTCAAACCTTCTGACGACATGATCCGGCCGCCGTTGAAAGGGTCGATGATGACCGCTTCCTCCTTGCCGATCCGCACCAGCACATGGCCGGGGGTGTTGAGCGCAAAGGCGACCCAGTCCATGCGCCGCGCGGCCGCGACATAAAGGATGGAAAGGCTGACCGGCAGGCCCTTGCGCCGGTCGATCACGCGGATGAAATCGGCGTTGAGCGGCGCGTCATAGCTTTCCGCGTCGCCGACAAAGCCCAGTTCCTCATGGATCACGGCGGCCAGGGCTGCGGCCTGCTCCTCGGGCGCCTGTGCCGCCATGCCGACGATCGCGACCCGATCGGCAATGTGTTGAAGGACGGCAACATAGGGGCTGAGGTCCGTGCCTGGATGATCAAGCTCGCTCAACTCCAACGCCGCCACATCCAGTTCAATGTCGGCGTCATCCATCAGCCCGAAACGAGCAACGGTCATCATGCGGTCCCCAGCGAATATCCCACCAATCCAGATAGGATGCCAGTTGCGACTGTAAAAGTCCGCACAGCAACTAAGGGCAACAGCTTCTTCCATCGAAACTCGCGCGGCGCATGGGAGTTGCGCATCTGATGATCGAACATATTGCCGGATGGGTCGCCCCCGAGCGCAACCATGATCGCTGCGATGACGACCCCCGCCAATCTGGGTGCCCGCGCTACCGGCTGGGGCTTCGTCGTCTTCGCTATCGGGGCCGTCACCTGGTCCCTGGTCGGCATGGCGAGCGGCCAGACGAACCTGCTCGCCACCAACATCTTCCTGACGTTGGTCAATGTCGTCGGCGTCTGGCGCTGGCTCGGTCGGCAACGCGCCAATGAGGACAGCGGGAAGGCGGCGCGGCCGGCGCCGTTGCGGAAAAGATTTCCAGCTTCATCATCGACAGATTGGGTTTGGGGTAAGCGCCGCAGACGGTTTCGCGGCGTCTTTCCGGATATCGCAGGCCAGTGGCGCGGCGCTGAGCGCCGACATTCTGCGTGCGATTCTCGACTCAATGCTCGGATGAGGATCTGTTCCGGGCAATCAACTGATTGAGAATACATTCATCCTGCGCCGAAGACGCGAAAATCCCGCACAACCAATCCAAAAATTGAGCCAAGCGCATGGCTCCTCTCCTTATCATTCTGGCAATATTCTACCAGTTTTGTGAAACGGGGAGAAGCAGCGATTTTCTGCGTCCGTCGATCCGGCCATCATCATCTGCCATCAGTGCGTCGCGGCAAACCGGGTGCCGCGTGCAAAGCTTGGCGCAGGGGGCAAGTGCGGCCGCTGTAGCCAGTTGC
>DATFDS010000050.1:0-7667 GCA_035251955.1 Sphingobium sp. | reverse complement strand
ATAATGTAAAAGCCGTTAACCGCGAATGGCAAAAAGGGGTATAGTGGCCGCGCCTTCCTTAGACATGGAGAGGCGCGATGACGTCCATTTTGCTGCACATCCATGACGACAAGGGCGCGGAGAGCCGGCTGCAGGCCGCCTGCGATATTGCCCGCGTGACCTATGGCCACATCCATTGCGTGCAGGTGACGGCGCTGCCCGGCCTGCTGGCGTCCGACATCTATGGCGGCGCGTCGATGGCGCCGACGATCACGGCGGAATTGCACGATATCGACGCGCGGATGCAGGCGCGCATGGAGGACAGGCTGCGGCGCGAGGGGGTGAGTTGGGACTGGCGCCAGGTCGACGGCGATGTCGTCCATGGGCTGCTGTCCGCTTCAACCCTGTGCGACCTGCTGGTCGTCACCCTGCCGGCGGGACCGCGCCGGGAGATGAGCGATCCGCTGCACATCGCCGCCGACCTGGCGCTGGGCGGACGGACGCCGGTGATGGCCGTGCCGCAGGCAGCGCACAGGCTGCTGCTCACCGGTCGCGCCATGGTCGCCTGGGACGGATCGCCCGAAGCCTCCGCCGCGCTGCGCCTGGCCGTGCCGCTGCTCAAACGGGCGGAGGAAGTGCATGTCGTCACGGTCGAGGAAGCGGGCAAATATCCCTTCCCCGCGACCGACGCGCCGGAATATCTCGCGCGCCACGGGATCAAGTCGCAATTCCACACCTGGCCGCAGGACGGGCGCACGACCGAAGCGACGCTCAAGGCCGCGATCGGCGTGCTGAAGCCTGACTGGATGGCGATGGGCTGTTTCGGCCACAGCCGCCTGAGGGAGCTGGTGTTCGGCGGCGTCACCCGGACGCTGCTGCGCGACGTGGCTGTGCCGCTGATGCTGGCGCATTGAGACCAACGCCGTCATCCCAGCCAAAGCTGGGATGACGAACATAGGGCTAGGCCCGGAAATGCGCGACCAGCGCGTAGCGCTCGCCCGGATAGAGTTGGCGCGCGTAGGTGATCCGGTCCTCGCCCCGCCAGGTCCAGCGTTCGAGCGCGATGCAGGCGCTACCCTCCGCCACGCCCAGTCCCAGCGCGACCTTGGCGTCGGCGTTGATCGCGGTGATGCGATGCTCCGCCTCGGTCCAGGGCACATGGGCGAGCAGCCAGGAACCGGGCGGCTCGGCGGCAAAATCGACCGCCGCCGCATCGGGCACGGCGTCGAGGCTGATCAGCCGCCGTTCCAGCGCATAGGGCCGCCCGCCCGCGACATGGCGACATTCCAGCGCCAGCAGATCGCCGCCCGTTCCCTGCAGCAGCACATGGTCCTGCTCCGTCGCGTGGCGCCGGCTCCGGCTCAGCAATTCCAGCCGATAGGCGAGCCCCTGCGCCGCCACCTCGTCACGGATATCGGGGATCTCCAGCGCCGCCCGATGAAAGCGCGGCGCCGCCACAAAGGTGCCCGCGCGCTTGCGGCTTTCCAGCAGCCCGGCCTGCACCAAGGCGCGCAGCGCCTTGTTTACCGTCATGCGCGAACAGCCATAGACCTGCATCCATTCATGCTCATAGGGGATGCGGTGGCCGGGGCGCCATTCGCCCGACATGATGCGCGCCTCTATGTCGCGGCGGATGCGGCTGTGCAGCGCGGCGCTCAAGCGAGCAGCGCCTGCATCACGGTGCGATAGCGCGCCTCGACGCCTGCGCGCGCGACATGGACGCCGCCGCTGACCCGCTTGGCGCCGCCGCGCCACACGCAATCGACCAGAGCGCGCCCGCCAAAGAGCCAGCTGTCGAGCAGTCGATCCCCGCTTCGCCCGACCAGCGCCACATCATCGGCGCGCAAGGACACGATATCCGCCGGCGCGTCCACCGCCAGCCCCGCCCGTTCCTGCCCCAAAGCCTGCGCGCCGCCGGCCAGGCAGGCCCGCCACAGCCCGCCGCCGCCACCCGCCAGCATATTGCGCGCCCGGTGCGTCAGCCGCTGCCCATATTCCAGCAGGCACAGCTCCCCCGCCGCATCGATCCGCACATTGGAATCCGACCCCACGCCGATCCGCCCGCCCCGACCCAGAAAGGCGCGTGCCGGAAAAATCCCGTCCCCCAGATTCGCCTCGGTAATCGGGCACAATCCCACCGCCGCACCGCTGCGGGCCACCGCCGCCAACTCCGCCTCGGTCGCATGGGTCGCATGAATCAGGCACCAGCGCGCATCGACCGGCGCATGGTCGAACAGCCACTCGACCGGCCTCTGCCCGCCCCAGGCGAGGCAGGCGTCCACCTCCGCCCGCTGTTCGGCGACATGGATATGCACCGGGCCGCCCGATGCCAGCGGCAGGACGGCGGCCAGTTGCGCCTGCGTCACCGCGCGCAGGCTGTGCGGCGCGATCCCGATCACGCCGCCATCAATCCCCGCCAGCGCATCCCGCGCGCCTTCCACCAACTGCGCAAAGCCATCGACGCCGTTCACGAAGCGGCGCTGCCCGGCTTCGGGCGCCACGCCGCCAAAGCCCGCATGGGCATAGAAGACCGGCAGCAACGTCAGCCCGATCCCGCTGTCCTTCGCCGCTTCGACAATCGCGCGCGCCATTTCCGCCCGATCGCCATAGGGCGCGCCTGCCGGATCATGATGCAAATAGTGAAATTCGCCGACGCGGGTGAAGCCGCTCTCCAGCATCTCGACATAGGCAAGCGCTGCGATCGCCCGCAGCCCCTCCGGGTCCAGCCTATCGACGAAGCGATACATCGCCGCCCGCCAGGTCCAGAAACTGTCGCCGCCCGCCCCCGCCTGCTCGGCAAGGCCGGCCATGCCGCGCTGGAAGGCATGGCTGTGCACATTGGGCAGGCCCGGCAAAGCGATGCCATGCCGCTCATCCTCGGGCTGCGACGCGACGTCCGGCTCCACGCCGGCGATCCGTCCGTCCGTGATGGTGACGCGCACATCCCGCCGCCATCCGTCAGCCAGCATCGCCTGCCCAAACCACAGCGCCATTCGCGCGCCCCATCCTTCCGCGCTGGACAATCCAGCCATGTGGCATTTAAGTATATACATTATTGAGTCGAGGCCAGCGGCAAAATGACGACCGGCACCCTTTGCGACAGGCTCTGGACGCACGCGCGGCTTGCCACGATGCGCGCCGATGCCGATGGTCTTGGGGTCATCGACCGTGCCGCCATCGGCGTGACCGGCGGCACGATCCGCTATGTCGGCCCGGCCGAAGAAGCGCCCGACGCGCGCGAGATCATCGATTGCGCGGGCCGCTGGATCACGCCGGGCCTGATCGACTGCCACACCCATCTGGTCCATGCCGGCAACCGCGCCGACGAATTCGCCCGCCGCCTTGCCGGCGCCAGCTATGCGGAGATCGCCCGCGCCGGCGGCGGCATCCTGTCCACCATGCGCGCCACCCGCGCCGCCAGCGAAGCGGAACTGGTCGCAAGCGCGCTGCCCCGGCTCGATGCGCTGATCGCCGAGGGCGTCACCACGGTCGAGATCAAGTCAGGCTATGGCCTGGACCTTCCCAGCGAGATCAGGATGCTACGCGCCGCGCGCCGCCTGGGCGAAGAGCGGCCGGTCGCCATCGCCACCAGCTTCCTCGGCGCCCACGCCCTGCCGCCCGACTATGCGAACGATCCCGACGCCTATGTGACGCTGCTGTGCGAACGGATGCTCCCCGAAATCGCCCGGCTGGGTCTGGCCGATGCGGTGGACGGCTTTTGCGAGGGCATCGGCTTCACCCCCGCGCAGATCGACCGGCTGTTCGCCGCCGCCCGCCGCCTCGGCCTGCCGGTCAAGCTCCATGCCGAACAGCTGTCCAACCTGCACGGCGCGGCGCTGGCGGCACAGCATCTTGCGCTATCGGCCGACCATCTCGAACATCTGGACGAAGCCGGCGTTGCAGCGATGGCCCGCGCGGGCACGGCCGCGACCCTGCTGCCCGGCGCCTTCTACTTCACGCGCGAAACGAAGACGCCGCCCATCGACGCGCTGCGCCGCGCCGGGGTGCCGATTGCGCTCGCGACCGACTGCAACCCCGGAACATCGCCGCTCAGTTCCCTACTGCTGGCGATGAACATGGGCGCGACCCTGTTCCGGCTGACCGTTGAGGAATGTCTGGCCGGCGTCACCCGCAACGCCGCGAGAGCGCTGGGCCTGGAAGCGAACATCGGCACGCTGGAGGTCGGCAAGCGGGCCGACCTTGCCATCTGGACCATCGAACAGCCCGCCGAACTGGTCTATCATATGGGGCTGAAACCGCTCCACGCCCGCATCTGGAGGGGAGAATGAGCGAGATCGCGCTGCACCTGACGCCCGGTGAGGTTCCGCTGTCCGCATGGCGCGCGGTGTGGCTGGGCGAACCGCTCCACCTCGACCCCGCCTGCGCGTCCCGCATCGCCGAGAGCGCGGCGGCGGTCGAGCGTATCCTCGCCCGGCACGAGCCGGTCTATGGCATCAACACCGGCTTCGGCAAGCTCGCCAGCGTGAAGATCGGCGATGCGGACCTTGCGACGCTCCAGCGCAATATCGTGCTCAGCCACGCCGCCGGCACCGGCGATCCCGCCCCCGTGCCGGTCGTCCGGCTGATGATGGCGCTGAAGCTCGCCAGCCTGGCGCAGGGCGCCTCGGGCATCCGCCCGCAGACGGTCGCGCTGCTCGAAGCCATGCTGGACCATGGCGTGACCCCGGTGATCCCGTGCCAGGGCTCGGTCGGCGCAAGCGGCGATCTGGCCCCGCTCGCCCATATGGCCGCCGCGATGATCGGCGTGGGCGACGTCATCCGCCAGGGCGAGCGCATGAGCGCCGCCGAAGGCCTCGCGCGCAGCGGCCTCGTCCCGGCGGAGCTTGGTCCCAAGGAGGGGCTGGCCCTGCTCAATGGCACGCAATTTTCCTGCAGCTATGCGCTAGGCGGATTGTTCGCCGCCGACAATCTGTTCCGCGCCGCCCTCATCACCGGCGCGCTTTCGACCGAGGCGGCCAAGGGCACCGACGCCCCCTTCGACGCGCGCATCCACCGGTTGCGTCGTCATGCCGGGCAGATCGCCGTGGGGGAGGCGCTGACGGTGCTGATGGCCGGCTCCGCCATCCGCGCCTCGCACCGCCATCATGACCCGCGCGTGCAGGACCCCTATTGCCTGCGCTGCCAGCCGCAGGTCATGGGCGCCGCGCTCGACGTGCTGCGTTCTGCCGCCGCCATGCTGGAGACCGAGGCGAACGGCGTTTCCGACAACCCGCTGATCTTCCCCGACACCGACGAAGCGCTGTCGGGCGGCAATTTCCATGCCGAGCCGGTCGCCTTCGCCGCCGACATGATCGCCATGGCGGTGTGCGAGATCGGCTCCATCGCCGAGCGCCGGATCGCCATGCTGGTCGACCCCGCGCTGTCGGGCCTGCCCGCCTTCCTGACGCCCCGGCCGGGGCTCAATTCGGGCTTCATGATCCCGCAGGTGACGGCCGCCGCGCTCGTCTCCGAAAACAAGCAGCGCGCATACCCCGCCAGCGTCGATTCCATCCCGACCTCCGCCAATCAGGAAGATCATGTGTCGATGGCCGCCCATGGCGCCCGGCGCCTGACCGCGATGGTCGACAATGCGAGCGCAGTGATCGGCATAGAGCTGCTCGCCGCCGCGCAGGGGTGCGATTTCCACGCGCCCCTCACCTCCTCCCCGCCATTGGAGCAGGCACGCGCCCTTCTACGGGAGAATGTGCCGCATCTGGAGGATGACCGCCATTTCCACCCGGACATGGATATCGCGATCCACCTTGTCCGCTCGGGCGAACTGGTAATGGCGGCCGACCTGCCGCTGCCCGGAATCCTGTCATGAACTGGCTGACCGTCAGCCAGGACGACGCGCCGCTGATCGTCGCCTTTCCGCATAGCGGCACCGACCTCGCCGATGTCGAGGACAAATTCCGCTCGCCCGAAATCGCGCGGCACGACAGCGACTGGTGGGTGGACCGGCTCTACGCCTTCGCCGGCGCGCTGGGCGCGACCACCATCCGCACCGCCATCTGCCGCAGCGTGATCGACGTCAATCGCGACCCCTCCGGCGCCTCGCTCTATCCGGGGCAGGTGACGACGGAACTGTGCCCGACCACGACCTTCGAAGGCGATCCGCTCTATGCCGACGCCCCGCCCGACGAGGCCGAAATCGCCCGCCGCCGCGAGCGCTGGTTCATACCCTATCACGCCGCGATCGGAACGGAGGTCGCGCGGTTGAAGGAGCGGCACGGCGCGGTCGTCCTCTACGACGCCCATTCGATCCGCAGCCGCGTGCCGCGCCTGTTCGACGGCGAACTGCCGCTGTTCAACATCGGCACCAATAGCGGCATGAGCTGCGCCCCCGCCCTGTCGCAGGCGGTCGCGCAGGTCTGCGCGCAGAGCGGCCACAGCCATGTCGTGAACGGCCGCTTCAAGGGCGGCTGGACCACGCGCCATCATGGCCGGCCCGCGACCGGCGTGCACGCGATCCAGATGGAACTGGCGATGCGCTTCTATCTCGACGAGGCAGGCGACTGGCCGCCCGCCTATGACAAAGCCCGCGCCGCCCCGCTCGCGGCGATCCTGCACGACGTGCTGGCCGCCTGCCTCGCCTTCCGGGAGCCCACGCCATGACCCGCATCGACAACAGCCGCGTCATCCGCCCCGCCACCGGGACGCAGCTTTCCGCCAAAAGCTGGCTCACCGAAGCCCCGCTGCGGATGCTGATGAACAATCTCCACCCCGACGTGGCCGAGCGGCCCGAGGAGCTGGTCGTCTATGGCGGCATCGGTCGCGCCGCGCGCGACTGGGAAAGCTATGACCGGATCGTCGAGACGCTGAAGCGGCTGGAGGCGGACGAAACGCTGCTCATTCAGTCGGGCAAGCCTGTCGGCGTCTTTCGCACCCATGCGGACGCGCCGCGCGTCCTGATCGCCAACAGCAATCTCGTGCCGCGCTGGGCGACCTGGGAGCATTTCAACGAATTGGATAAGCGCGGCCTCGCCATGTACGGCCAGATGACGGCGGGCAGCTGGATCTATATCGGCACGCAGGGCATCGTCCAGGGCACCTATGAGACGTTCGTCGAGATGGGCCGGCAGCATTATGGCGGCGACCTGTCCGGCCGCTGGCTGCTGACGGCGGGGCTGGGCGGCATGGGCGGCGCGCAGCCGCTCGCGGCGGTGATGGCGGGCGCCTCCTGCCTCGCGATCGAGTGCCAGCCGAGCCGCATCGAGATGCGCCTGCGCACCGGCTATCTCGACAAAGCCGCTTCGACCATCGAGGAAGCGATGGCGATCATCGACCGGAGCTGCGCGGAACGGAAGCCCGTCTCCGTCGGCCTGCTCGGCAATACGGCGGAGCTGCTGCCCGAACTCCACCGCCGCGGCATCCGCCCCGACCTGCTGACCGACCAGACCAGCGCCCATGATCCGGTGTACGGCTATCTCCCCATCGGCTGGACCGTCGCCGAATGGATCGAGCGGCGCGAGCGCGAGCCCGAAGCGGTGGCAAAGGCCGCGCGCGCGTCGATGGCCGTGCATGTCCGCGCGATGCTGGATTTTCAGGCGACGGGCGTGCCGACCACCGACTATGGCAATAATATCCGCCAGATGGCGAAGGATGAGGGCGTCGCAAATGCCTTCGACTTTCCCGGCTTCGTCCCCGCTTACATCCGCCCGCTCTTCTGTCGAGGGATCGGCCCGTTC
>DATFDS010000049.1:0-8791 GCA_035251955.1 Sphingobium sp. | reverse complement strand
CATCCGGGATGCGTCATTTCTAGGAACGTCAGTGGCAGCAACATCGGATAACCAGCTGAGAAATCCTTCCTTGTCGGACAAGGCGCGGGACCGGCTTCGCGCGGCCATCCTGGAAGGCGAGCTGAAGCCGGGCGACAAGATCAATATCGAACGGGTCGCCGAAACCTTCGGGATCAGCCGCACGCCGATCCGGGAGGCGTTGAAGGCGCTGGAGACGGAAGGCCTGGTCCAGATTCAGGCCAATCGCGGCGCGATCGTCGAACCGCAGGTCTGGCAGGAAATCCATCACCGCTATCGCATGCGCAGCCTTCTGGAAGGCTATGCCGCCGAACTGTCCTGCGCGAAAAAGGATGGGAAGCTGATCGCCGCCTTGCAGGACAATTGCGTCCTGGTGAAGAAGGCGAGCCAGGCGAAGACGGTCAGCCAGGGCAATGCCCGGACGATAGCTGAGCTCAACCGGAGCTTCCACCGCATGATATGGATCGGGTCGGGGAGCATGACGCTGGTCCGCTTCCTCGAGGCGCTCGACCTTCCCCAGTCGTTCAACGAAGCCTTCTACAAGGAACAGAGCGCGCGCCAGATCGTCTGCGAACATCATGGCGCAATCGTGGATGCCTTTGTCGAAGGCGATGCCGGCAAGGCCAGCAGTTTGATGGAGCGGCATGTCCTGAATTCCGTGGACCTGCTCGCGTCCCAGGCTGACGATCATGTCAGCAATCTGTGCTGCTGAAGTCTGGCCTGCCCTTGCCATTCTGAACGACAGGACGGACGCCAGGCCCGCGCCGATCAGAACCGTTCGACGCCGGGCAGGCTGAAAAACGCACCGTCCTTTTCCAGTTCGCTCACGAAGAACGCGCTGAGCGGCTCGTCCATCCAGACCCGTTCGCCCACCATTTTCCCGTCCTGGAACGGGATGATGGCATTGAAGTGACAGCGCCGGGCCGGGCCGTCGCCTAATTCGAACATGCCGCTCAGTTCCGTCGCATAGCAATTTTCGCCGAACGTGCGCGAAAAGGTCTTGCTCTCCTCGGCAGCCGTCAACCGACGCTTCGGATCGACCTGCGCGATGACGATATTATAGTTGAGTTCATGATAGCGGTGGACGGCTTCCTTGCCGCTCACCCGAATACGGCACGGATAGAATTCGTAGACAGGGTCGTCGATCAGGGAATGTTCCATGATACCGTCGAAGTCGCCCGCGAAAAAGCGTCTCGTATGCTCGATGTTGAACTCGACCATCTCCAACGGCGTCATGCTGGGGCCGGGGCGCTTGTCCGCCAGGGGCCGGATCACCCCTTGATAATCAGGGCGGATCGACTGCAAAAGCGCGTCGTCGGAAAAGAACATGGCATCTCTCCTCATGCAGGTTGGCAACAGACCGCAGCCCGGCACGCCCCAGGATATGGGCCGTGACCATGCTCACACCTGACTTTCGACGGGTTGCCCGGATGCCCCGACAAAGCCGGGACAGGCTCAATAGCGCGCCGGCATCGGGTACATCACCCGCTCGCCCATAAGGTCGGGCGTCCCGCTGTACAGCACGTCGCCCAGCCGATGCTTGAACCGCCAGCTGCCCTCTTCAATCACGCACTGGTCGAGATAGCTGCACAGATAATAATTGCCCTTCTCGTTCCAGTTGCTGACCTCGACGGTATAGGCCCTCACCTTCGCCCAATCCTCGCCATGCTCCAGAATGTGGATGCGGGGCGGGATCTGGAACAGCCATTTGATGCCGAATTTTTCCAGGTCGACCTTGCTGCGGATCACCTCGCGTCCCAGCATGGGCGGCTGGCCACTGGATTCCAGCACCGCCTCCTTGCAGAAGGTTTCGGCATAGCGATCCCTGTCGTAGCTATTGATCGCTTCGCAATATTCGAAATACAGGCCATTAATGCCGTGCCAGATATCCGACATCGATCATCCCTTCATCTTTGATTGAGCCGTCAGGAAGACTTGAGCCGATCCCGGGCGAAGCCTTCCTTGTCGAACATATTCTGCTGCCCAAGCCTTCCTTCCGCCAGTGCCGTGATCATCTCATCGACGATATGCGGGCCGCCTTCGATCCCCTGAACCTGCCAAAGGACAGAATCGATGATCGCAGACCCGATCCTGAACACGACATAGCCGATCGCCTCCACGACCCATTTCGTGCCGTGCTCGCTCACCAGCGCCTTGAACTGATCGGCGCCGAGCGTCCCGCGCGCGACCGCCTGGGCCAGGTCCACCAGCTTGCGCGCCTCTGGCGCCAGCACGTCCAGCCGGTCCTCCCGGATCGCCTCGATCGCCTCGGCCGTGATGCCAAGGCCGCCGGCGACCGCGATATTGCCCGATTGCACCCAGCCATTCACCAGCAGCGGCACCAGCGCCATGTCGAGCCATGCCCGATCCATCTCGTTCATCGTACCGCGCGCCTTGGCGGTGATGAAGAAGTCGCCCGATTCCGCCCAGAGACGCGCCAGTCGCGGGCTCTGCAACAAGGCCCCGAACAGGGGCGCGACGCGAAAGTCGAACCTGTCGCGCACCATCGGCATGTTGGCGAATTTGCGCCGGTCGCGCGCCACGACCCAATCCAGGTCCTCGCGCTCGCTGTCCGTCAGGCTTTCCCTGTCAGGCAGCGGCAGGAAGGCCGAGTCATCCCATGCCTCGCCCTCATCCTCCCAATCGAGATTGGCGAGGGTGAGCTTCATCATCTTGAACTGCGGCGATTCCTTGTCCATCAGTTGGTTCCGTCTCTTCCGATAAAGTGCATCTCAGGTCGCCTGTCCAGCCATGCGCGCGGGCATCGGCGTGGCGGACCGCGCGGCGTAGAGCATGGCGATGGAGATCGCCTGGGCGACAGCGAAGGCAACGAACATCATGTCGTAATTGCCCCACAGGTCATGAACCTCGCCTGCGCCGACCGCGCCGAGAGCGACGAACGCCGACTGGATGGGGATCATCAGCCCACGAACCGTGCCGTAGGAGGCCAGGCCGAAGACATCGGCCTGCAACACCGGGTAAAGCGCCGCGAAACCGCCGACCGACAGCCCCAGCAGGATGACGAACACAAAGAGTTGCGCCTGGCCGTGGATCAGCAGAAATGCTGCGGACAAGGGGATGCCGACCAGCAGCAGCCCGATGATCAGGGTGAAGCGGTTCATCTTGTCCGCGAAGACCGCCAGCAGCAATTTCGCCGCGACCGCCGCGCTAGCATAGGCCGACGCCATGAACGCGCCCTGGGTCATGGTGAGGCCGAAGTCGAGCCCCAGCGGCACGACGGAAATGCCGAAGCTGGCGGAGATGGAGAAGGTCAACGCGATGCTGAGGGCAATCAGCCAGAAGCGGGGCAGGCCCAGGAAATACCAGATGTCCGCCGGCTGTGCCTTCGCGCTGTCGCTGTCATCGCCGTCCCGTGCCGCGACGGCATCCGCGCCGGGTTCCCTTTCGTCGGGCCGGGGGCGTTCGCGGACGAGGATGGCCGCCAGCAGCAGGAAACTCACCAGAACCAGCCCTGTCACGAACAGGGCGGTCCGCCATCCGAAATTCTCGATCAGCAACACCGTGGGCACCGGCACGAAAACCTTGCCCAGCGCCTGGCCCGTGACCGACAATGTCATTGCCCGCGCGCGCTGGACCTTGAACCAGCGCGCCACCAGCACGGTCATCGTCAGCATCGCGGTCCCGTCCAGGCCCACGGCGATGCCCACCAGCAGCGCGATGACGCTCATCCAGATCCAGTGCGACAGCGACAGGGTGATGAAGCCGATCCCGATCAGCACGGCCGACACGCCCATCGTCCATTTCAGCGAATAGCGATCGAGCGAGCGGCCGATGAAAGGCGCCCATATGGCGCTGCCGACATTGATGAGGACGAAGGCGCTGTTCATTTCCGCGCGGGTCAGCCCGAACTCGGCCGAAACCGGGACCACATAGAGGGAAAATGACGCGACGGTCGACCCGAATACGAGTATGTAAATGACAGCCGCCAGGATGACGATGCGCCACCCATAATATAGTCGCATCCGGTCCTCTCCCGCTTTATATTCGTCCGGATTTCGCCTGGACTTTATCTGTATCGGCAGGCGTTCGCCAAGATGTGGGAACGCCTGCCGTCAGTCAACTCATAGTTCGCCCATGATCGGGAAGCTGGGATGATCGAACGGTTCGTTGATGGTGAGCCCCAGCCCGTCGAACGAGCGGTGCGGTGCACCGGTATAGAGCGCATCCGAAGGGAAATAGGTCATCGCCAGCCCCCAGCGGACATTGTCGGTCAGGTTGGGGCCCGCCGAATGCGGCGTCAGCGCGTCATGGATGGTCGCATCGCCGGCATTCAGGTGCAGCGGCGGGCTGACGCCGCATTCCTTTTCGATGCCCGGATAGGCGTCCACCATATCCTGGTCCTCGACATGCGAATAGCGTCCCATCATGCCCAGCCGATGGCCGCGATCGATAAAGCGCAGCGAGCCCATTTCCGGGCTGACCGGCGCCAGCGCGAGCCAGAGCATGACCATCGATTCCCGATCGAACGGGAAATAGGGGCGGTCCTGGTGCCAGCCGGTGGAACCCGAACCGGTCGATGCCTGGCGGCCCTTCACGAACAAGGTGTTGCCGATCCGGCGAGCCTTGCGGGGGCCAGTGTAGGGATTGCTCATCAGGCGCGCCGCGACATGGCCCAGGCTGCGCGAATCATAGATCCGCTTGAACGGCTCGCTCACTTTCGACGGTTCGTTATAGATGTGGAACTGCGCCATCTGGTGGCTCCGCAGCCCCTTGTCGGCGGTATTGCCCACGCGGCTGATATTGGACTTCAGCTCGCCCTCACCCAGCATCAGGCGCTCGGCTTCCGACCGCAGCAGTTCCGCGTCGGCCGCACTGATCAGCTGGGGCAGCTTTACCCAGCCATGCTCGTAGAAAAACTCGCGCTCCTCTTCGGTGACGTCGCGCGCTACGATCGTCCGATCCTCTACCATCAAATCTGTCATGTTGAAATCTTCCTCATCCTTCTTACCGCCGCTTGAGACATCGCCTTCTTCGCAATCACGCTTTTTATCCTGGGATAACTTGCTGTCGCTGACTCTCAGATGGCCGTGGCGTATAATTTTGGACATGCTCGCGGACCTTTGCCCAGACAAACTAGCGCAAGAGCGTGTTCGGAATCCTGGAAACAATTCCAGCACCATGTGTGAATGGTATGTTACATGTAATCATGTGTCAAGCTGGCCGCGTGTGACCGGAATCAGCGCGCCATTGATCGATCGAGCCGCCCTTGAAGCGAGGAATAAAATAGCATCCGCTATTGCCTGTGGCTGCACCCACTGACTCGTATCGGCGTCCGGCATGTCTGCCCGGTTCGCCGGGGTGTCGATGATGCTCGGCAAAATTGCGTTTGCCGTGACTGTGCTGCCTGCCAGTTCGCATGCCAACGCCTCGGTCAAGCGATGGACGCCAGCCTTGGATGCGGCATAGGCGCCCATGCCCGCGGCCGCCTGAACGGCGGCGCCCGCTCCGATATTGATGATTCGGCCCGCAGGCGACTGCTTCAAAGCGCCCAGAGCAGCCTTGGTCATCATCACATTTGAGAAAAGGTTCGTCGCGAACATCCTCTGCCAGGTGGCCGGAGCGCCGCTTTCTATTGTCTCCCAAGCGAACCCCCCAGCGATATTGATCAGCACGTCAATGCCGCCGAATTCCTTCAGTACGGTTCGCACCGCGGCATCGACAGCGCCGGCATCCGTCAGGTCCACCCCGGCCAGGTCGAGGCAACGTTCAATCGGTTTCGGCGCCAATGCGGAAAAGTCGATTCGCGCGACATTATCCCCCTGGCTGGCGAACGCCGCCGCAACGACCTGCCCGAGCGCACCGAACCCGCCCGTGATCACAATGCTGCGTTCAGCCACAAATCTTCTCCCTGCTTTCAGCCACTTTCACAGTCAGGTTCGAGCGGCAGTAAATCATCATTGCAAATGTTCGCGATGCGAATGGCCCCTTGACGCATTTCAGATTACATGTAGTATGTGGAATGTCAAATCCCAGAGGAGAGAAGCCTTGCCCGAGCTAGTAGAACCCAAGCGTACCGCGCTTGCCCCCGAGGGCGAACGCCCCAAGATCAAGCTGTTCCGTTTCGCGGACACCTTCCCCGTGCAGTGGCATGAGAACAAGATCGGCGCGACGCACCGCCCCTGGTGGTTCTACGACGTCCGCGACGCATCGGACTGGTTCAACATCTTCTGCATCTCCTGCCTCCAGCCGGGCCAGTCGGAGGGCTTTCACAGCCACCTGCCGCAGAATGAAGGCCCCTATGAATGCTGGTATCTGGTCTATCAGGGCAAGGGCCAGGTCCGCACCGAATTCGCCGACTATAATGTCGAGAAATTCGACGCGGCCTTCATTCCGCCCAACGCCTCGCACCAGATGCGCAACAATTCGGACGAGCCGCTCTGGTATGCAACGCTGTCCTCGCGCGGCGGCCATCCGCTGCGGGTCGACACCTATCAAATGGAATGTTCGGAAGCACGTCCGGGCTATATGGAAGAATATGAGCGCATCATGGCCGTGCGCCGCGAAAACGGTCTGCCCGTGCCCTGAACAGGCGGCTGACCGACTGACGATAAGAACGAAAAGCCACCGAAGACCATAGGCAGGAGTGGATATGCCCGGGGAACCGAACGCGATTTTCAGGGGCGTCGTGCGCAGCGCGCGGCGGGCTCCCGGCGCGGTGGCTATTCGTTTTGCCGATCGCAGATGGACCTATGGCGATCTTGTTGCGGCCGCGGTCGCCTTTGCCGATGAACTGACCCGCAAGGGCGTTCATGCGGGCGACCGCGTCGCCTTCCTGGGCCGCAACAGCGACGCCTATGTGATCGGATATCTCGCGGTCCAGTATCTGGGGGCGATCCATGTGCCCATCAACTTCATGCTGCGGGAGCATGAGGTCGCCTATATCCTGAACCACAGCGCGCCGCGCCTGCTGTTCGCCGACGAGGAATTCCTGCCGGTGGCCCAGGCCGCGGTGGTCGAGACGGGCCCGCACATCGACTGCGTGGTCCTGCGTCCGCCCGAAAAGGTCGCGCCCTTCGACTTCAGTCAGGAAGAGCGCGAGCCTGCGGAACTGCCACGCGCAGCGCAGATCGCCTATACCAGCGGCACGGAATCGGCGCCCAAGGGCGCGCTCCTGTCGGACCAGGGCCTTGTCCATCAATATCTGAGCTGCATCGCCGTCGGCGAATATCTGGAAAGCGACGTCGTCGTCCATGCGCTGCCGCTCTACCACTGCGCCCAGCTTCATTGTTTCCTGATTCCGTCGCTGTTCCTGGGCAGCGAGAACATCATATTGGATCGCGTCGACATCGGCGAAGTCATCGACACGATCCAGGCGAACGGCGCCACCTCCTTCTTCGCGCCGCCGACGGTCTGGATCGGCATGCTCGGCCACGCCTCCTTCGATCCGCAACGGCTCTCGACGCTGCGCAAGGGCTATTATGGCGCCTCGATCATGCCGACGGAAGTGATCCATCGCATGCGTGAGCAGCTGCCCTGGCTGCGCTTCTGGAACTATTACGGCCAGACGGAGATCGGGCCTTTGGCAACGGCGCTCCGGCCCGAAGAGCATGAGGAGCGCCCCGCATCCGCCGGCCGTCCCGTGCTGTTCGTCGAAACCCGCGTCGTCGATGACGATATGCGCGACGTCGAACCCGGCGCCGTGGGTGAGATCGTCCATCGCTCGCCTCAGTTGCTCATGCGCTATTATCGCGATGCGGAAAAGACGGCGGCCGCCTTTGCCGGCGGGTGGTTCCACAGCGGGGACCTCGGCGTCATGGACGACAAGGGCTACATCACGATCGTCGACCGCAAGAAGGACATGATCAACACGGGCGGCGAAAATGTCGCGTCGCGCGAAGTGGAAGAAGCCATCTACCGCCATCCCGCGGTGGATGAGGTGGCCGTCGTCGGCCTGCCCGATCCCAAATGGGTGGAGCAGGTCTGCGCCGCCATCGTGTTGAAGCCGCGCAGTTCGGCAACCGGCGAGGACATTCTGCGCATCTGCGAAGACATGGCCCCATTCAAGCGCCCCAAGGCCATCGCCTTTGTCGAAAGCCTGCCGAAGAATCCGTCGGGCAAAATCCTGAAGCGCGAACTGCGCCTGTCGCTTTCCGACGCTGACAATATCTGGACATCATAGTTTTGGGAGATCGACGATGAGTATTCATGCAAAGCCGCTTTCATCCTCGTTCGGCGTCGAGATCATTGGCCTCGACCCGCGCCATCTGGATGCTGAAGGGAAGGAAGCCGTCAAGCTGCTGTTCGACAACCATCATTTCATCCTCTTCCGCAACGCGGGCGTGGACGAAGACCAGCATCTCGACATCGTCAAGGCGATCGGCCCGATCTCCGGCGGCGACGCGCTGATGAAGGACGGCAAGCAGTTCACCTATATTTCCAACGTCCACACCGACGGCCGCCTGCCCAATGGCGAGCTTTTCTATCATTCGGACCACATGTTCCTGGAAAAGCCGCTGAAGGGCATCTCGCTCTACTCGATCGAAGCGCCCCAGCATGGCGGGGAAACGCGCTTCTTCAACGCGGCCGCAGCCTATCAGGGCCTGCCCGCCGATCTCAAGGAGCGGATCAAGGACCTGTCGGCGCGGCATGTCTACGACTATAGCGTCAATCGCGGCGACAAGCGCCCCGATGCCGCCCATCTGAGCGACAATGCCGACACCTATGTCCACCCGCTCGTGTGGCATCATCCCGAAAGCGGCACGCCGCTGCTCTTCCTCAGCCGCCTGTTCACGACCGACATCATCGGCCTGGA
>DATFDS010000048.1:0-8208 GCA_035251955.1 Sphingobium sp. | reverse complement strand
CCGCTACAGCCGGGGCGGTCGCGCGGCGGCCGACCGCATCCTGTTCTCGCCCGCGTTCAACTATGACAGCGGCGCGCTGATCGACGGGAAGGACGCCTATGACTCGGTGCGCCAGGCCGAAGCCGGCGTGAAATATCGCGGGGACGGCTTCGCCCTCAACCTCACCGGCTTCCTCGCCAACACCGGCGAGCGCAACATCCAGATAAACATCGGATCGAATGGCGAGGTGCAGACGCAGCCCATCGTCCGCAAGTACCGCGCCTACGGCGCGGAGTTCGAGGGCAGCGTGCGCCATGGGCCGTTCAGCCTGACCGCCGGCGCGACCTACACGCATGCGGAGATCAAGGCCAACGCCTCGGACCCGGCGCTCGTCGGCAACACGCCGCGCCGCCAGCCCAAGCTCATCTTCGAAGCGATGCCGCAATATGAGACGCGGATGTTCACGGTCGGGGCCAGCATCATCGGCACCACGAGCAGCTTCGCGCAGGACACCAACCAGCTCAAACTGCCCGGCTACACCGTGGTCAATCCCTTCGTGCAGTTCCGTCCCACCGACAGGCTGCAGCTGATGCTGAACGTGAACAACCTGTTCGACACGCTCGGCATGGTCGAGGTCGGCCAGGCGTCGATCCCCGCCAGCGGCGTGGTCTTCGGACGCACGATCACCGGGCGCACCATCAGCGGGTCGGTCCGCTTGTCCTTCTGATGCGCGGCGTGCAGCCGGCGCCCAGCGCACCGACTGCACGCTGGTTCGGACCTCCTGAAAACGAAAAGAGAATATGATGTTCAAATCCATGAAGATCCCGAGAAAGCTGGGCCTGTCGTTCCTCGCGATCTGCGCTTCGGCTGCGGTCGTCATGATCGTGTTCTTCATGAACATCACGATGATCGGCACGACGACCGACCGGAACAATCTCAGCCAGTCGATCCACGCCAGGTCGATCGTGCTGGAGACTGCGCTGCTGCGGCAGAACAGCCAGCTTCGCGGCTATCTGGTGACGGCTGACGAAAGCTATCTCAAATCCTATGATGAAGGCCGCGACGAGTATGACAAGACGTCGGTCGAGCTGGAACAGCTGCTACCCGGGGCCGAGGAACGCGCGCTGTTGCGCCAGTCGCGCAGCGAAACGCTTGCCTGGCGCAAAAATTGGGGCGACCGGCTGATCGCTCGGGTGAAGGCGGGTCAGCGGGGCGCGGCCGAGGAAGAAGTCCGTAAGGCCGGCAAGGCGGTGCTCGTCAGCGCCGCTGTCCTTCCCCTGCGTAACATACGCGATGCCGAACTTGCCCGGATCAAGCAGAATTCCGCTCGTCAGGAAAGTGCGATCGCCACCGCGCGCAACACGCTGATCATCGGCGCCATCACGCTCATCGGCATCGCCATCACGCTCGCCATGTTGCTCAGCCGTTCGATTGCAAGGCCGGTGGCCAAACTCACCCGGACGATGGGCGATCTGGCGGCCGGAAGGAACGACATCGCGGTGCCCGATGTGGAACGTCGCGACGAATTGGGGGACATGGCACGCGCCGTACTCGTCTTCCGGGACGCCGCGATCGCCAAGCAGTCCGCCGAAGCAGAGGCGGCGCAGGCGGACGCGACCCAGCGCATGGTCGTCGAAACGGTCTCCACGCACCTGTCCCGACTGGCCGACGGCAATCTGACCAGCGAGATCGACCGCGAATTCCCGGGCAGTTACGCCACCGTCAAGACCAATTTCAACGCTGCGATCACCAGCCTTCGCACGTTGATCGCTTCCGTGGCCGAGTCGACCACCACGATCCGCACCGGATCGAACGAAATCGCCCAGGCGTCGGAAGATCTTGCGCGGCGGACCGAAGCGAACGCCGCGAGCCTGGAGCAAACGGCTGCCGCAGTGACGCAGATGGACCAGCGGCTGAAGGCGACCGCGGCCGCCGCGGCCCAGACCGTCGATCGCGCCAATGACGCCATCTCGACGGTTTCGAAAGGACGCGAGGTGGCCGAGAATGCCGTTCAGGCCATGAGCCGCGTGTCGGACAGCGCCAAGGGCATCGATTCGGTCATCGAAGGCCTGGACAAGGTCGCGTTCCAGACGCGCGTGTTGGCGATGAACGCCGCGGTCGAGGCGGGACGCGCCGGCGAGGCAGGACGAGGCTTCGCGGTGGTCGCCGACCTCGTCTCGGCGCTGGCGATGCGTGCCGAGGAAGAAGCCGGCCATGCCCGCGAGCAGCTCACGGCCACTCAATCCGACATCGTCGACGCTGTCACCATGGTGCAGAATGTCGATACTGCGCTCGCCAACATCTCGGGCGATGTTGGCGAGGTCCATGCGCTGCTCGGCCGCATCGCCGAGGACAACCAGGCGCAGTCGAACACGATCGGCGAAGTCAGCAAGGCGATCGGAACGATGGATCAGGCCACCCAGCAGAACGCCGCGATGGTGGAACAGACTTCAGCCGCCGCGCGCAACCTGGCGAGCGAAGTCAGTGGACTTGCCGCCCAGGCCAACCGGTTCGACGTGGGTCATGCCGCAAAACACGCGGCTACCACGGAAGGAGGCAATTTCCTCGCTCGTCCCGTGCGACCGCTTCCTTCCGCCGCGGTGCGTGCGCTCGCCCATCCGATATCATCGGATGAGGAATGGCAGTCATTCTGAGCGAAGGACGCGCACCGGAGCGGGATGCCGCCCCGGTTCCGATCGAAGGGCACGGGGCTGCGGCCGTGCGCAAGGGTAGGCCGATGAATGATATGGTTTCCATGCCCCGTTCGGAACTCCGGCGGCAGGCGCGGGTAGCTCGCGCGCTCGGCTCGCCATTCGTCGCTGCTGTGCTGGATGCGGCGGAGCGTCAGCTGGATCGGGGACCGCGCACCGCGACGCTGATCGCCGGCTGGCCCGAAGATCCAGCCGCATCTGCCCTCGGTCTGCGTCTCAATTCAGCGGTGCACGCCTTGGCCAGACAGGGATCGCCGCCATCGCTGGCGGCTCTGTTCCGGCGCGAGCATGACGATTTCGACGCGGCCCTGGCCGCTGCATTCCAGGCCAAAGACCGATTCATCGCGGAATGGATACGCTGCCCGACTCAGACCAACGAAGTTGCGCGGGCGGCAGCGATCTGCGCGGCGCTGCTGGTGTTGGGGCGTGAGACGGGCATGCCCTTCGACCTCCTTGAAATCGGTTCGAGTTGCGGTCTCAACCTGAACCTGGCGCACTATCATTACGACCTCGGCGGAACCCTTGTCGGCGATCCCTCATCCCCGGTCCGGATCGCTCCCGCGTGGCGCGGTCCTGCGCCCGAAGCGGCATCGTTCGACATCCTGTCCTCGCGCGGCGTCGACCTCAAGCCGCTCGATCCGCAGGACGCGACGACGCGGGAGCGATTGCTTGCCTATGTCTGGGCAGACCAGCATGCGCGTGCCAGCCGGCTCGGAAGCGCGCTTGAACTCGCATGCCGTTTCCCGCCCCGCGTCGAGCGTGCGGACGCACTGAGCTGGCTAAAGGAGCGGCTGATGGAGCCTCAGGCTGAGGGAGTCTGCCGCGTCGTGTTCCATTCAATGGTGCTTCAGTATCTGAACGGCGACGCGCGCCAGACGTTCGCCGACATGCTTCATCGGGCGGGAGAACGTGCAACCCGCGCACGTCCGCTCGCCTGGATCAGCTTCGAATGGACCCGTTCGCGGGAACAGGTGCGACTGAACCTCACCTCCTGGCCGGGCACCACGCGCCTGCTCGCTATATGCCATCCCTATGGCGACTGGATCGAGTGGCGGCGTGAAGCTGGCTAGAGTGATCGAAGCAGGCGGAATCACCTGCTGGCTCGGAAATCACGGCAAACAAAGTCTCCCTAGAGGCAGTCCGTTCCAATCAGAACCGGACTGCCTCTAGCGCGACCCCGGTTGCCAGTTTCGCACCCGTCTCAGTCATTCCATTCGAAAGAGGCTTCGTTCAATAACCGCCCTTCAAAGCCTTGCCTTCAACGACACACTGCGTCGTTTGCGGTTCGGGTGCGCTTTTGCGGAGACGCTCCATCTCTTTGCGAGCAAGCGCCATATCGGAGCGAAAAGCCGGTGATGCGTGAAGGGTCGCCACCAGCGATGCTCCGGACAGAAAGCCGGCCTCGACCGCGCTTCTGCTGTGTGAGCCGCAAATGTAGCGGCTCTCGCCAAAGGCACGGCCACGCGCGAGGATGGCGGTCGCTTTCTCGGGCAGCAGTTCGGCCAGCACCAGGGCTGTAGACCATCCGGCAGTGGTGTGGCCGGAGGGATAGTCGCCATTGCCAGCAAGATGGGCGGTTTTGGGTTCGCAGATCGGCAGGTCCTGATTGAGATAGGGCCGACGTTTCGCATAGGCCTCCTTTACCGGATTGATCAGCAGGCCGCCGCCCATGCGGTCGAAGACGCGCGCCAGCGCAGGCGCGGTTGCAGGCGATAGCCGCATCCCCATCGCGCAGGCGAAGGTGGTGAAACGGTCGTCGGTCACATCCTTGGCCGCAATGCTCCAGCGATCGCTGCCTTGCAGCTTGCGGGTTTCGCGAAAGGTGGCGCGATCGTCCTGATCGGCGGGCGATCCGGTGGTTGGCGGGGGCGGAAGCACCTGCATCATGTCGGGCCGGTATATGTCCGCAATATAGGGGCGTTCGTTCCTGACCATCGCTGGCGCCGCAGTGGCGGCGAATGCCAGCAGGGCGATCATGCGGACTTTACGCATCTTGTCTTCTCCAACTTGTCGAATAGCGCTGACGTTCCGAACCATCGTCTCTCACGTGCCGCTCCGGTCCCGTTCGAGATAGATCGCTCCGTCCCGGCGAACCGGCACCAGTTGGAACAGGCCGCAGATCAGCGTCAGCGACTGGTCGGGTTGGTCGAGCCGGAAACGCCCGCTGAAGCTCCGCTCCGCAAGGCGGGAGTCGGCGAGGCGGATCGGCATGGAACTGTAGCGCGACAGGCGATCGACAGCGAAATCGAGCCGCATCGATTCCGCGTCCAGCCAATGGGATTGCCAGCCGCCATAGCCACCCGGATCGAAACGGCCGAGTTGCACGCCCGCCTCCGATACCAGTGCCCAATGTCCCGCAGCGACAACGATCGATCCTCGGTCGGGCACGTCGAGGCGAACGCGCCCTTCAAAAACCCGCAATTCGCTGGCGGCGGTCAGCCGATCGACCGTGAAGCTGGTGCCGAGCGCGACCATGCGCGCCATCGGCGTGTTGACCTCGAACGGGCGGTCGGCATCGTGCGCGACGTCGAAGCGCGCACCTCCCCGATCCAGATCCAGTGACCTGCGTTTCGGCGCGAAGTGGGCCGACACGCTGGAACCGGCGTCCAGCAGTAGGGTTGAACCGTCGGGAAGGCCGTAGCGCTTTTGCTGACCGATCGCGCTTGCATAATGCCGGCGCGCGCTGTCATCGGTGGCGTCGGGCTCTTGATGCCTCATCCAGAAGAGCGCCACAGGCAAGGCCAGCGCCGCGGCCAGGCTCGCCGCCAGAACCCCACGCCGGGTGGCGAGCGGTTCCGGCCTGCCCTCATTCGTCCAGCGCCTGCGTGCCGCGCCCGGGCGACGGTGGACCGATGCGGGTTCGGCCATGCGGGTGGCCGTGGCGTCCGGCTCCCCATATTCGTTTGCGGCCTCTAAAAGCGCACTGTCATGGATCAGCCTGTGCATCGTCGCAAAGGCGCGCGCATGGTCGGGCGACGCATCCAGCCAGGCTGCAAGCGCGTGCTTTTCATCCGCTGTCAGCTCGTCCAGCCGATCGACCCAGTCGGCGGCGATTTCCAATGCGCTTTCGTGCGTCTCAGCCATTTATCTTCATCCTTTGACTGGCTGGTCTTTCATCCTCATCC
The DNA here is from genome assembly GCA_035251955.1 of Sphingobium sp. Taxonomy (GTDB): domain Bacteria; phylum Pseudomonadota; class Alphaproteobacteria; order Sphingomonadales; family Sphingomonadaceae; genus Sphingobium. The sequence continues at coordinate 2,393 of DATFDS010000048.1, read as the reverse complement.
ACCACCCGCGACAGATCGACCATCGCACGCACCAGATGTTTTTTCACCGCTTCCAGGCTGAGATTGAGTTCATCGGCGATTTCCTGGCGCGACCTGCCGTCCAGGTGACGCCTGACGAACACCGCGCGGCGCAGCGCGGGCAGCGCGCCGAGGGCCGCCTGGAATCGGGCCATGCGCTGGCGATAATCCAGGACTTCGTCGGCCAGTGGCAGGTCGCACATCAGATCGGCATGATCGTCGAGATCCAGATGCGTCCCCTTGCGCGCGTCGGCGTGGATGATGGAATCCGCGACGCGAAACGCATAGGCAAGCGGTTGTTCGATCACCCTTTTCCGCTCCTGCTCAATCACGCGCATGACGGTTTCCTGCACCACATCCTCAGTCCGATCCGGGTCGCGCAGGCGACGGCGGACATAAGCTGCCAGCCGGCCGACGCCGACGGCCAGATGGGCGGAGGCCGCACTCACCGATCTTCGCCCAGTCCGTCCATGGCGCGGTCTTCCATTTGCTCTGAGGTGATATCATTCATGGGTAGAGCCTGAAACGGAGTGAACGGGGACAAAGTGCCGCTGAACGGCGGCGCGGACCGGCTAAAAGGCATAGCGCAACCCAGCCGACATGACCCGGCCGCTTCTGGTCGTGCTGAGCAGCCGCCGGGAAAAGGCATCGGTATATTGGACGACTGGCTCGTCGGTCAGGTTGCGGGCCTCCATGACCGCCTCCAGCCGTCGGTTGACCGTCATATGCGCGGCGAAATCGACGGTCAGGCTGCCCTTGATGAATTCGCCGACATTGCCATTGTCGCCGATATCGACGCGGTAGGTCCCGCGATGGGCGGCGGACAGGCGCGCGTCCCAGCGGTTGCCGGTATAATAGAGGATGGCGTTGCCCGACCAGCGCGACAGATCGATCAGCGGCAGGGTGACGGACCTTCCATCATAAATGACGCCGCTGCTGCCCGCGACATGGGTGAGGTTGGCCTGGATGCCCAACCGGTCGAAGGGCCGGGGCAGGAAGCGCAGTTCACGCCTGAGCGCAGCTTCGACCCCGAATATGGAAGCGCCCGGACCGTTCAGGGGCCGGATGACATTGTAGAGGATGGAAGGATCCTGCCCCGCGAACAGAAATGCCGCGGGAAAGCCGGTTGCGGAATAGGGCATGACCCGCGTTTCGGAGGTGATGAAGCTGTGCATATGCTTGAAGAACAGGCCGATGGAGGCATGGCCTGTGCCGCCATCATAGCGGTCGAGCATGAGATCGACAGACTCCGCCATGAACGGCCGTAGGGAGGGATTGCCCGCGATGATCGAACCGCCGAAGGGCGACACATTGACTTCGGCGGCTGCGCGTAGGTCGGCAAGGTCGGGGCGGTTGACATTGCGGCTGGCAGCGAAGCGCAGGACCATATTGTCGGGCAGCGTCAGCCGCGTCTCTAGCGAAGGCAGCCAAAACCTGTCGCTCTTGCGCGCCCCGATCCTGCTCCGGCTGAGATCGGCGGTCGCGGAGCCGGTCGATACCATGGTGGTTCGATGGAATTGCAGGCCAATCCGGGCATTCAAGGGCCATGATCCCGCCATCAGGTCGAGGTCGGCCAGCAGGAAGCCGGTAAAGCGGCGCTCGCTCAGCCGATAGTCGCTGCCGGGCACATCCGCCGTCGCCGACAGCACGCGCTTCTGCCCCGTGAGCGTAAAGGTCGGGTCGACCTGCGCCACCACATAACTCGCGTCGGACGGGCCGTCGAACAGCGTGATCGAGGCGCGGACGCCATTCCCATAATCGACGCGGGTGCGACGCTGATAACCGCTATTGCCGAAATATTGATAGCTGCCGCCGGCGCGCAGCACGACGCCCGCCTCCATGTTCCGCGCCACGCTGAACCTTATGGAAAGGTTGTCGTTGACGACCGCATCCTCCCGCACGTCGGCGCGCATCAGGCTCCAGTTGGCGGCATCGGCAAGGTCGAAGCCATAGCTGTTGCGGGGGTGGGGTCCGGTCGCGACATAGCTGAAATCCTGTCCCCGCGACTCCAGGAACACCTTGTCGAATACGGGACTCTCGAAATCGGACCGGGCATGGCCGACCAGTAGATCGAGCGATGTCGCATCGTCCACGGGGTAAAAAAGGGTCAATGCCGCCTCGGTAAAGTCGGTATGATCCTCGCTGCGCTTGTGCTCGGTGCGCAGGTCGATGCCGGTAAAGCGGGCGCTCGTGATCGTGTCGCCCCATATTGCCACCTCCCGGAGTATCTGGGCGCCCTCGACGCGGCCGGTCAGGCCATCGGTTCCGGCGGCGGCCAGCGAATATTCGTCCCGGCGATTGGACAGCCGGGCATGGACCAGGTCCAATGCGACCTTGAGGCCGCCGTCGCTCTCATGCTGGATCGAACCCACGAT
>DATFDS010000047.1:0-4620 GCA_035251955.1 Sphingobium sp. | reverse complement strand
CGAGACGCTGCTGATGGCGGACCTGTTCGCCCATTGGGGGTTGCCGGTGATCCTGTGCGCCCGCACCGGGCTCGGCACGATCAACCACAGCCTGCTGAGTATCGAGGCACTGCGCGGGCGGGGCGTGCCGATCGCGGGCATTGCCTTCATCGGCGACGCGCATGAAGAGAATGAACGGATCGTGCCGCAGCTTGGGAACGTGCACGCATTGGGGCGCCTGCCCTATCTCGATCCGTTGGATGCGCGGCCCCTGCGGGACGCATTCGCTGCCGGCATCCGCTTGCCCTAAAGCGGTTTTCGATCTGATTGCATCAGATCAACCGCTCTATTTCTTTGTTTTACCACGATTTCTTAACCAGCGATCGATTCCGATCGCTTGGAAATCGCTCTAGCCATGCCCTTCGACTGCAAAACCGGCTAACATTTCAGCCAGCGCTTCGATGTTCGCGTCGCCGCCCGCCAATGCGTCATTCAGCGCATCTTCCACCTTCGCCGCGACAAAACGCGATGGGCCTGCATAGGCCAGCGACCAGATCAAAAATCGGCGGATTTCACAAAGACCCGATGCGATCGTCCGAATATCCTCATGGCGGGGATCTCGAAGGATGCTCTGCTTGAGTTCGGCGATGGCGGCCGGCGAACCTTCCAGATATTGCGAGAAGCGGTGCCCCGTAAACAGAAGCGCCCCTGTCACACCCAGCGACCGGTTGCGCGGGATCGAGACGTTGACGATCTCTCGCACCTGTTCATCAGCCTTTGCAGCTTCCAACCGACTCGTGCTGATATAAAACCATCGTTCGAACATGCCGCAGCTGTAGGACATTTGTACAAAAGGAGTAAAGGCGAGGCGCATGGTGGGGACCTTTTATGCGCCTCGCCCTTCCCCTTGGCCGTTCCTTGGGGGAGGAGCCGACCGATCGAAGAATGCCCTCATAGCCAAGTTGTGGTTAACCGCCGCTCAGCGCCGCTATCGTAAAAATACGACATGCAGCCGTTCGGCTTTCTTAGGCTTGCAGCATTAGCGCCATCGGTAAAGTTGGAGGCAAGCCTATGCTTGAACGAAAGATCGATGCTTTCAGGACGGACAGCGCCACCACGGACCTGCGCCGTCATCCTCGCCGGACCGTGTTCAAATCGGCCTTGCTCTACCCTGTCCTCAAAGACGCCACGCTGTCGATCACCAATGTCTCCAGCCAAGGCCTCAGCGGTCGGAGCGCCCTCACCCTTGGCCTGCGCGAGCAGGTGCATGTCAGCTTCAACGCGACAGATTTTCTGACAGCCGAAGTGCGCTGGACGAACGGTGGCCAATGCGGTTTGCTGATGGAAGAGCCGCTGATTTGGCTGGGCGGGCATGAAACGTTGATGGATCAGTTGGCGCCTGCCGATCGGCCAAGAGAGTCCCGGCTTACAGTGGATATGTCCGCCACGCTCGTGACATCGGCGCCCGTCATGGTCGGTACGATCCGCAATCTGTCCTTGGAAGGGATGATGATAGAGGCCAACGGCCTGAGAGAAGGAACCAGGCTCCTGGTCAAAAGCCGGGGACGCGGTGTTCGGATGGGTCGGGTGCAATGGTCGAGCGGCGGCATGGCGGGCGTGTTTTTCGAGAGCGGAACTTAGAGCGATTTTCGATCTGATTGAAGCAGATCGCCGCTCTAAGTCTTTTGTTTGCCGCGATTTCTTAACCAGCGATCGGTGCCGATCGCTTGGAAATCGCTCTAAAAAGAGCGAACGTTATTTTTTTTGAAACAAATTTCCGAACCGAGCGTTAAGCGCTACGGGAGGAGATCAACCGTCAGCGATGGGCGCCAAATGTCCTGTTTTCATCGTCGTGGGCGACGCCAGCATCCGCCAGCATCTGGTAAAGACTCTCCGTGCGGAACAGTATCAGCCGACTCCCTTTGCGAACGGACGCGACTTCCTTGAAGCATTGCATTACCTTCCTCCCGGCGTCGCGTTAGTGGAGCTGCAGTTGCCGGACAGGAATGGCATGGATGTTCTTGAGCATTTGCTGTCGGAACGAAAAGATATTGCCGTTATAATGACGGCGGCTCATGCCGAAATTCGGAAGGCTGTTCAAGCCATTAAAAGAGGCGCCGACGACTTTATCGAACAACCTTTTTCGCAGCATTTACTTTTGGATACGATCGCGCAAGCATCTTCTCTTTTGCGCGCCCGAACAGAATATCAGCATGACAAGGATTATGCTGAATATTGTCTTGGGAAGCTCACGAAAAGAGAAATTGATATTTTGCGCGCGCTCGAAGTGAACAAGAACAACCAGCTGACCGCCGATCAACTTCAACTCAGCCTCAGAACCGTCGAAACGTATCGCAGCCGAATAATGAAAAAATGCGGTGTCACGAAATTCTCCGACGCAATTTCGATCTGCTCGCTATCCTCAAACAGCCAGAAATCTTCTTGAAATTTCTCCGATACCGCGGTTCGCAGTCGTCGGCGCGGAATGGAAGGGACTTCAACGGCTGACAAGCATCGCCACGGCCACCGCCAGGCCTGCGATACTTCCCGCGCCGACATAGGCGCCCAGCCTCATCCCGCCCAACCAGCCCGCCATGGCCGTCTTGACCAGCGTGTTGACGCCGACGGCGATCGCAATGGCCTGCACGGCCGTGTCGCGGGCGCCATGGCCAAGACGCGCCATGGAGATGGTGATCGCATCGACATCAGCGATCCCCGACAGGGCGGCGACGGCAAGTAGTCCGACCTTGCCGGCCAGATCCTGAACCATTTCGGCCGCGAGCATCACGACGGCGATCGTCGCCGCGAGCTTGATTGTCGTGCCCAGTTCCAGCGGATTGGTGATACTGATGGCCGGATGGGTGCTCCCCTTCTTTCGGAAAAGAAGCAAACCGGCCGCCGCCGCCATCGTCAACGCCATGCCGGCGAGCGGCCACAACAGCGGGATGAGCAACGCCCGGTTGAGCAGCGAAGCGACAACGCACACCCGCACCACCATGACCGCGCCCGCGACCAGGATAGCACCGGCCAGCAGTCGGTCGGATTCCTTCTGCTCCTTGCTCAACCTGGCAAGCGTCAAGGTGACAGCGGTAGACGAGGCGAGCCCGCCCGTTACGGCTGCCATCACGATCCCGATCCGATCGCCAAAGAACCGGACCGCGACATAGCCGCCGAAGGATATCGCCGCGATCATGATGGCGAGCAGCCAGATCTCGGCCGGGTTTATCGATCCCCAGGGATCGAGCGGCCGATCGGGCAGGACCGGCAGCAGCAGGAACGTCATCGCCAGCAGCACCAGCACGGCACGGATCTCTTCCCAACGCAGTGCCGCCACCCATGTATGCAGCGGCTCCCTGAGCGCCAGGATGACCGTCATCGCAACCGTCGCGGCGGCGGCCACCTGAATGTCGCCCAGGACCGCATAGGCCCCCAGGATGAAGGTCAGCAGCCCGGCGATGACGGTCGTACCGCCGATATCCTGGTTCACCCGCGATTCCAGCCAATGGAACAGCGCCAGCACCAGGGCATAGCCTAGAAAACACAGGCCGAGCACCAGGGGGCCGGTCAGGGGCACGATAGCCCCGCAGACGCCGCCCAGCAGCCCTGAAAGGGCAAAGGTGCGCAGCCCCGCCGCCCGTCGTCCGTCCTGCTGTTCCTCACGGGTGCGCCAGCCTCTTTCCAGGCCTACCAGCAGGCCGATCGCAAGCGCTACCGCCAGGCGGCTCAGCAATTCTTCCATCGGGTCAGGATGCCGCGCGCCGCCGCCACACACAAGTGTCCGCCCTTGGACCCGTTCCTTTCCCGATCAGTACCATGATCGAAACTGTGCGTTTTCATCAGGTCTGCTCTATTGACGGCGCGCCGCATCGCATTTAGCCGCGCTGGGCTGGATGGCTACGGACTATATCCGCGACGCCGTCCTATTTCGAAAAGGCCCTGCCGCACGTGGCGATAGGCCGCTGCAAGGGACTGGACTATGCTGCTGCCGGGCATCGCTGCGGGAATTTTGATGATGGGCGCGCAGGCGGCAACGGTCGATGCGCCGCCGCCCGACACGTCGTCTATCGTGGTCGATGCCGCGAGCGCCGCGGCCGCGCTGGGCGCGCCCACGGCCCCCCCAGCGCCGAGCAACACGGACGGACAGCCCCACGACATCGTCGTGACCGGCGCGGAGCGGGCGCCGCCTGGCGATCCGTTCGAAAATATCAATGCCAAAAGCTTCGAGGCGGTGCAGTCGGTCGACAAGGCCGTGGTCGAGCCCGTGGCGAAGGCCTATAATAAGGGCCTGCCCAAGCCGGTGCGCAAGGGCTTCCGCAACTTCTTCGCCAATCTGCAGGAACCGGTGGTGTTCGCCGCCTACATGCTCCAGCTGAAGCCCGGCAAGGCGTTGGAGACGGCGGGGCGCTTCACCATCAACACGACGCTGGGCGTCGCCGGCTTGTTCGACGTCGCCAAGCGCAAGCCTTTCTTCTTGCCCTACCGACCCAACGGCCTTGCCAATGTGCTGGGCTATTATGGCGTCGGGCCGGGGCCGTACATGTATCTGCCGATCGTCGGGCCGACGACGCTGCGCGATATCATTGGCGATACGGTGGACAAGATGGCCGTGCCCTTCCTGATCGGGAAGCCTTTCACCAAGCC
>DATFDS010000046.1:0-27398 GCA_035251955.1 Sphingobium sp. | reverse complement strand
TCAGTTCGCCGAAGCGACGCCGCCGTCGGTCAGCAACTGCTGAAGCTCCCCGGCTTCATACATTTCCATCATGATGTCGCTGCCGCCGACAAATTCGCCCTTCACATAGAGCTGGGGAATGGTCGGCCAGTCGGAAAAGCTCTTGATCCCCTGGCGGATCAGCTGGTCCTGCAGCACGTCGACCGTTTCATAGCTGACGCCCAGATGCTCCAGGATCGCGATGGCACGGCTCGAAAAGCCGCATTGCGGGAACAGGGGCGTTCCTTTCATGAAAAGCACCACGTCGTTGCTGTTCACGATGTCGGCGATCCGCTGCTGCACGGCGTCGGTCATGGGTCGGTTCATCCTGTCAGGCGCCCGCTCGCCGGGCGCTTAGAAATTGAAAGTCGTTAGTTGGGAACGGCGGTCGTCAGTTGCAAGGCGTGGAGCACGCCGCCCATCCGGCCGCCCAGCGCGGTATAGACCGCGCGCTGCTGCGCGACGCGGCTCAGGCCCCGGAAGGATTCGGACACGACGCGCGCCGCATAATGATCGCCATCGCCGGCAAGGTCGGTGATCTCCACCTCCGCATCCGGAATGGCTGCCCGGATCATGTCCGCAATTTCATCGGCAGCCATCGGCATGGTGTCGGTCCTTACTGCGCTTCGATGAAGTGGCGACGAGCGATGACCTGCTGCTCTTCCAGAGCGCTGCGCACGCCAGCCTCGTCAATGTCGATGCCCGCCTGGGTCATGTCGCCCACCAGCTTGCGGATGACATCTTCATCGCCCGCCTCCTCGAAATCGGCCTGCACCACGGCCTTGGCATAGGCGTCGGTTTCCTCCGGCGTCAGGCCCATCTTCGCGGCCGCCCATTCGCCCAGCAAGCGATTACGCCGCGCCTGGATGCGAAACTGCATCTCCTGGTCGCGCGCATACATATTTTCGAAGGCCTTTTCGCGATCGTCAAAAGTCGTCATGCCTGATGCCCTGCAGAAAAAGGAAAACCGCTACCGAAATAGGAAGATCGACACGCTTACGCAACGGCGGGAACGAGCCAGGGCCGCGCGCCGGCGTCCTTGGCCTCGAATGCGCTGATCGTGTCGGCCTGCCCCAGCGTCAGGCCGATTTCGTCCAGACCGCCGAGCAGGCAATGTTTGCGGAAGGGATCGATCTCGAACGCGAAGCGGTCCTGGAACTGGGTCGTGACCGTCTGCTGTTCCAGATCGACATGGATGGGATCCGTCTTCGCCACCTCCATCAGCCGGTCGATCGCTTCCTGCGGCAGAACCACGGTCAATATGCCGTTCTTGAACGCATTGCCCGAGAAAATGTCCGAAAAGCTCGGCGCGATCACGACCTTGATGCCCAGGTCCGCGATCGCCCAGGCGGCATGTTCGCGGCTCGATCCGCAGCCGAAATTGTCGCCCGCGATCAGGATCGGGCTGCCGGCATAGTCGGGATCGTCGAAGACATTGCCCGGTTCCTTGCGCAGCACTTCGAACGCGCCCTTGCCCAGGCCCGAGCGCGAGATCGTCTTCAACCAATGGGCGGGGATGACGATATCGGTGTCGACATTCTTCATCCCGAACGGATAGGCCCGCCCGTCAACGATAGTCAGCTTGTCCATCAATGCGCCTGTTCGGTAGCCGGGCGCGGCGTATTTTCCGCGCGCCCCAGGGTCGCCGCCATGGCGGCACTTGCCAGCGCGCCCAGCGCCAGCAGCCAGAACACCTTCTTCATGCGACCGCCTCTCCCTTTTTTTCACCCAACAGTTCGCGCACGTCGGTCAGATGGCCGGTGATCGCGGCAGCGGCGGCCATGACGGGCGAGACGAGATGCGTCCGCGACCCCGGCCCCTGCCGGCCCATGAAATTGCGGTTGCTGGTCGATGCGCAGCGCTCGCCGGCGGGCACCTTGTCCGGATTCATGCCGAGGCAGGCCGAACAGCCCGGCTCGCGCCATTCGAAACCGGCGTCAGTGAAGATGCGGTCGAGCCCTTCCGCTTCGGCCTGACGCTTCACCAGACCCGAACCGGGCACGACCATCGCATGCTTGATGCCGCTGGCGATATGGCGGCCCTTGAGCAGTTCCGCGGCGGCGCGCAGATCCTCGATCCGGCTGTTGGTGCAGCTGCCGATGAAGATGTGCTCGATCGCCACATCCTCCATCCGCTGCCCGGCGCTGAGGCCCATATAGTCGAGCGATTTCTGCGCGGCGGCGCGCTTGGAGGCGTCGGCAAAGCTTTCCGGATCGGGCACCGCGCCCGTCACCGGCACCACATCCTCGGGGCTGGTGCCCCAGGTGACATTGGGCACGATGTCGGCCGCGTCGATCACCACGGTCTTGTCGAACAGGGCGCCTTCGTCCGTATGCAACGTCTTCCAATAGGCGACCGCGGCATCCCAGTCCGCACCCTTGGGCGCCAACGGACGGCCCTGCAGATAAGCGAAGGTCTTTTCATCGGGCGCGAACAGGCCCGAGCGCGCACCCGCCTCGATCGACATGTTGGCGACGGTCAGTCGACCCTCGATCGACATGTCGCGGAACACGGAGCCGCGATATTCCATGACATAGCCGGTGCCGCCCGCCGTGCCGATGCGGCCGCAGATCGCCAGCGCCACATCCTTGGGCGTGACGCCGAAGCCCAGTTCGCCCTCAACCACGACTTCCATCGTCTTCGATTGCTTCAGGAGCAGCGTCTGGGTGGCCAGCACATGTTCGACTTCGGACGTGCCGATGCCGAAGGCGAGCGCGCCCAACGCACCGTGCGAGCTGGTATGGCTGTCGCCGCAGACCAGGGTCGTGCCCGGCAAGGTGAAGCCCTGCTCCGGCCCGACGACATGGACGATGCCCTGTTCGGGGTCCGCATCGCCGATCAGGCGCACGCCGAATTCAGGGGCATTCTTCTCCAGCGCGGCCAGCTGCTGCGCGCTTTCGGGGTCGGCGATCGGAATGCGATGGCCTGCCGCATCGCGGCGCGGAGTGGTCGGCAGATTATGATCCGGCACGGCCAGCGTGAGATCGGGGCGGCGCACCTTGCGTCCGGCAAGGCGAAGGCCTTCGAATGCCTGCGGACTCGTCACCTCGTGGACAAGGTGGCGATCGATATAGATCAGACAGGTTCCATCGGGACGGCGTTCAACGACATGCGCGTCCCAGATCTTCTCATACAGCGTGCGGGGCTTGACCATAACCCTTTCCCCCTAGACCCGGACAGGCCGCAGCGGAAGGGGCATTGAGGGCAATTTTATATATTTCGCGCAGAGGCGCGGAGATCGCAGAATTAAAAATCTCTGCGCCCTCTGCGCCTCCGCGCGAACAATCTTCTTTTGGATTCACGCGGCTGCCCGACGGAGCAAAAAGACGGCCCGGAGACTGCACTCCGGGCCGCCAAGTTCCTTCCACCCTGATCGTGGGGAACTGCGTCCCCACGACATGGCCTCGTCAGCAGCCCTCAGGCTGCAAATTGGTTCCCCCGCAGCCTTTAGGCTGCAAACTGATTCATCGTGTTGTGGATGCCGCCCGCCTTGAGCGCCGCTTCACCCGCGAAATATTCCTTGTGATCGTCGCCAATGTCGGAGCCCGACATGTTCTGGTGCTTCACGCAAGCGATGCCCTGACGGATTTCCTTGCGCTGGACGCCCTCGACATAGCCGAGCATGCCCGCCTCGCCGAAATATTCCCTGGCGAGATTGTCGGTGCTGAGCGCCGCCGTGTGATAGGTCGGCAGGGTGATGAGGTGATGGAAGATACCGGCCCGCGCCGCCGCATCCTTCTGGAAGGTGCGGATCTTCTCATCAGCCTCACGGCCCAGATCGGTCGCGTCATAATCGGCGCTCATCAGCCTGGCGCGGTCATAGGCGCTGAGATCCTTGCCTTCGGCAGCCCAGGCGTCGAACACCTGCTGACGGAAGTTCAGCGTCCAGTTGAAGCTCGGCGAATTATTATAGACCAGCTTCGCATTGGGAACGACTTCGCGGATGCGGTCGACCATGCCGGCGATCTGCTCGACATGCGGCTTTTCCGTCTCGATCCACAGCAGGTCCGCGCCATTCTGGAGCGAGGTGATGCAGTCGAGAACGACGCGATCCTCCCCCGTGCCGGCGCGGAACTGGAACAGGTTGGACGGCAGGCGCTTCGGGCGAAACAGCTTGCCGTCGCGGGCCAGGACGACGTCGCCGCGCAGGGTGGCGATGTCCGTCACCTCCTCGACGTCGAGGAAGCTGTTATACTGGTCGCCCAGATCGCCATCTTCCTTGCTGTAGGCGATCTGCTTGGTCAGCCCCGCGCCCAGCGAGTCGGTGCGCGCGACGATGATGCCGTCGTCGATGCCCAGCTCCAGGAAAGCGTAGCGGACCGCGCGGATCTTCGCGAGGAAGTCCTCATGCGGCACCGTGACCTTGCCGTCCTGATGGCCGCACTGTTTTTCGTCCGAGACCTGATTTTCGATCTGGATGCAGCAGGCGCCCGCCTCGATGAACTTCCTGGCGAGCAGATAGGTGGCCTCGGCATTGCCGAAGCCCGCATCGATGTCCGCAACGATCGGAACGACATGGGTTTCGTAAGTGTCGATGGCGTTGGTCAGCCGCTGGATTTCGACGTCGTTGCCGGTTTCGCGCGCCTTGTCGAGATCGCGGAACATCATGCCCAGCTCGCGGGCGTCGGCTTGGCGGAGGAAGGTGTAGAGTTCCTCGATCAGCGCCGGGACGCTGGTCTTTTCGTGCATCGACTGGTCGGGCAGCGGGCCGAATTCGCTGCGCAGCGCGGCGACCATCCAGCCGGAGAGGTACAGATATTTGCCCTTGGTCGTGCCGAAATGCTTCTTGATGCTGATCAGCTTCTGCTGGCCGATGAAGCCGTGCCAGCAGCCCAGCGACTGGGTGTAGTTGGCCGGATCGGCGTCATAGGCCGCCATGTCGCGGCGCATGATCGCGGCGGTGTAGCGGGCAATGTCGATGCCGGTATGGAAACGGTTTTGCAGACGCATGCGCGCAACCGATTCGGCCGCGATGCCGTCCCAATGGCCCTGACCGCCGATGGTCGTGCCGGCCTTGGTGATTTCCTGTTGGTAGGTCATGCTCGGGTCCGTCCTTGATCGCTTTTCTAAGGGATGAAGCCGATCTAAGCCCGCTTTGTGCGGTGCGGCAGGGGGCGCGAAGTTCAGTTGTAGAACTTTACAGAATTGGCGTGTAAAGTTGTAAAGCGCTGCACAGGAGCCTGTCTGTCATGACCAAGGATCGTCCCGTCTATATGGGCCCGCGCCTGCGGCGGCTGCGGCGCGACCTGGGTCTGACGCAGGCGGACATGGCGGCCGACCTGGAGATTTCCGCCTCCTATGTCGCACTGCTGGAGCGCAACCAGCGGCCGCTGACCGCCGACATGCTGCTGCGGCTGGCGCGCACCTATCGCATGGACATGAGCGAGCTGGCGGGCGACGGCGGCGCGGAGCAGACGGCGCGGCTGCAGGCGGTGCTCAAGGACCCGATGTTCGCCGATATCGATCTGCCCGCGCTCGCGACGCAGGATGTCGCGGTCAACTATCCCGGCTTCACCGAAGCATTGCTGCGACTGCACACCGCCTATCGCGAGGAACAGATGGCGCTCGCCGACCGGGGCGTGGGACGGACCGACGCCGCGACGGACGCGCCCGATCCGGTCGCCGAATCCCGGCGTTTCCTGGCCGCACGGCGCAACAGCTTTCCCTCGCTCGACGATGCGGGCGAGAAGCTGGCGGCGGAGATCGAGCAGACGGGGGGCCTCGCCGGATGGCTCAAGGCCAGGCACAGCCTGCGCGTGCGGCGGCTGCCGTCGGACGTCATGGCCGGATCGATGCGGCGGTTCGACCGGCATCGCGACGCGGTGCTGATCGACGATGCGCTGGATTCGGCGAGCAGCCATTTCCAGCTCGCGCTGCAGATCGCCTATCTGGAGATGCGTCGCGATATCGACACGATCCTGAAGGACGGCCAGTTCGCCAGCGAAAGCGGCCGGCGGCTGACGCGGCGCGCGCTGGCCGCCTATGGCGCGGCGGCGATCCTGATGCCCTATGGCGCCTTCGCCAAGGCCGCCGAGGCGCGCCGCTATGATGTCGAGGCGCTGGGGCGGCAGTTCGGCACCAGCTTCGAACAGACCGCACATCGGCTGACCACATTGCAGAAGCCGGGGCAGGAGCGCGTGCCCTTCTTCTTCCTGCGCGTCGACCAGGCCGGCAATGTCAGCAAGCGGCTGGACAGCGGCGGCTTCCCCTTCGCGCGCCATGGCGGCTCCTGCCCGCTCTGGTCGGTCCATCATGTGTTCGAACGGCCGCGCGAAGTGGTGACGCAATGGCTCGAACTGCCCGATGGCGAACGCTATTTCTCGATCGCGCGGACGGTGACGGCCGGCGGCGGCGGCTGGGGCGCACCGCGCGTCGAACGGGCCATTGCGCTCGCCTGCGCGGCCGAACATGCGTACAGGCTGGTCTATACGCAGGGCGCGACGCCCACCGAGCCGACGCCGATCGGCGTCACCTGCCGGCTGTGCCATCGCAGCCAGTGCATGGCCCGCTCCGCCCCGCCGATCGGCCGCGACATGCTGCCCGAAGACTTCCGACGGATGCACGCGCCGTTCGGCTTTGCGGACGGGTGACGGGAAGCCGTTAGGAATCCCCAAAAGGCTTTTCAAGACGTGGTGCCGCATTGCCACAGCAAGCAGGCCAAAGAAGCCTGTCCAATGTTTCCAACGCTTTACTCCCGGCGTTAGGACCTTCTAGACGCCCCCGTTCACGGACGAGAACCCAAGGAGGAGAAACCCCCATGAAGAAATTGATCGCATCCGCGCTGCTGCTCGCCAGCGTTTCCGCTCCCGCCTTCGCGCAGGACGCCGCGCCCTTTTCGGGTCCCTATGTCGGTGCCGTCGTCGGCCTGGACCATGTCGATTTCGACTCCGTCAACCATGACAGCAACCTGCTGTACGGCGGCGTGATCGGCTATGACGTCAACGTCAACGGCGCGGTGTTCGGCGTCGAAGGCGAATATGCCGATTCCGACGCCAAGAAGTTCGGCGTCCACACCGACCGCGACCTCTATGCCGGCGTGCGCATCGGTGGCGTGGTTGTGCCGAACGTGCTGGCCTATGCCAAGGGCGGCTACACCAATGCCCGCTTCGAAGACGCAGCTGGCGACGGCATCAAGCTGGACGGCTATCGCCTGGGCGCCGGCCTGGAAACCACCATTCAGGGCTTCATCGCCCGCGCCGAATATCGCTATTCGAGCTATGAGCACATCGCCGGCACCAAGCCGGAGCGCCACCAGGCTGCGTTGATCCTCGGCTATCGCTTCTAAGGCGTCAACCGATCGAAAACAGGGAAAGGGCGTCCATTCGGGCGCCCTTTTTCATTGCTCGATCAGGTCGAGATAGGCGACGACATCATTGTCGGTAGCCAGGAACAAGCCGTCCTGCACATCCTGCGGCTGTTGTTCGGCGAGGCGCAGGGCTTCGTCGAGCGGGCCGTAGAACAGCGTCGTCGCAGCACCGCCATCCTGGGCATCGCTCAGATGATAGAGGCGGACGGTGGCGGAGCCGTAGGTGGTGCGCATCGGGTGATTATCCAGAGGCTCGGTGCGCCATGCAAGCCAAGAAAGCAGCGTGCTCCTGCGAAGGCAGGAGCCCAGTTCAACCGTCCGATCTGGGCTCTTGCCTTCGCAGGAGCACGTCAGCTTTGAAGGCAATCAACCTGTCAGCGGCGGTCCGTGACCTTGATACCGGCCGCAAGCCGGTTAGCGCCGATCTTCACCGCATCGTCGGTGAAATTGGCGACGAAGCTGCTGCTGCGCTGCAGGCCCGGCACGAAGGACGCGCTGTTGTTCGCGATCGAAAGCCCGGCGCTGTCATGCTCGCGGCCTTCGGGCGCCACGGTGATGAAGGCGCTGTAATTGTCCTTGTCCCGCCCCTGCACCATTTCGTTGCGGCTGATCTCGCCGCTGGCGCCGTTGGACAGGTCGATCATATAGTTGGTGAGCTTGCCGGCGCTATCGTCGAAGCTGTTGTCGGTGATGGTGACGCGCGGCGTGCGGGTCTTGAGATAATGGCCGCCATCGCCCTGGTCGAAGCGCGATCGAGTGACGGTCAGGCTGCCATAGCGGCCGATATAGATGCCGTGCGCGCAGTCGAGATCACGATCGCAACGGCCCAGGTGCCGGAAGGTCGAACGGTCGATGCTGACGCTGCCGCTGGCCACGTCGCCGCTCAATATGCCTTCCTCGCTGTTGCGGAAAAGGCTGTTGCTGACGGCTAGATTCCCGCTTTCGAGGCGGATGCCGGCGCCATTGCCATCGGGCACGCGCAGATTCTGGAAGACGATGCCGTCTACCTTGCTCGCCCGCCCGCGCAGGACGAGCGCGGCCTTGCCCTCGCACGGGACGCCGTCCAGGATCACCGATCCGGGCGTCTGCGCACGGAAGGTGACGTCGCCACCCTGCTGGACCGCGCATTGGGCATAGCTGCCCGGCGCGATGACGATCGTGCCCTTGCCATTGCCGATCGCGGCGACCGCATCCTTGAGCGCGCCATAGCTGCGCCCGCTTTCCGCAACGGTGAAGGGCGTCGCCGCGCCCTGGGCAAGCGCGGTCGCGGTCACGGCCGCCGAAAAGAGGAGCATGGTCGAAAGGATACGCATATCGAAAGACATAGGCGCGCATGTCGGGCAGTCCAATGCGAACTCATGGTTAACAAGGCGCTGTTCCGCGATGGGACAGATTCCCGCACGGGCGAAAGGCAAACAATCGGCTGCGACACCGCCTTGGCGAGCGGGCGCGGGCGGGCTAAGCCTGATGGACCCATGGATTTTTCCGCCCTTCGCCGCCTGCTCCCTTCGCGCCTGATGATCGGCGGCGCGGTGCTGTGCGGCGCCATGCTGGCGGGCTGTTCCAGCGAGGAAAGCGGCCCGGTGAGCGTCAGCGTGATCGGCAGGCCCGGCGATTTCACCCGCCCGCTGCAGCGCCTGCCCGATCCGGGCGCGAAGCTGATCCTGGAGGCGACGGCGCAGGGGCTGGTCGCGTTCGACGCGAGCGGCGACATCCTGCCCGCGCTGGCGCAGCGCTGGATCGTCGAGGATGAAGGGCGCAGCTACATCTTCCGCCTGCGCCGCGCGACATGGCCGGACGGGAGGAAGGTGACGGCGGCAACGGTCGCCCAACTGCTGATGGCCCGGATCGAGATGCTGCGGCGGCTCGACCCGGACGGGCCGCTCGACGCGGTGCAGGCGGTGGTGCCGATGACCGGCGAGGTGATCGAAATCCGGCTGGCGGCGCCGCGTCCCTATGTGCTGCAGATGCTGGCCCAGCCGCAAATGGCGATCCTCTCGCGCGAGGGCGGCACCGGCCCCTATCGCAGCGAACCCTGGGGCAAGGCGCTGCTGCTGAAACCGCTCGACGGCCCGGGCGATCCCGACGATGGCGAGGAGCCCCCCGCCCCCGCCTGGCAGACGCGTATCCTGCGCGCCGAACGGTCGGCGCTGGCGGTCATCCGCTTCCGCGAGGGCAAGGCGGCGCTGGTGCTGGGCGGACGTTTCTCTGACCTGCCGCTGCTGGTGCCGGCGGGAATCGATCGCGATGCGGTACGGATCGACCCGACGCTCGGGCTGCTGGGACTGGCGGTGACGGGCACGGGCCCGCTGCTGGACGACGACGGCGTGCGGCGGGCGATCAACATGGCGATCGACCGCAGCCAGTTGCCCGCCTTGTTCCCGCTCGGCGGATGGGCGATCACCGATCAGATCGTGCCGGCGCAGCTGGACCTGTACCGACCGCCGACGCGCCCCGACTGGGCGGCGCTGGGCATGGACGACAGGCGGGCGCAGGGGCACGCGGTGATCGACCGCTGGCGTCAAGCGCATGGCGATCCGCCGCTACTGCGGGTGGCGCTGCCGCAGGGACCGGGCGCGACCGCACTGTTCGGGCTGGTGCGGCATGATCTCGGCCTGATCGGCCTGCGCGTCGAGCGGGTGCCGATGGAACAGGATGCCGACCTGCGGCTGGTGGACGAGGTCGCCGCCTATGACAGCGCGCTCTGGTATCTGGGCCGCATCGGCTGCGCGCGGAAGGTGCATTGTTCGCCCCAGGCCGAAGCGCAGCTGCGCGCTGCGAGCCTTGCCGGCGATTTCCCTGACCGGCTGGCCCGCGTGGCGCAAGCAGAGGCGCTGATGCAGGCGCATAACGGCTATATCGCGCTCGGCGCGCCGGTGCGCTGGTCGCTGGTGACGCGGCGGCTGACCGGCTTCATGCCCTCCGCGCGGGCGCGCCACCCATTGAACCACCTGTTCCGCGCTACCAACTAAAGCATCGTGCGCAAAAGTGGGAACCGGTTTTGCGCGAAAACGATGCGACAACGAAAATAGGGCGCTGGAGGATCAAGGATGGCGTTTTCCCAGGACCAGTTCGACCGCATGATGCGCGACCTGCCCGGCTTCGGCAGCGATCCCGCTTCGGTGCGGCGGCGGATCGAGGCGATGGAAGCGATGCTGGAGGGGCTGTTCGTCATCCCCGGCACCAATCGCCGGGTCGGGCTGGACAGCCTTGTCGGCCTGATCCCGGTGGTGGGCGACATAGCGACCGCCGCCATGGGCGCGTGGATCGTGTGGGAAGCGCGCAACCTGGGCATGTCGAAATGGCAGCTGACGCGGATGGCGGCCAATGTCGGCGTCGATACGCTGGTGGGCGCGATCCCCTTTGCCGGCGACCTGTTCGACTTCCTGTTCAAATCCAACACGAAGAATCTGCGGATCATCCGCAAGCATCTGGACAAGCATCATCCCTCGACCGTGACGATCGAAGGGTGAAGACGAGTCCCTTGCCCAAGTAGCGCCATGTTCCTGCGCAGGAACATGGTACGCTTCAGTCGGCAGGCACCTGGGCGTCGGGATCAAGGTCCAGCGTCAGACCGGGCCGGCGTAGCGGCGCGGGCGGCCTTTTGGGATTGGGAATGTTCGGCCCCGGCGCGATCTTCAGACGTGTCGCCGGTCGCGCCCCGCCCTGATGGGTCGGGCAGCGGGCAAACTCCAGCGCCCGGTCCATGCAAAGCCACACTTCGCTCAACCGATTGTCGCGCGTGGTGGTGACGCGAATCATCTCGGCCTTCATGCCCCGGTTGGCCCCGGCAAAGGCCTGCGCGAACTGGCCGACCGTCAGCGTCCGGCGGCGGGTCAGCGCAGCCATGTCGGGATAGCGGATGGATTCGTAGAGGGCGCGCGACAGGTCGAAATACAGCTCCGGCCTGGTCGTCATGCAGCTGCCATGCTTGGCCCATTCGTGCTGGAGCAGCTGGGCGGACGGTGTCGTGCAGAGATTTCGGGCGATCACGGCACGCGGCAGCAGATCGGCCGCGCGGCAATATTGCGGCCATTCCCTGCCCACGCCATCGGGCCACAGGCCATGCAGGGTGAAGCCGAAGCGGCCGCCCCGCCCGCTGCACTGGAAACTGTCGCCGCCGCCGCGCGCGCTCGCGCAATATTGCGGCGACCAGCTGAGCGCGAGCGTATAGCCGCCGATCGGCAGCAATCGATGCGGCTGGCCGGCATCGGGAAGGTCAGGCCGAGGGCGCTGCGTCTGCGCCGGCGGACTGCATTGCGCAACCTGCGCGAGCGCCGCGCCCGGCGCCGCGAACAGCAGCAGGGCCGGAAGGGCTTTAAGCAAAGGCGAAGTCCAGGCCGATATCCGCTGCCGGTGCCGACTGGGTCAGCCGGCCGACGCTGATATAGGTGACGCCGGTTTCCGCCTTGGCGCGAATGGTCTGCAGCGTGACGCCGCCCGAAGCTTCGGTCGGCACCCGCCCGCCGACCAGCGTGACCGCACCGCGCAGAGCGGGCGCGTCCATGTTGTCGAGCAGCAAATGGGTCGCCCCCGCCGCGAGCGCGGGTTCGATCTGGTCGACGCGATCGACCTCGACGATGATGCGATCGATCCCGGCGGCGACGGCCCGGCGAACCGCTTCCTCGACCGATCCGGCGACCGCGACATGATTGTCCTTGATCATCGCCGCGTCCCACAGGCCCATGCGGTGATTGGTCGCGCCGCCCATCCGCGTCGCATATTTTTCAAGGCAGCGCAGGCCCGGAATCGTCTTGCGGGTGTCGAGCAGGGTCGCGCCGGTGCCCAGGATCGCGTCGACATAGGCGCGGGTCATGGTCGCGATGCCGGTCAGGTGCTGCACCGTGTTGAGCGCCGAACGCTCGGCGGTGAGCAGGGCGCGGGCCTTGCCCCGGATGCGCATGATGTCGGTGCCGGCGGCAACGCGCTCGCCATCCTGGTGGAGCAGCTCTATCTCCACATCGGGATCGAGCGCGCGGAAAAAGGCGACGGCGACAGGAAGCCCCGCCAGCGTCACCGCATCGCGGCTGTCCATCACGCCATCGAAGATCGCATCTTCGGGGATCACCGCCTCGCTGGTGACGTCGCGGCCGTCGGGGCCGAGATCTTCGGCCAGGGTCGAGGCAAGAAAGGCGTCGAGATCGAAGCCGGGAAGCGAAAAGGGCTGGGAATCACGGGTCATGGGCCAGCGATGTGGCACAGTCGCGGATCGGTTGACAGTCCCCATGGCCCGGTGATTGACTGTCTCCAGGTCCCAAAAGAGGAGAGCGAGCATGAGCGGCGAACCCGAATCCGTGCGCGAAACCACCATCACCCGGCTGATCGACGCGCCGGCGCACATCGTCTTTGCTGCCCATGCCGATCCTTTGCTTGTGAAGCGCTGGTTCGGCCCGGTCGGCTGGCCGCTCAGCGCCTGCGAGATGGATTTCAGGGTCGGCGGGCGCTTCCGCTTCCAGATGACGAGCGATGCGGGCGAACGCGGGCCGCCCTTTGGCGGAACCTATCTGGAGATCGTGCCCAACACACGCATCCGCTACGATAACAGCTTTGAAGAACCGGGATCGCCGGTGATGGTGATGACGGTCAGCTTCGCCGAGGATGCCGAAGGGCGCACGCTGCTGACGCACCGCACGCTGTTCGACAGCAAGGCGATGCACGACGATTATCTGGGCCTGGGATTCGAGCAAGGCACGAATTCCGGGCTGGACCAGCTGGAAGAGGTGGTGCGCGAGATGGTGGCGGAGATGGGCGGGGGTTAGCCTCAAAATTCCAACCTCCGTTCGTGTCGAACGGAGGTTGGAGGCAGACCCGCTCAGCGCGCGCCCACATCCCCCTGCCCGATCGTGCCGCTCGCCATGTCGAGCATGCGGTCGAGGCTTTTCTTCGCGGCCAGGCGCAATTCCTCGTCCATCTCGATGCGCGGCTGCAGGTCGCGCAACGCGAGGTAAAGCTTTTCCATCGTGTTGAGCGCCATATAGGGGCAGATATTGCAGTTGCAGTTGCCGTCCGCCCCCGGCGCGCCGATGAAATTCTTTTCCGGCACCGCCTTGCGCATCTGGTGGATGATGTGCGGCTCGGTGGCGACGATCAGCGTGTCGCCGGTCATCGTCTTGGCATATTGCAGGATGCCGCTGGTCGAGCCGACATAGTCGGCATGGTCGACGATATAGGGCGGGCATTCCGGGTGCGCGGCGATCGGCGCGTCGGGATGCTCGGCCTTCAGCTTCAGCAGTTCGGTTTCGCTGAACGCCTCATGGACGATGCAGACGCCGGGCCAGAGCAGCATGTCCCGGTCGAACTTGCGCTTGAGATACCCGCCCAGATGCTTGTCGGGGCCGAAGATGATCTTCTGCTCCTTCGGAATCTGGCTCAGGATCGTTTCCGCCGACGAGGAAGTGACGATGATGTCGCTGAGCGCCTTCACCTCGGCCGAACAGTTGATGTAGCTGAGCGCGATGTGGTCCGGATGCGCCTCGCGGAAAGCCTTGAACTGCGCCGGGGGACAGCTGTCCTCCAGGCTGCAGCCGGCGTCCATGTCGGGCAGGACGACGATCTTTTCCGGCGAGAGGATCTTCGCCGTTTCGGCCATGAAGCGCACGCCGCAAAAGGCGATCACGTCCGCGTCGGTCTCCGCCGCCTTGCGCGACAATTCCAGGGAGTCGCCGACGAAATCGGACAGGTCCTGGATTTCGGGCTTCTGATAATAATGGCCCAGGATAACGGCGTTGCGCTCCTTGCGCAGCCGGTCGATCTCCGCGCGCAGGTCGATCCCCTGCGGGATTCCGGTGATGGCGTTCATGTCCCTACTCCTCACGGGCCTTGATGCAGCGCGCCCCTAGCGGGCGGCGCGGCCGTTGGCCAGCATCTGTTGATCCCTGACGTCAGCGCAGTTCCCAGCGGCCATCCCCGGTCGCGGCGGCGATGCCCCGCCCATCGAGGTCGATCAGGTGCGCGAGCACCGATCGGCCGGCGGCGCCATAGAGGCGCGGGTCCACGCCCTTGTACATTTCCGCCACCATGTCCGGTATTTCCGACGCGCCGTTGCGCTCCAGGAAGCGTACTATCTGCCCCTCGCGCTGCTTGCGATGGCCCATCATGCCGCGCACCAGCCGTTGCGGATTATCCACCGGGTCGCCATGGGCCGGGTAATAAATCGCATCCCGCCGGTCGAGCAGGCGCTGCATCGAGCGCATATAGTCGCTCATGTCGCCATCGGGCGGCGAGATGACGCTGGTCGCCCAGCCCATGACATGATCGCCGGTGAAGAGCACCCCTTCCTCCTGCAGCGCGAAACACAGATGGTTGGAGGTGTGGCCGGGGGTCGCCACGGCTTCGAGGGTCCAGCCTTCCCCCGCCACCCGCTCGCCATCGGCCAGGATATGGTCGGGGCGGTAGCCGGCATCGAAGGCGGCGTCGGCGCGCGGGCCGTCATCGTCCAGCGTCAGCGGCGCGCAGCCGATGATCGGGGCGCCGGTGCGCTCGGCCAGCGGGCGCGCGGCGGGGCTGTGGTCGCGGTGCGTATGGGTGCACAGGATCGCGCGGACCGGGCGGTCGCCGATCGCCTGGAGCAGCGCGGCGATATGCGCGGCATCGTCGGGACCCGGATCGATGACGGCGACATCCCCGGACTTCGGGGGCGACCTGCCGATAAGGTAGGTCTGGGTGCCGGTATAGGTGAAGGGCGACGGATTCGGCGCAAGGACGCGCCCCACCAGCGGGCTGAGCTGAAGGAGCGTGCCGGTGGGCATGCCGGCCGGATCGAATGGGGTATCCATAGCTTCCATGTGCCCATTTCGGAGGCTTTTTCAAGGGCGGCCTTCCCTGGGGGATTCCGTTTCGCGCGCGGCTCGCCTAAGCTCGCGGCATGAATGGTTCGCGGGAGCTTGTCGAAGGCTGGCGGCGGCATCTGGCGCTGGACCGGCGGCGGTCGCTTCATACCGTGCGCGCCTATGTCGCAACGGCGGAGCGGCTGACCGCATTTCTGGCGGACCATCGCGGCGAAGCGGTGACGGCGGCGATGCTGGCGCAGATCGGCCAGGCGGACCTGCGCGCTTTCCTGACGCTGCGGCGGATGGAGGGGATCGGCAATATCTCGGCGGCGCGGGAATTGTCGGCGGTGCGCGGCTTCCTGCGCTTCGTGGGCGGGGCGGATGCGCCCGTGCCCGCGCTCAAGGGGCCGCGGGTGAAGCGCGGACTGCCCCGGCCGGTGTCGCCCGATGACGTCCTGGCGCTGGCGGAGGATGTTGCGGAGACCGCGCGCGAAGGCTGGATCGGCGCGCGCGACTGGGCGGTGCTGCTGCTGCTGTACGGCGCGGGGCTGCGCATCGGCGAGGCGATGGGCCTTACCGGCACGGCGCTGCCGCTGGGCGAGACGCTGCGCGTCACCGGCAAGCGGGGCAAGACCCGGCAGGTGCCGCTGCTGCCGCAGGTGCGCGCGGCGATCGAGGCTTATGTGGCCGCCTGCCCCTTCCCCATGGAGCGGGAGGCGTCCCTGTTCCGCGGCGCGCGCGGCGGCCCCCTCTCCCCTGCCCTCATCCGCCGCGCGGTGCAGGGCGCGCGGGGGCGGCTGGGGCTGTCGGAACGGACGACGCCGCACGCGCTGCGGCACAGTTTTGCGACGCATCTGCTGGGACGCGGGGCGGATTTGCGCTCCCTGCAGGAGTTGCTGGGCCATGCCAGCCTGTCATCGACACAGATCTACACGCAGGTCGATGCGGCGCACCTGCTGGACGTTTATAGGAATGCGCATCCACGGGCATAAGGATGGCAACAAGCGGCCATTTGCCGCCATTGAAGGATCGTGCTCCTGCGAAGGCAGGAGCCCAGTTCAGACGGCAGGACTGGGCTCCTGCCTTCGCAGGAGCACATTACACTCCAGCCGCAAACATGTCCGACGTCCACTTTACCCTTCCATGCGCTAGCCCCGCGGCTTCCACGTCGCGAGCCGCCAGACGTAGAGCGCCACCGCACCCACCACGCAGGCAGTGGCGGCGGGCCCCACATATTTGTCGATGTCGCGAAAATTCTGGCCGAGGACATAACCGGCATAAGCCAGGATGATGTTCCAGATCAGTGCCCCCCCGGCGGTCCACAGCAGAAATTTGCCATGGCCCATGCGGAACAGCCCGGCCGGCAGCGAGATCATCGTGCGGAAGGCCGGCAGGAAACGGAAAACGAAGACGACGATCTGGCCATATTTGCCGAAAATATGGTCCAGCGCCTCCACATCCCGCCATTCCAGCGTCGCCCAGCGGCCATAGCGGTCGACCAGCGGCTTCAATCGCTCGAAACCGAGCACATGGCCGACCAGATACCAGAAATAATTGCCGAGCGTCGTGCCGAGCGTGCCCGCGAGCAGCAGCCATTCCATCGCCATCCGCCCCTGCCCGACGCGGATGCCGCCAATGCCCATGATCAGTTCCGACGGAATGGGCGGAAAGACATTTTCGATGATCATCAGGGCAAAAATGCCCCAATAGCCGCCGGCGTCGATCAGGCGCAGGACCCAGTCGGTCACTTACGCGTCATTCCAGCGAAAGCTGGAATCTCCCTCGGAGGGCACAGCTTGGGGCACGAGATCCCAGCTTGCGCTGGGATGACGGGAACGGGTCAAGCCGCCGCCCTCGCCGCCAGCCGCGCATCGATCGCATCCCAGATCATCCCGCCGGTGTCGGTGCCGTTGAAGGCGTCGATCGACACGATCCCGGTGGGCGAGGTCACGTTGATTTCCGTCAGCCATTCGCCGCCGATCACGTCGATGCCGACGAAGAGCAGGCCGCGGCGCTTCAGTTCAGGCCCCATGGCGGCGCAGATTTCCAGTTCGCGCGGGGTTAGCTCGGTCTTGGCCGCCGATCCGCCGACGGCCAGGTTGGAGCGGATTTCTCCCGCGCCCGGAATGCGGTTGATCGCGCCGGCCACTTCGCCGTCGATCAGGACGATGCGCTTGTCGCCCTGGGCGACGCCGGGAATGAAGGCCTGGACCATGAAAGGCTCGACCCATGAGGATTTGAACAGTTCCACCAATGCGGACAGGTTCGCGCCCGACTGCCCGATGTGGAAAACGGCATTGCCGGCATTGCCGTACAGCGGCTTCACCACGACCTCGCCATGTTCGGCGAGGAAGGATTTCACCGCGTCCAGATCGCGGGTGATCATCGTCGGCGGCATGAAGCGCGCATAGTCGAGGACGAAGACCTTTTCCGGCGCGTTGCGGACGGCGGCGGGATCGTTCACCACCAACGTCTCAGCCTGCACCCGCTCAAGCAGGTGCGTGGCGGTGATGTAGCTGAGGTCGAAGGGCGGGTCCTGGCGCATGAGCACCACGTCGACATCACGGCCGAGGTCGAGGATTTCCGGCTCACCAAAGGCGAAATGGTCGCCTTCGACCCGCTGCACCTTCACCGGCCGGGCCTTGGCCAGCACGCGGCCGTCGCGATAGGTGAGGTCGGGCGCGAGATAATGATAGAGGCGGTGCCCCCGCGCCTGCCCCGCCAGCATGAGGTGGAAGGTGGAATCGCCCTTGATGTTGAGCCCTTCCATCGGGTCCATCTGCACGGCGACGGTCAGGGGATTGAGATCGGTCATTTGCTCTATTTCTCCGTTCGGGCTGAGCTTGTCGAAGCCCCTCCCTTTCTTGAAGAGAAGTGAAGCCCTTCGACAAGCTCAGGGCGAACGGACGAGGTCAGATTAGCCCCCATGCCAGACATTCGCCAGATGGCGCGGCGGGCGGCCGGGCGCAAGGAGGATCACGTCGATCCGCATGTCATCGCCCGGTTTTGCAAGATCGTAGAAGAGCATTTCCGCCGCCGCCGCGACGCGCGAGAGGCGGCGTTCGTCGATCGCAAGGTCGAGATCGGCGCCTGTCGCGCGGGCCTTCACCTCGACAAAGGCGAGCATGGCGCCGCGCCGGGCGACCAGGTCCACCTCCCCGACAGGCGTGCGCAGGCGGCGGCCGACGATCTGCCAGCCCTTGAGCCGCAACCACCAGCCGGCAAGGCGTTCGGCCTGGCGCCCGCGCTTTTCCGCCTGCTGACGCTTCACCCCTTGAGTTCCATCGCGCGGGCGTAGAGCGCGCGGCGATCGAGGCCGAGCTTCTTCGCCACCTCGCCCGCCGCCTTGGAGACGGGGAGCCGCTCCATCGCTTCACGCAACGCAGCGTCAGCATCCTCGGCGCTGGCGGGAGGCGCTTCGCCGGGCTGACCGACGATGACGACGATCTCGCCCTTGGGCGGGGCGTCGGCATAGCGAGTGGACAGTTCGGTCAGCGTGCCGGTGCGGGTTTCCTCGAAAGCCTTGCTGATTTCGCGGCTGACGGCGGCCTCGCGCTCGCCCAAGACCTCGGCCATGGCGGCAAGGCTTTCCGACAGGCGCGGGCCGCTTTCGTAGAAGACCAGGGTGGCGCGCAGGGCGGCGACTTCGGCGAGGGCGGCGGCGCGGGCCTTCTGCTTGGACGGAAGGAAGCCCATGAACAGGAACCGGTCGGTCGGCAGGCCCGACAAGGTGAGCGCGGCGATGGCGGCGCTGGGCCCCGGCAGCGTGGTGATGGCGCGACCGGCGGCGCGGGCGTCGCGCACCAGCTTGTACCCCGGATCGGAAATGAGCGGCGTCCCCGCGTCGGAGAGCAGCGCGACCGATTCGCTCGCCATCCGGTCGATCAGGCGGGCGCGCACGCCCTCGGCGCTATGGTCGTGATAGGGGATCATCGGGCGGTCGGAGCCGGCATGGCGCAGCAAACGTGCGCTGACCCGTGTATCTTCCACGGCGATCACATCGGCCGACCGCAGGACTTCCGCCGCGCGGGGGGTAAGGTCTCCGAGGTTGCCGATCGGCCCTGCAACGATGTAAAGCCCGGGCTCCAGCCCAGAAGTTCGAGTTTCCATAAGGACGCCAGATGACAGAGACGGATGCCCTCCGGCAAGCGGACATGTTCGCGGCCCTGAAGCGCGGTGCGCGTATTGCCTTCGCCGCCAGCGCCCTGGCGCTCGCCGCCTGTCAGTCGGTCGTGCCACGCGGGCCGGGTCCCGGGCCGGTCGAGCCGACGCCCACCGGCCCGGACGTGACGCAGGGGCTGCCGACCGACACGTTGCGCAATCGCGTCGCGCTGCTGGTGCCGCTCAGCGGACCCAATGCGGGCGTCGGCCAGTCGATCGCCAATGCGACCACGCTGGCGCTGCTGGATACGAAGGCGGACCGGGTGCGCATCACCACCTACGACACCGGCCTGGGCGCGGCGGCGGCGGTGAACAAGGCGCTGGCCGAGGGCAATCGCCTGATCCTGGGGCCACTGCTGGCCGAGGATGCGCGGGTCGCCGGGCCGATCGCGGCGCGCGCCAATGTGCCGGTGATCAGCTTTTCCAACGATACCAGCGTCGCCGGCAACGGCGTCTACATCATGGGCTATAATCCCAACCAGTCGATCGAGCGCGTGGTGGCGTTCGCGCGTGGAAAGGGCCTGTCGAAATTCGCCGGGCTGGTGCCCAAGGGCGTCTATGGCGAGCGATCGGGCACGGCGCTGCTGCGCGCGGTCGAGAGCGCGGGCGGAACCGTCGTGTCGATGCAGACCTTCGATCGGTCGGCAGCCTCCATGACGGCGGCGGTGAAGAAGCTGCAGTCCTCATCCAGCTATGACGCGCTGCTGATCGCGGACAGCGGGCGCGTGGCGCTGCAGCTGGCGCCGATCGTGCGGAAAAATGGCGGCGCCGGCGCGCGGCTGTTGGGCACGGAGCTGTGGAATACGGACAATGCGCTGGCGTCCAGCCCCGTGCTGCGCGGGGCCTGGTTCGCCAGCGTGTCGGACGGTCTTTATGGGCAGCTGGCGGGCAAATATCGCGCGCGCTACGGCAGTTCGCCCTTCCGCTTGTCCGCGCTCGGCTATGACGCGGTGCTGCTGACCGTGCGGATCGCGCGCGACTGGAAGCCGGGGACGGTGTTCCCGGCGGCGCGGCTGCGCGATTCGGGTGGTTTCTCCGGCATCGACGGCGCGTTCCGCTTCAGCCGCAACGGCGTGGCGGAGCGAGCGCTGGAAGTGTCGGAAATCAGCGCGGGCACCTATACGGTGGTGGCGCCGGCGCCGAAGGCTTTTGCGGAATGAATATCGACACCGTTCACCCTGAGCTTGTCGAAGGGGACTCTTTTTTCCGAGAGTAAGGAAAGGGCCCTTCGACTGCATGACTGCTGTCGACGCTCAGGACAGGCTTCGACAGGCTCAGCCCGAACGGGCGAACGGACATTGCGCCTCCCCGATGGTGCGCCTTTATGGGCGTGCCTTGCAGGAGACGCGCATGCCCGATTCGTTCGCCATCACCGCCACCGATGTGGAAAATGCCGCGCTGCTGATCGCGCCCGCAGCGGTGCGCACGCCGCTGCTGGAAAATGCGGTTTTGAACGAGCGATGCGGCGGCCGGGTGCTGGTGAAGTTCGAGGGCGCGCAACATAGCGGGTCGTTCAAGTTCCGGGGCGCCTACAACCGGCTGGCGCGTCTGGATGCGGATCAGCGCAAGGCAGGCGTGGTCGCCTGGTCGTCGGGCAATCATGCGCAAGGCGTGGCCCTTGCGGCGCGACTGCTGGGAATGCCGGCGACGATCGTGATGCCGGCGGATGCCCCCGCGATCAAGACGGCCAATACGCGCGCCCTGGGGGCCGATGTCGTGGCCTATGACCGCCTTACCGAGAGCCGGGAGGAGATTGCGCGGGCGCTGGTGGCCGAGCGCGGGGCGGTGCTGGTGCCGTCCTACGACGATCCCTTCGTCATGGCGGGACAGGGGACCATCGGGCTGGAGATAGTGGAACAGGCGGCGGAGCTGGGGGTCGATGTCGGGCAGATCCTGGTCAATTGCGGTGGCGGCGGCATGGTATCCGGGATCGCGACGGCGGTGAAGGCGCGGCGGGCGGATGTCGCCATCTATGCGGTGGAACCGGAGGGGTTTGACGACACGGCGCGGTCGCTGGCAAGCGGGGTGCGGGAGAAGGTCTCGCCCGACGCGCGGTCGATCTGCGATGCGCTGCTGGCGCCGATGCCGGGCGAACTGACCTTTCCCATCAATCGGGCGCTGCTTTCCGGCGGGCTGGTGGTGAGCGACGACCAAGTGCGCGAGGCGATGCGCTTTGCCTTTTCGGCGCTCAAGCTGGTGGTGGAGCCGGGCGGCGCGGTGGCGCTGGCGGCGATGCTGGCGGGATTGGCGCCGAAGGTCGACGGCGCGAGCGTGGTGGTGATTTCGGGAAGCAATGTCGATCCGGACACCTATGCGCGGATCATCGCAGGAGACGCATGATGCGGCTGTTGGGCGCGGTGCTGGCCGGAGGACGATCGAGCCGGTTCGGGAGCGACAAGGCGCTCGCCAAGCTGGCCGATGGGCGCACCCTGCTGGACCATGCGGTCGCCTCGCTGGCGCCTTATGTCGAGACGGTTATGGTCTGCGGGCGCGAGGGGGGACTGGCGGATCGACCGGCGCCCGATATGGGGCCGCTGGGAGGGCTGAATGCCGCGCTGCATCATGCGCGGGGGGAAGGCTATGATGCGGTGCTGACGACCGGATGCGATATGCCGGTCTATCCTGATGGCCTTGCTGAAGCACTGATCGGGGACGGCGCGGCGATCCTCAAGGGACAGCAGCTTGCCGGGTTCTGGCCGGTTTCGCTCGCGGACGAACTGGACGCGCATCTGGCGGAAGAGAATAACCGGTCGATTTATGGCTGGCTGGAGCGGATCGGCGCGCGGATTGTCGAGCGGCCGGAATTTGTGCTGCCCAATATCAATCGGCCGGAGGATTTGGCGAAATTGCAGCAGTAACCAATCCCCGTTCGCTTCGAGCGAAGTCGAGAAGCAAGCGCGCACCGTTTCTCGACTTCGCTCGAAACGAACGGATGGAATTCAAACCTTCAGCGCAACGCTCGCCGCAACTTCCGCAGGCATGGCCGTGCCCGCCACCGCTTCACCGATCAGCAGCAGCGTCGGGTCCTCGTCGCTGATGGCCGCCACCAGGAAAGCGAGCGCGGAAAGCTTGCCGCGGATCAGCCGTTCATTGGGCAGCGAGACATTGACCGCCACCATGACCGGCGTCTCCGGATCGCGGCCGGCGGTGATGAGTTCACGGCTGATCTCGGCGGCGGCGGCGCGGCCCATATAGATGCCGAGCGTGCCGCCAGGGCGCGCGAGCGCTTCCCAGTCGAGCTTGAGCGGCTCGCCGGCCTTCAGATGCGCCGTCACCAGCGTCAGGCCGCGTGCCTTGCCGCGCAGGGTGAGCGAGGCATGGCCGCTTGCTGCCGCCGCGCTGGCGGTGGTGATGCCGGGGCAGATGCTGACGCGGACGCCGTCGGCGGCCAGATGCTCCATCTCCTCCGCCGAACGGCCGAAGACCGACGGGTCGCCGCCCTTGAGGCGGACGACGCGCTTGCCGGCCTTGGCGGCGGCGAGCAGCAGGTCGTTGATGCTTTCCTGGGCTTTCGAATGGCGGCCCGAACGCTTGCCGACGCTGACCCGCTCCACGCCCTGCGGGATAAGGTCGAGGATGCCGGGCCCGACCAGCGCGTCATAGAAGACGATGTCGGCCGCCGCGATCAGCTTTTCGGCCTTGCGGGTGAGCAGGTCGGGGTCGCCGGGGCCTGCACCGACCAGCCAGACCTGTCCGGGGGCGATCAGTTCATTCGGCTGCATGGAGCGTCTCCTGCGGAATTTGGGTCAGGATGTTGGCGAGCGCGGGGCGGCAGGACCCGCAATTGGTGCCCGCGCCGATTGCCTTGCCGATGGCGGGCACGTCGACCAGATTCTGCTCGCGGATCGCGGCCATGATCTGGTTGAGGCCGATGTCGAAGCAGACGCAGATGGTCGGCCCCTTGTCGGGCTGGTTGCCGGGGCCGCGCGCGGCGAGGACGGAGGCCCCCACCCCTTCGACTTCGAGCTGGCCGATCAGCCAGTCGCGCGAGGGGAGCAGACCGGTACGGGTGACGATGAGGATGCCCGCGAGCTTGCCGTCCGCGATGATCGCCACGCGGCGGGTGCCGCGCGTCTGGTCGATCGCTTCGACACGGTCGCCCTTGGGCAGGCAGGCTTCAAGCCGCGCGGCATCGCCATTGCCCGCGACCTCATACAGCGCGCCGCCCGGCACGGTGATGCGCGTGGACCAGAGGCACGGGACCTTGGCGGGCTGCTCGCCCCGCAGGATCAGGAAGCCCTTCCATTCGGTCGCGACCTTTTCAAGCGCGGCCGGGGTCGCCTTGAAACCCGGCTGGCCCGAATGCGGGTCGACCAGCGGACGGGGCAGCAGCCCGGTGCGGCCCCCGGTCGATATCTGGTCGGTCCAGTGGATCGGCGTGAAGATCTCGCCGACGCGCTGGCCTTCGCTGAGGCTGGCGCGGAAGAGGCTCTGACCCTGCGCGGTCGATACGCGGGCGAGATCACCGTCCGCAATGCCGAGTGCTTGCGCATCCTGCGGGTGGACCTCGACCAGCGGCTCCTCGCGATGACGGGCAAGCTTGGGCGAAAGACCGGTGCGCGTCATCGTGTGCCACTGGTCGCGATAGCGGCCGGTGTTGAGCGTCATCGGCCAGGCCTTGAGCGGGTCCTGCAACTCCATCTGCTTGGTCAGGACCAGCCGCGCCTTGCCGTCCGGGGTCGAGAAGCGGCCGTCGGTAAAGGGCCTCTCGCCGCCCCAGCGGAAGGGCTCCATCGCCTCATAGGCGTCGTTGCCGATGGTCGCGTGGCTGCGCAGGTTGAGCACGCGCTGGCCGTCATTCTGATAGGCGGTGAGGCGCGCATGCTCGCGCCAGATGTCGGCGGGCCGGTCATAGGCGAAGGCGTTGCGCCAGCCCATGCGGCGGGCGACTTCGGTGACGATCCACCAATCCGGCTTGGCCTCGCCGGGCAGCGCCATGAAGGGGCGCTGGCGGCTGATGGTGCGATCCGAATTGGTGACGGTGCCGTCCTTCTCGCCCCAGCCGGCGGCGGGCAGGCGAACGTCGGCATGCACGCTGGTGTCGGTCTCCGCCATGATATCCGACACGACGAGGAAGGGCACGGACTCCAGCGCCTCGCGGACGCGGTTGGCGTCGGGCAGCGAAACGGCAGGGTTCGTCGCCATGACCCAGAGCGCCTTGACCCGGCCTTCGTTGATCGCGCGGAACAGGTCGACGGCTTTGAGGCCCGGCTTGGTCGCCATGCTGGACGCGGCCCAGAAGCGGCCGACGCGCTCCACATTTTCGGGCGCGAAGTCCATGTGGCTGGCGAGGGTCGAGGCAAGGCCGCCGACTTCGCGGCCGCCCATCGCATTGGGCTGGCCGGTAATCGAAAAAGGCGCCGCGCCCGGCTTGCCAATGCGGCCGGTGGCGAGGTGGACGTTGACGATCGCGTTGACCTGATCAGTGCCCCGGATCGACTGGTTGATGCCCTGGCTGAACATCGTGACGGTGCGCGGCGTCGCGGCGAACAGCTTGAAGAACTGCTCCAGCAGCGCGGGCGCGACGTCGCAGGTCTTGGCCGTCGTCCACAGGTCGTGGCCGGTGCGGATATGCTCCCAGAAGCCCTCGCCGGCATTTACATGATCAGCCATATAGGCAGGATCAGTAATGCCCTCTGCATCGCACCAGGCGAGCAGGCCGTTCATCAGCGCGACGTCGGTGCCGGGCTTGACCGGGAGGTGCAGATCGGCGCCCTCGCAGGTTTCGGTGCGGCGCGGGTCGATGACGACCAGCTTGGTGCCGCGCGCCGCGCGGGCGGCCTGGATGCGCTGATAGACGATCGGGTGGCACCAGGCGGTGTTGGAGCCGACCAGCACGATCAGGTCCGCTTCGTCGAGATCGTCATAGCTGGCGGGCACGATATCCTCGCCAAAGGCGCGGTTGTAGCCGGCGACCGCGCTCGACATGCAGAGGCGGCTGTTGGTGTCGATGTTGGACGAACCGATGAAGCCCTTCATCAGCTTGTTGGCGACATAATAATCTTCGGTCAGCAGCTGGCCGGAGACATAGAAGGCCACGCTGTCCGGGCCGTAGCGCTCGATCGTCTCGCGGAAGCGCTTCGCCACCATGTCCAGCGCCTTGCCCCAGCTGGCGCGCTTGTCGCCGATCATCGGGTGCAGCAAGCGGCCAGTCAGCCCCACCGTCTCGCCCAGATGCGTGCCCTTGGAACAGAGGCGCCCGCCATTGGCCGGGTGCGCTTCATCGCCCAGAATCGTGACCGACCGGGGCCCGGTCGGCGTGGCCGAAATGCCGCAACCGACGCCGCAATAGGCGCAGGTGGTGCGGATGGCCTCAGTCATGCTCTTACCTCTTCTTCAAGGTCCCGCCCATAAGGCGGAAGCGATGAGGTGCTCCTGCGCAGGCACTCGAACGAGACGAGTGGCTCGCGAGAGCCCAGTCCTGCCGTCGGAACTGGGTTCCTGCCTCCGCAGGAACACGATCCTTCTCGAACAGAACATGCTTTAACAAGAATTGGGTGGAGGCGCATGCCGCAAGGGATGGCCGACATGCAACCCCCACCCGGGTCCCCGCCATTATGGCTGGGGACCGGAAGCTCAAGCTGCCGCCTTCAGCGCGGCCGGCCGGGCGATCAGGATGCGACCGCCCTCCTCTTTCACCGCAATGGTCGGCGTGCAGCCCTCATCCGCGCCCTGCGCTTCGCCCGTCTTGAGGGCGATGTTCCAGTTATGGAGCGGGCAGGCGACGCTGTGGCCGTGGACGATGCCCTGGCTCAGCGGGCCCTTCTTGTGCGGGCATTCGTTGACCAGCGCGAAGACCTTGTCGTCCCCGGTGCGGAAGACCGCGATTTCCTTCTCCCCGGCAATTTGTACCGTGCGGGCGCCGCGCTGGGGAATGTCGGCCAGCGTTCCGATATCGATCCAATCGGTCATGGTTTTACTCCGCAGCGATGGCGATAGGGTCGAGATGCTGGTGCAGTTCGGCATGCTGGCCGGCCGCACGCTCCGCCCACGGATCGTCCTGGCTGAAGCTCTGCGAATAAAGGAAGCGGCTGCGGAGCGCCTCGCGGCCAGCATCGTCTTCCACGATGCGCTGCTTCACATAGTCGACGCCGACCCGCTCGATCCAGGGCGCGGTGCGCTCCAGATAGCGCGCTTCCTCGCGGTAGAGCTGGGTGAAGGCGGCGCAATAATCCAGCGCCTCCTGCTCGGTCGATACCTTGCACAGCAGGTCGGTGGCGCGGACATGGATGCCGCCATTGCCGCCGACATGCAGTTCATAGCCCGAGTCCACGCAGACCACGCCGAAATCCTTGATCGTCGCCTCCGCGCAGTTGCGGGGGCAGCCCGATACGGCGATCTTGAACTTGTGGGGCATCCACGACCCCCAGGTCATCCGCTCGGTCTTGACGCCAAGGCCGGTCGAATCCTGCGTGCCGAAGCGGCACCATTCGGACCCGACGCAGGTCTTCACGGTACGGAGCGACTTGCCATAAGCATGGCCCGACACCATGCCCGCGGCATTGAGGTCGGCCCAGACGGCGGGCAGGTCTTCCTTCTTGATGCCGAAAATGTCGAGACGCTGCCCGCCGGTGACCTTCACCATCGGCGCATCATATTTCTCGACCACATCGGCGATCGCGCGCAGTTCGCGCGGGTTGGTGAGGCCACCCCACATGCGCGGGACGACCGAGTAAGTGCCGTCCTTCTGGATGTTGGCGTGCATGCGCTCGTTGACGAAGCGGCTCTGCTGATCGTCCTGATATTCACCGGGCAGCGCGCAGAGCAGATAGTAATTGAGCGCAGGGCGGCAGGAGGAGCAGCCGTCCGGCGTCGACCAGTGCAGCTTCTGCATCACCTCGGGGATCGAGCGCAGATTCTGCGCCACGATCTCGCGGCGGACATCGTCATGGCCGAAGCTGGTGCACTTGCACATCGTCTTCGGCCCCGACTGGACGTCATCGCCCAGCACCACCGCCAGCAGATTTTCGACCAGGCCGGTGCAGCTGCCGCAGCTCGCCGAAGCCTTGCAGCTGCCACGCACCGCATCAAGGCTGCAATTGCCCGCTTCGATGCAGGCGACGACCTGGCCCTTGCTGACGCCGTTGCAGCCGCAAATCTCGGCATCGTCCGAGAGCGCCGCAACGGCCGCCTTAGGGTCCAGC